>NZ_CP065997.1:6000000-6329090 GCF_016127315.1 Achromobacter deleyi
ACCACGACGCAGCGGCCGGTCTTCCTGACCGAGTTGACGATGGTCTCCAGGTCCAGCGGCCACAGGCTGCGCAGGTCGATGACCTCGGCGTCGATGCCGGTTTCCTCGGCCGCGGTCAGCGACACGTGCACCGTGGTGCCATAGGTCAGCACCGTCAGCGCATTGCCGGGCCGCACGATGGCGGCGGTGTCCAGCGGCACGGTGTAGTAGCCGGTCGGCACCACGCTGCCCGGGCGTCCGGTCCACGGCGTCACGGGACGGTCGTGGTGGCCGTCGAACGGGCCGTTGTACAGCCGCTTGGGCTCCAGGAAGATGACCGGATCGTCGTTCTCGATGGACGCGATCAGCAGGCCCTTGGCGTCGTACGGGTTGGACGGCATCACCGTGCGCAGCCCGCAGACCTGGGTGAACATCGCCTCGGGGCTCTGGCTGTGCGTCTGGCCGCCGTAGATGCCGCCGCCGCAGGGCATGCGGATGGTCATCGGCGCGATGAACTCGCCCACCGAGCGGTAGCGCAGGCGCGCCGCTTCCGACACGATCTGGTCGGAGGCCGGATAGAAATAGTCGGCGAACTGGATCTCGCACACCGGCCGCAGGCCGTAGGCGCCCATGCCCACCGCCACGCCGACGATGCCGCCCTCGGAGATCGGCGTGTCGAATACGCGCGAGCTGCCGTACTTGGCCTGCAGGCCCTCGGTGCAGCGGAACACGCCGCCGAAATAGCCCACGTCCTGGCCGAACACCACCACGTTGCCATCACGCTCCAGCATCACATCCATGGCCGAGCGCAAAGCCTGGATCATGGTCATCGGCGCGGACGCCGGACCAACATTGTTATCGATAGCCATGACTCACACTCCGAGCTGCTGACGTTGCCGGCGCAGGTGCTCCGGCATGTCCTTGTAGACGTCTTCAAAGATGCTGGCGGCGCTGGGGACGTGGCCGTCCACCAGGGTGCCGTAGCTTTCCGCTTCCTTTTGCGCCGCCTGGATCTCGGCGTCGAGCTCGGCGCGCACCGCGTCGTGCTCGGCGTCGGACCAGATGCCACGCAGGATCAGGTGCTTCTTGAAGCGCTCGATCGGGTCGCCCAGCGGGAAGTGGCTCCAGTCGTCGCCGGGACGGTACTTGGAGGGGTCGTCGGAGGTGGAGTGCGGGCCCGCGCGGTAGGTCACCCATTCGATCAGGGTGGGGCCGAGATTGCTGCGCGCGCGTTCGGCGGCCCAGCGCGAGGCGGAATACACCGCCAGGAAATCGTTGCCGTCGACCCGCAGCGAGGCGATGCCGCAGCCCACGCCGCGGCCGGCGAAGGTCGCGCCCTCGCCCCCGGCGATGGCCTGGAAGGTCGAGATGGCCCACTGGTTGTTGACCACGTTCAGGATCACCGGCGCGCGGTACACGTGGGCGAAGGTCAGCGCGGTATGGAAGTCCGCCTCGGCGGTGGCGCCGTCGCCGATCCAGCCGGACGCGATGCGCGTGTCGCCCTTGATGGCCGAGGCCATGCCCCAGCCCACCGCCTGGATGAACTGCGTGGCCAGGTTGCCCGAGATGGTGAAGAAGCCGTTCTCGCGGTCGGAATACATCACCGGCAGCTGGCGCCCCTTGAGCGGGTCGCGCTCGTTGGACATCAGCTGGCACATCATGGTCACCAGCGACACGTCGCGCGCCAGCAGGATGCTCTGCTGGCGGTAAGTCGGGAAACACATGTCGCCCTGCTCCAGCGCCAGCGCATGGGCCGAGCCGATGGCCTCTTCGCCCAGGCTCTGCATGTAGAAGGAGATCTTCTTCTTGCGCTGGGCCGTCAGCATGCGGCCGTCGAAGATGCGCGTCTTGAGCATGGTGCGCATGCCACGGCGCAGCAGCTCGTCGCTGATCTCCGGCGCCCACGGGCCGACGGCGCGGCCGTCGTCGTCGATGACCCGCACCAGGCTGTAGGCCAGGTTGCCGGTGTCGATCGCGGCGACATCAATGGGGGGTTTGGGCACCTCGCCGGGCGGCGACAGGCGCAGGTAGGAAAAGTCGGTCTTGCAACCCGGACGCCCGGTAGGCTCGGGGACGTGCAACTTCAGCGGCCCGTATTGGCTCATGAATTGTCTCCACGCTTGATCGTGTCATGCGCATTCTTCTTACCAAGACACTGCCCAAGGGGGTGACCTCGGACATTGCCATCGTCGGCCGCTGCAAAGGGATAATCATGCACGGCCGGGAGCCAGAGTAGCACAGGGCGCGGCCCCGAGACAGGGGCCGCGCCGGGCCTCGCTACCCGCGGTGGTCCAGGGCCGCCGGGCGCGTCAACAGGGCGTTGCGCCCTGCCGCCCGCCCCGGGGACTACCAGCGGTAGGTCGCCGTGCCGATCACCCGCCGCGGCTCGCCGTAGAAGCAGCCGTAGGTGCAACTGCCGATGTAGGTCTTGTCGGCCAGGTTGGTGGCGTTGAGCGCGAACCGCCATGGCCCGGTGGTGTAGCTGACCATGGCGTCGAACAGCGTGAAGGACGGCACCTCGACCGCCGTGCCATGCGCCATGCCGCGCGTGCTGCCGACGTAGCGCACGCCCGCGCCGACCCGCAGCCCCGGCAGGCCGAAGGCGCCGAAGCCGTAGTCGCCCCAGACCGAGAACTGGTTGAAGGGCACCGAGTTCAGGCGCTTGCCGACCTCGTCCGGTTGCAGCGGGCTGGCTTTCAGCGTGCGCGCATCGGTGTAGGCGTAGGCGGCGATCAGGTTGGCGTGGCGGCCGACGCGGGTGCGCGCCTCCAGCTCCAGCCCGCGGGTGCGCGCCTGGCCGGCCTGGATTTCGTAGTTGGTATCGAACGGGTCGGCCACGTTCACGTTCTTGCGCGTCAGTTGGTACACCGCCGCCGACAGCATGGTGTCCGACCCGGCCGGCTGATAGCGCAGGCCCGCTTCGTATTGCTCGCCGGTGGTGGGCTTGAAACGGCTGCCCTGGCGGTCCTGGCCGCTGGTCGGCTCGAACGATTCGCTGTAGCTCAGGAACGGCGCCAGGCCATTGTCGGCCAGGTAGACGACGCCGGCGCGGCCGGTGAAGGCCTGGCTCTTTTCGTTGTCCGCGACCTTTTCGCCGGTGAAGAAATTGCGTTCGTTGACCGTGACCCAGTCATGCCGACCGCCCAGCAGCAGCACCCACTTATCGGCGATCTTGATCTGGTCCTGCAGGTAGACCCCCAGGCGCTTCATGTCGGTTTTCGAGGACGACCACGGAAACGGCGTAGCCGGCCCCAGGGGGACGCCATAGACCGGGTCATAGAGGTCGATGTTGGTGTTGCTGCGCAGGTAGCGCTCGGTCTCGTGCTTGGGCAGCGAGTAGTCCAGGCCCGCCAGCAGCGTGTGGCGCAGCGGGCCGGTCGTGGCGTCGTACTGCAGCGATGTGTCGGCCACGACCGCCGACGACCGGTCCCAGCGCGGCATCGCGCCGCGATCGGCGGTGTGGCGCTGGTCGGCCTGCAACTGCCAGATGTCGGTGGAGAAATAGGTGCTGTCCGCGTGGAAGTAGCGCACGCTGTTGCGCAGCTTGAGCTGGTCCGTGAACGCGTGTTCGAACAGGTAGCCGATCGAATAGCGCTTCATGATGAACTTGTCGAAGCCCGGTTCGCCCGTGAAGCGATTGCGCGGAATCCTGCCATTGGGGTTGGGCAGCACCGTGCCCTGGCCAGGCAGGCCATAGACGTAGACCGTGCGGTCCTCCTGGTATTCCGCCAGCAGGGTCAGCGAGGTGGCGTCGCTGGGTTGCCACTTGAGGGCCGGGGCCACGTAGGTCCGGTCGTCCGGCACGTGATCGATGAAGGTATCGCTGTCGCGCTTGAGGGCGGTCAGGCGGTAAGACCATTTGCCCTCGTCATCGAGCGCGCCGCCGAAGTCGCCGGAGATCTGCTTGCGGCGGAAGTTGCCCGCCTCGACGTTCAGTTCATGCAGCGGCTCGGTCGTGGGCCGCTTGCTGACCGTGTTGATGACACCGCCCGGCGGCGCCGCGCCGTAGAGCACCGAGGCGGCGCCCTTGAGGAACTCGACCCGTTCCAGCCCGTACAGTTCCTGCCGTCCGTTGTAGATGTTCACGGTGTACAGCGTGCCATCGCGATAGTAGTTGCCCTGGCTGCCGCGAAAGCCGCGCAGGAACAGGCTGTCGGAGGTGCGATCCTGGCCCTCGGCGCGGCTCACGCCCGCCACGTAGCCCAGCGCATCCTGCAGGCTTTGCGCCTTGAGCGTCTCGATCTCCTCGGCGCCGACCACCGTGATCGACTGCGGCGTCTCGATGATGGGCGTGTCGGTCTTGGTGCCGGTGGCGCTGACACGGGCGGCGTAGCCGTGCAGCGGGCCGGAGGGCGATTCCGCCGCGCCGGTCACGCGCACCGGTTCCAGCAAGGTTGCCCCGCCCGCCTGCGGCAGGGGCCGCGCGCTGAAGGTGCCATTGGCGGTGATGCGCAACTCCAGGCCGCTGCCCGCCAGCGCCTGGCGCAAGGCCTGCTCGGCGGTGTAGGTGCCGGCCACGGCCGGGGCCTGGCGGCCCGCCACCAGCGCCGGATCGACCGACACCGCGTGGCCGCTCTGGCGCGCGATGCGGGTCAGGGTCTCGGCCAGCGGCGCGGCGGGCAGATCGTAGCGTTGCGGCGCGCCCGATTGGGCGCCCGCCTGGGCCTGGGCGATGCCGGCCGGCGCGGCCAGGGCAATGAGGAACGCGGCCGCCAGCTGCGGCGCGGGACGAACGGGGAACATGGAGTCTCCTGCGACAAGGGGGTGCTTCAGGAGGTATGTCCAGCGAGCCCGCCGCAAGCGATCATTTTTTTTCGGCGGCATCGGCGCGCAGGTCGATGCTGACGAGCCAGCCGCCCAGCCCGCCGACTTCGATCGGCAGGGTCTGGCGCAGGGATTCCAGCACGCGATCGGTATCGTCCAGCGGGAAGGCGCCCAGCACCCGCAAGCGCGCGGCCTCGGGGGAAATGCGCAGGAAGCCGCGCCGGTAGGGCCGCAACGCCGCCACCACCGCGCCCAGCGGCTGGTCGCGCACCACCAGCATGCCGTCGTGCCAGGCCGCGGTCTCGGCCAGCGCGGCATCCGGCGCGTCGATCCCGCCGGCGCCGAAGCGCGCGCCCTCGCCCGCCACCAGGACGCGCCGCTGGCCCGCCGCCCGGACTTCGACGCTGTGCTCGATCACACAGGCGACGCTGCCCTGCTCGTCGCGCGCCACGCCGAACACCGTGCCCAGCGCCTGCACTTCGCCATCGGGACTGGCGACGATGAAGGGCCGCGCGGCGTCGGCCGCGACCCGCACGTACACCGCGCCCGCGCGCAGCCGCAGCACGCGGGCGCGGCCATCGAACGCCAGGTCGACGGCGGAACGCGCATTCAGGGTGACCTCGCTGCCGTCCGGCAGCGGATAGGTGTGGCGTTCGCCCGTCCCGGTGCGCAGGTCGGCGGCCAGGGTCCGCAACGGCGTCTGGCGGTCGGCCAGCGCGGCCAGCCCGCCGGCCGCCAGCGCCAGCATCAGGGCATTGCGCAACGCGCGGCGGCGCGAGACCGGCGCCAGCAACGCCGCGCCCGCGGCCTGGACCGAGGCGCCGTCGCTCAGCGGCGCGAAAGTGGTCTTGACGGCGCCGGCAACCATCTCCCAGGCGGCGGCGTGGCGCGGATCGGCCTGGAACCAGGCCTCGAAGCGAGCGCGATCGGCCTCGGCCGCCTCGCCCGACGACAGCAGCACCATCCAGTCGACCGCGGCCTCGACGGCCGCCGGCAGCGCGGGCGCGCTCATGCGGCCAGGCGCGCCGCCACGCACAGCGTGACGGCCTGCTTCATACAGCGCCTGACGGTGATGGCGGATACGCCGAGGCGTTCGGCGATCTGGGGATAGGTCAGCTCGTGCAACTGGCTCAGGAGGAAGACCTGGCGGGCGCGCGCCGGCAGGCGCTGCAAGGCCCGGTCGATCTGCATCAGGGCCTCGACCACCAGCGCGCGCTGCTCTTCGCTGGGAACGCAGGCATGCGGCAGGGCCTCGAGGCTGTCGAGATAGGCGCGCTCGAGTTCGCGGCGGCGCCAGAACGTGTACAACGTGCGCTGCGCCAGCGTGGTCAGGAACGCGCGGGGTTCGAGGATCGGCTCGGTCGGGCGGCCGGCCAGCACCCGCACGAAGGTGTCATGCGCCAGGTCGGCGGCATCGTGGCGGCAACCCAGCCGGCGGCGCAGCCATTCCTGCAACCACGGATGATGGGCCTCGTACAGCTGGGCGGCGGTGTGCGGCGTCGGCTGCGCAGGATGGGACATGGCGGGGAATGGGAGGGCGGGCTAATCAACAATAAGAATTATTGTCATTTATTGATGACCGCGCAAGCCTGCCCCGTGAAGCCGGACGACGAGCAACGTCGGCGTGGCCCGGTGGACCGCATCTGGCCGACCTCTATACTTGCGGCTTCCAATTCCCCAGGAAACCAACGTGCCTGGATTGACCGCCTCGAAAGGGTTCAGCTGGACCGGCATCGTGTTTGCCGCGCTCTACCTCGCCATCGTCATCCTCTGCATCGCCGGCGCGCTGTCCGCCGACGGCGACGACAAGGGCCGCTTCGTGCTGCTGCAATTGCCATTGGCCTTGCAGCTTGCCCTGCTGCACGAGCTGAACCTGGACCGGCTGCTCGGTGAGCTGTCCTGGGTCGGCGGCTATCTGCTGATCGGGCTGCCAACGCTGGCCCTCTTCTATTTCACGGGCTGGGGCCTGGAGAAACTCGTGCGCGCGGCCTTCCGGCCGATCGCGTCACACCGGTAGGCGACGCGCGCCAAAAAAAAACCGGCCAGCGGCCGGTTTTCTCATCGCGCCACGACGCGCCTCAGAGCGGACCGGTCCACTCGGTGACGAACTCGCGGTAGTCCGGGCGGTTGGCCGGCGGCACCGCGCACGCCGGCGTGCCGATCGCCAGGAAGCCGAGGAAGCGGTAGTCCAGCGAATCCAGGCCCAGCGCGGCCTGCACATCCTCGACGTAGGTGCCGATGCCGGTGCTCCAGAACGCGCCGTAGCCCAGCATGTGGGCCGCGTTCAGGATGTTCATGGTGGCGCAGCCGGTGGCCAGCAGTTGCTCGGCCTCGGGGATCTTGCTGTTGTCGTGGGCGATCTTCTGCGCCACGGCGACGAACAACGGCACGGCCGCCATCCACTCACGCACCGACTTTTCCTTTTCCGGCGTCATGCGCGGATCGCCGCTGCGCTTGACGGCCTCCAGCGCCACGTCGGCCAGCTTGCCGATGGCCTCGCCCTGGATCACCACGAAACGCCACGGGCGCAGCGCGCCGTGGTCGGGGGCCGACATCGCGGCCTGCAGGATCTGTTCGAGCTCGGCGGGTTTGGGCGCCGGGCCCCGCAGGAACTTCACGGAACGGCGCGAGGTGATGGCGTGCAGCGGGGTGATGGTGGTGGTCTGGGTCATGGGGCAAGGCGTGAATGGGATACCGGGATGGGCGGGGTTCCCAAATGGGAAAGAGAAGGGTTCTCATATTACGCCATGGCCGCGCGGGGGACGGCTATCCCCCTGCCCGGCGCATGGCGACTGGCGGATTCAACCCAGGTGGGTATGGCGTTCCTGGCGTTCCTCGACCTGCATTTCCGACAGGCCGTGCAGGATGCCGCAGTCTTCCGTATCGGGCCGCGCCGACAGGCAGCGCTGGCGCAGATCGGTCAATTGCGTCTTCAACTGGGTCAGTTCGGCGATGCGCTCGTCCACATGGGAAATGTGCTCGTCGAACAGTTCATTAATGGGGCCGCATCCAGTCTGGTGATTGTCGGCCAGCGACAGGATGGCGCGGATCTCGTCCTGCGTCATGTCCAGCGCGCGGCAGTTGCGGATCAGCCGCAGGCGCTCCAGGTGCGTCTGGCCGTAGCTGCGGTAGTTGTTCAGGCCGCGCTCCGGGGCGGGCAGCAGCCCTTCCTTCTCGTAATACCTGACGGTTTCGACCGTGGTGCCGGCCGCCGTGGCCAATTCGCCGATACGCATCATGCCTCCCGGACGCATCCGATGGATCAAAGGGGTTGACCCTATAGTAACTCCAAGGTGTGGAATACGGTCAACGGCTTACGAAAAGGCAACCAGAATGTCTTGCGCAACGAACAAACATACCGATCACACCACGCCCGGGCAGCCGGACGCCTGCTGCGGCGCCAAGGCCCCGGCCCAGTCCGGCGGACATGACCATGGGCATGACCACGATCATGGCCATGCGCACTCGCACGGCCAGGGCGACGATCATGCTCCGGCGCATTCGCACGACCACGATCACGGCCAGAAGCCGTCCCACGACCATGGCCACGGCCATGGCGCCTCGGCCTGCTGCGGCCACGATGCCGGCGACATCCAGATGTCCGCCGGCGGCGCGGCCGTGCTGCAGGCCGGCCCGGGCCAGTTGCTGGCCCGCCTGCGCATCGGCCAGATGGACTGCCCGACCGAGGAAACGCTGATCCGCAAGAAGCTCGACAGCGTCGACGGCGTGCACGCGCTGGACTTCAACCTGATGCAGCGCATCCTGACGGTGGTGCACGCCGAGGGCGCGCTGGACCGCATCACCGCCGCCATCAAGTCGCTGGGCATGACGCCCGAACCGCTGGCCGAGGGCGCCGCGCGCACCCCGGCCCCGGCGGCCGCGCGCGTCAACTGGTGGGCCATCGGCGGCGCCGGCGTGCTCGCCGGCCTGTCCGAGGCCTCGCATTTCGCCGGCATGCACTGGGGCGTCACCGCCGCGCTGGCGGTCGCCGCCATCCTCGCCTGCGGCATCAGCACCTATCGCAAGGGCTGGATCGCCGTGCGCAACGGCAACCTCAACATCAACGCGCTCATGAGCATCGCCGTCACCGGCGCGGTGCTGATCGGCCAGTGGCCGGAAGCGGCCATGGTGATGTTCCTCTTCAACGTCGCCGAACTGATTGAGGCGCGCTCGCTCGACCGCGCCCGCAACGCCATCCGCGGCCTGCTCGACCTGGCGCCCGAAACCGCCACCGTGCGCCAGGCCAACGGCGCCTGGAAACAGATGCCGGCGGCGCAACTGCAGGTCGACGACGTGGTGCGGGTGCGGCCGGGCGAGCGCATCGCCGCCGACGGCATCATCGTCAGCGGGCGCTCCGCGGTGGACCAATCCCCCATCACCGGCGAAAGCCTGCCGGTCGAAAAGGCCGAAGGCGACCCGGTCTACGCCGCCACCGTCAACGCGGCCGGCTCGTTCGACTACCGCGTCACCGCGGCGGCCGGCAACACCACTCTGGCGCGCATCATCCACGCGGTCGAACAGGCCCAGGGCGCGCGCGCCCCGACCCAGCGCTTCATCGACCGCTTCTCGCGCATCTACACGCCCGTGGTGGTCGGCGTAGCCGTGCTGGTGGCGGTCCTGCCGCCGCTGCTGTGGAGCCAGCCCTGGTTCGACGCGATCTACCGGGCGCTGGCGCTGCTCATCATCGCCTGCCCCTGCGCCCTGGTGATCTCCACGCCGGTCAGCATCGTCAGCGGCCTGACGGCGGCCTCGCGCCGCGGCATCCTGGTCAAGGGCGGCGTGTACCTGGAAGAAGGCCGCAACCTGAAGTGGCTGGCGCTGGACAAGACCGGCACGCTGACCCACGGCAAGCCGGTGCAGACCGACCTGCAGGACTGGGACGTCTCCGACCTGACGCGCCAACCCGCGGCGTTGATCGCCGCCAGCCTGGCCGCCCGCTCCGACCACCCGGTGTCGCTGGCGGTGGCCAACGCCGCGCGCGACGCCGGCAAGGCGCTGCTGGACGTGGACGACTTCACCGCCCTGCCCGGCCGCGGCGTCAGCGGCAAGGTGGATGGCGTGGTGTTCCAGCTGGGCAACCGCCGCCTGATGCGTGAGCTGGGCGTGTCGGACGCCAAGCTGGAGGCCCGCCTCGACGCACTGGAACAGCAAGGCAAGAGCGCCATCGCGCTCAGCGACGGCCAGCGCGTGCTGGCGCTGGCGGCGGTGGCCGACACGGTCAAGCCCACCAGCGCGGCCGCCATCGCCGACCTGCACGCGCTGGGCGTGCGCACCCTGATGCTGACGGGCGACAACACGCCCACGGCGCAGGCCATCGCGCGCCAGGTCGGCATCGACGAAGCGCGCGGCGACCAGTTGCCCGAAGACAAGCTGGCCGCCATCGAAAGCAAGCTGGCGCCGTCGGGCAAGGTCGGCATGGTCGGCGACGGCATCAACGACGCCCCGGCCCTGGCCCGCGCCGACATCGGCTTCGCCATGGGCGCGGCCGGCACCGGCACCGCCATCGAGACGGCCGACGTGGCGCTGATGGACGACGACCTGCGCAAGATCGGCACCTTCCTGCGCCTGTCGCGCGCCACCCACAGCGTGCTGATCCAGAACATCGCCCTGGCGCTCGGCATCAAGGCCGTGTTCCTGACCCTGGCGATGACCGGCAACGCCACGCTGTGGATGGCGGTGTTCGCCGACGTCGGCGCCAGCCTGCTGGTGGTGGCCAACGGGCTGCGGCTGTTGCGGGCCGCGCCGCAGACGGCCTGAAGCAGGCGGCGCGGCGTCGCGCCGTCCGTCAGCCGGTCTGCTCTTCCTGCGGCCAGTCGCGCAGCACCGGCGCGTCCGGCGCGCCTGGGCCGACGTCGCGCAGGTGGTCGTGCTGCAGCAGCGCCATGCGGTAGGCGTCGCGGTAGGTGCCGTTGGAAAAGAACTCTTCCTTGAGCAGCCCTTCGATCTGGAAGCCGCAACGCTCGTAGACGTGGACGGCGGCGCTGTTGTCCTTGTCCACCACCAGGTAGACCTTGTGCAGGTTCAGCACGCGGAAGGCATAGCCCACCGCGATGCGGGTGGCGGCCTTGGCGTAGCCGCGGCCCTGGTAGCTGGGCGCGATGATGATCTGGAATTCGGCGCGACGGTGGATGTAGTCGATTTCCACCAGTTCCACCAGGCCGGCCGGCTGGCCGGTGTCGTGCTCGATGATGAAGCGCCGCTCGTTCTGGTCGTGCAAGTGGCGGTCATAGAGGGCGACCAGTTCGTCGTAGGCCTCGTAAGGCTCTTCGAACCAATAACGCATGATGACGTCGTTATTGTTGATCTTGTGCACGAAGTGCAGGTCGCCGCGCTCCAGGGGGCGTATTTTGATATCGGATATTACCGACATAGAAACCTCCGAAAGTGCGTCCATTGTAGCTTACGCTGCCTTGAAACGCCTGTTACATGGTGATTTCATTGAAAGAATGGCTTATTCATTGGCCTCCGGCAGAGAATTACCTGAAAAAGCGCATGAATGCTTGATTCCAAATCGGAATCCCCGTCGCACCGGTAACGAAATACGCCCGCCCCTCAGCGTTGCACGACACCCTTCCTCACCACGCCCCCGCCCCGGCTGGGACACGCCGCCCTCATGGCGCCGCGAACGCCGGCAGACGTTGCTCGATGCGTCGCACCACCTCGTTGGCGGCCGATGACAGCGGCCGCCCGAGCCGCAGCAGCATCTGGCATTCGGGCGCGCTGAGGATCGGATGCGCGATCGGCAGCGCCACCAGTTCGCCGCTGGCCAATTCATGGTGCACGCCCAGGTTCGGCATCAGCGTCACCCCGGCGCCGCTGATCGCATACTGCTTGAGCACGCGCAGCGAATTGGTGGTCAGGCTGGGCGTCAGGTGGATGCGTTCGGTGAACTCCAGCAGGTCCACCGCCTGGCGCAGGCCATACGGCGCGGACATCAGCGCGAACGGATACGGCAGGATGTCGGCGATGGTGAGCGGCGCGCGGCGCCGCGCCAGCGCATGGTCGCGCGCCGCCAGCAGGCAGACCGGGTGCTTGCGGCTGGCGCGGCAGCGCAGCCGCGGATCCACCGGCGGGTTGTAGGCCAGGCCGATATGGGCGGCATCGCTGGCCACGGCCTCGACCACCTCGTTGACCGAGCCGACGTTGACGCTGATGTTGATGCGCGGATGCTCGATGCAGAACGGCCCCACCACGTGCTCCATCAGGCTGTCGATGAAGCCTTCGCTGATCATCAGGTGCACGTTGCCGCGCCGCATGCCGCGCAGTTCCTGCAGGCGGGCGTTCAGGTGCTCCTGCTGCGCGCGACAGGCGCGGTGGTACTCCAGCAGCATATCGGCGGCCTCGGTCGGCGTCAGGCCGCGCGCGCGGCGCTCGAACAGGGCCACGCCCAGTTCCTTTTCCAGCAGCTGGATCTGGCGGCTGATGACCGACGGCGCGGTGCCGAGCTTGTCGGCCGCGCCGCGGATCGAGCCACAGGCCACGACCTCGTTGAAGTACTTCAACCGTGTCTGGCTGATTTCCGCCATCACTCCCCCCTGTATGTTTTGCCATGGACATCCAGACGCCGGGCAGCATGGCCGCGGCGTCGTTTTTTCGTTGCCCTGAAGGCAACGATAATTTATCACCCAGGTCATTGTTTCGAACACTGCGTGCTCGCAATATGGACGCCGCGCGGACCCGCCCCGGGAACCGCCGCCACCCCAACCACCGCGGCGGGCGCAGACCCGCCCGCGAGGAGACACGCAATGCCCCATCAGGCCACGCCAGGCGCCGATCCGCGCCTGGCTCCGCTCTATCGCAAGATCACCTGGCGCCTGCTGCCGTTCCTGCTGCTCTGTTATGTGTTCGCCTACCTGGACCGCATCAACATCGGCTTCGCCAAGCTGCAGATGCAGCAGGACATCGGCATTTCCGACGCCGTCTACGGCCTGGGCGCGGGCATCTTCTTTCTCGGCTACGTGATGTTCGAGGTGCCCAGCAACCTGCTGCTGACGCGCATCGGCGCACGCCGCACCATCAGCCGCATCATGGTGCTGTGGGGCCTGACCTCGGCCTCGATGCTGTTCGTGCAGGGCGAATGGAGCTTCTACGTCCTGCGCTTCATGCTGGGCGTGTTCGAGGCCGGCTTCGCCCCCGGCATGATCTTCTACCTGACCTACTGGTATTCGCAGTCGCGCATGGCCGGCGTCATGGCGGTGGTGATGCTGGCCGGCCCGATCGGCGGCATCGTCGGCGGCCCGGTCTCGGCCTGGATCATGACGGCCTTCTCCGGCGCGCATGGCCTGGACGGCTGGCAATGGATGTTCCTGCTGGAAGGCCTTCCCTGCGTGCTGCTGGGCGTGATCGCCTTCCGCTACCTGGACGACAAGCCGGCCGAGGCGCGCTGGCTCAGCGCCGAGGAAAAGGCGCTGCTGGCCGCCGACCTGGACAGCCGCGGCGAACACAAGAAGCACGCCTTCGCCCAGGTGCTGCGCGACCCGGCCATCTACGGCATGGCGCTGACCTACTTCTGCCTGATCTGCGGCATCTACGCCGTCAGCTTCTGGCTGCCGACGCTGCTCAAGCTGGCGGGAGTGCAGGACACCATGCAGATCGGCCTGTATTCGGCGATCCCCTACATGGCCGCGGCGGTCTTCATGCTGGGGTTCGCGCGCAGTTCCGACCGCATGCGCGAACGCCGCTGGCACACGCTGGTGCCCGCGCTGCTGGCCGGCGTGGCGCTGTGCATCGCCACCGCGGCGCCGACGCAATTCGCGCTATCCCTGACGGCCATCACGCTGGCCACCGGCTTCATGTGGGCCGCCTACACGGTATTCTGGGCGATTCCGTCGCAGTACCTGCAAGGGGAAGCCGCGGCGGGCGGCATCGCGCTGATCAACAGCATCGGCTTGCTGGGCGGCTTTCTCAGCCCGTCCATCATCGGCTGGATCAAGGAAAGCACCGGCAGCCTGTCCGGCGGCCTGTACGCGATCTCCGCCCTGCTGGTGGCCGGCGCCCTGCTGCTGCTGGTGAATCGCCCTCCCCAATCCGCGCCCGCGCGCGCCTGACGCTCCAAGGAATCGATCATGCACATTCTGGTGGCTGGCTTCCAGCACGAGACCAATACCTTCGCGCCGTCCAAGGCGGCCTACGAGAACTTCGTGCGCGGCGAGGGCTTTCCCGCCATGGTGCGCGGCGACGACATGCTGGCGCTGCGCGAGGTCAACATCCCCGCCGGCGGCTTCATCAACGCCGCCCTGGCGCAGGGCCACACCGTGCGCACGGTGATCTGGGCCGGCGCCAGCCCGTCGGCCCACGTCACCCGCGACGCCTATGAACGCATCGCCGGCGAGATCGTCGACGCGGCGCGCGCCGGCGGCTTCGACGCCATCTACCTGGACCTGCATGGCGCCATGGTGGCCGAGCACCTGGACGACGGCGAAGGCGAGCTGCTGGCGCGGGTGCGCGCCCTGGTCGGCCCCGGCCTGCCGGTGGTCGCCAGCCTCGACCTGCACGCCAACGTCACCGCGCAGATGCTGCGCGAGGCCGATGCCCTGGCCGCCTTCCGCACCTATCCGCACGTGGACATGGCGGTGACCGGCGAGCACGCCGCGCGCCTGCTGGCCGCGCGCGTCGCGGCCGGCGGCAAGTGGGTGCGCGCCGAACGCCGCCTGCCCTTCCTGATTCCGATCAACGGCATGTGCACGATGCTGCAGCCGTCGCAGGGCGTGTACCAGGAACTGGAACGCCTGGAGCAGACGCCGGGCGTGGCCTCGATCTCGTTCGCGCCGGGCTTTCCGGCCGCCGACTTCCCCGAATGCGGGCCGGTGGTGTGGGCCTATGGCACCGACGCCGACGCGGTCGAGCGCGTGACCGAGGCGCTGTACCAGCGCGTGCTGGAACTCGAACCGCAATGGTCGCCCGACTTCCTGGCGCCGGCCGACGCCGTCAAGCGCGCCCAGGCGCTCGCGGCCGGCGCTTCGCGTCCCGTGGTCATCGCCGACACCCAGGACAACCCGGGCGCGGGCGGCGACGCCAACACCACCGGCATGCTGCGCGCACTGGTCGAGGCCAACGCGCAGAACGCCGCGCTGGGCCTGTTCTATGACCCCGAGGCGGTGCGCCAGGCGACCGCCGCCGGCATCGGCAACAAGGTCAGGCTGCGCCTGGGCGGGCAGTCCGGCGTGGCCGGGGACGCGCCCTTCGAGGGCGAGTTCATGGTCGAGACCCTGTCGCCGGGCAAGCTGCGTTTCGACGGCCCGATGATGAACGGCATGGACGTGGATCTGGAGGCGGTGGCCGGCCTGCGGCTGGGCGGCGTGCGCGTGGTGGTCAGCGCCACCAAGACGCAGATGCTGGACCGCAACCTGTTCCGCGTCGGCGGCGTGCAGCCCGAGGAGATGGCGATCCTGGTGGTCAAGAGCTCGGTGCATTTCCGCGCCGACTTCCAGCCGATCGCCCAGGACGTGCTGGTGGCCAAGGCGCCCGGCCCGATGCAGGCCGATCCCGCCGACCTGCCCTGGACCCGCCTGCAACCCGGCATCCGCATCAAGCCGCTGGGACCGGCGTTCTCGTTCTGACGCCAACGCGCCGGCCTACCTTACTTGAGCTTGCCCTGCGGGCTGACGAAATCTTCCAGCGTCAGCCCTTTTTCCTTGAGGATGGCTTCCAGCAGCGGCTGCAGGCGGCCCAGGCTTTCCTGGACGGTCTCGCGCACGGTGTCCACCACCACCTGGGTGCTGCGCTCGATCTCGATGTTGACGCGGTCGCCCACCTGCTTGTCCTCGAACACCGTCATGCGGCGGGTCTCGGGGATCAGCCAGACTTCGAACCAGCCCTCGGCGCGGTTCACTTCGGACACCGTCAGGCTGGCGCCGTTGATGGCGATGTAGCCCTTGGCGAACACGTACTTGCGGAAGGCCTCGGGGATGCTGAAGCGCATCAGGCGATTGGTGTCCGACGACTTCACCATCACCACTTCCGAGGTGAAGTCGACGTGGCCCGACAGCGGATGGCCGCCGATCTCGGCGCCGTCCCTGGCCGCGCGCTCGACGTTGGCGCGGTCGCCTTCCTGGTAGCTGCCCAGCGTGGTGATGGCCAGGCTTTGCAGCATGACATCGAAGGTGGCCTGGTTGGCGTCGAGGATTTCGGTGACCGTCAGGCAGACGCCGTCGGTCGAGACGCTGGCGCCGATCGCCAGGTCCTGGCAGAAGCCCTCGGGAAACGCCAGCGTAAACGTGCGCAGGCCTTCGCGATCCGCGATTTTCGCGATCTTCGCGGTGCCTTGAACAATACCGGTGAACATGCTGATCCTGGATACGGGGCGTGGCGCCCCTGGCAAAACATCAAAGGTAACCGATATTTTGCCACCGGGCGCCCGCCCCGGTCGGGCGGCACGCCCGGCCGCCGCCGGATCAGTGGCGGATGGCGATGGTCTTCAGGGTGGTGAAGCCGTACAGCGCCTCGAAGCCCTTTTCACGGCCGTAGCCCGACTGGCGCGAACCGCCGAACGGCAGTTCCACGCCGCCGCCGGCGCCGTAGTTGTTGACGAACACCTGGCCGGCGCGCAGCTTGCGCGCCAGGCGCAGCTGGCGGCCGCCGTCGCGGGTCCAGACGCCGGCCACCAGGCCATAGAGCGTGCCGTTGGCGATCTCCAGCGCTTCTTCCTCGGTGTCGAACACCATGGCGGCCAGCACCGGGCCGAACACTTCTTCCTGCGCCAGGCGGCTCTTGGGCGGCACGTCGCGGAACAGCACCGGCGGCTGGTAGAAGCCGCTGTCGGGCACGCCGTCCTGGAGCTTGCCGCGCGCCGCGACCTTCAGGCCCTCGGCTTCGGCCTCGGCCAGGAAACCGCGCACGCGGTCATGCTGGCGGGCGCTGATCAGCGGACCGACGTCCAGGTCCTGCGCGGCCGGGCCGGTGACGGTGGCCGAGAACGCCTCGCCCAGGCGCGCCAGCACTTTCTCGTAGATGCCGCGCTGGATCAGCACGCGGCTGCCGGCCGAGCAGGTCTGGCCGGCGTTCTGGATGATGGCGGCCAGCAGCACCGGCATGGCGGCGTCCAGGTCGGCGTCGTCGAACACGATCTGCGGCGACTTGCCGCCCAGTTCCAGCGTCACCGGCACGTGGTTCTCGGCGGCGGCGTGCGCCACCATCTTGCCGGTCTGCGGCGAGCCGGTGAACGAGATGTGGTCGATGCCCGGGTGCGCCGACAAGGCGGCGCCGGCCTCGTGGCCGTAGCCGGTGCAGATGTTCAGCGCGCCGGCGGGCAGGCCCACCTCGGCGGCGATCTCGGCCACCTTGAGCAGCGACAGGCAGGCGTCCTCGGCCGGCTTGACCACGCAGGCGTTGCCCGCGGCCAGTGCCGCGCCGACGCTGCGGCCGAAGATCTGCAGCGGGTAATTCCACGGCACGATGTGGCCGGTGACGCCATGCGCCTCGCGCACGGTCAGCACGGTAAAGCCGGGGGTGTAGGGAATGGTCTCGCCATGCAGCTTGTCGACCGCGCCGGCGTAGAACTCGAAATAGCGCGCCACGGCAGCGGCGTCGGCGCGGGCCTGCTTGATCGGCTTGCCGGCGTCGGCGGATTCCAGCTGCGCCAGTTCTTCCTGGCGCTCCAGCAGCGCGAAGGCGATGCGCATGAGCAGGCGGCTGCGCGCGGCGGGCGCCATCTGGCCCCACTCGCCTTCGAAGGCCTCGCGCGCGGCGACCACGGCGCGGTCCACGTCTTCCTCGCCCGAACGCGCGATGGCGTCGAAGGCCTTGCCATCGGACGGGTTCAGGACGGGAATGGTTTCGCCGCTGGCGGCGGGCACCCATTGATTGGCGATAAAGTTCTTCTGAGTCACGATGTGCGGAGTAAAGTAGCGGCCGGTCGGCCGGTTGGGGGATGGATCCAAGGTAAGGGAGCGCTCCATAACTTGTCAATTGAATTGACAGCTTCCGTCCCAAGCTTCAGGATATTTTCGGTCCGACTGGGGTTATCCCTAGGTTTTCAAGCCCTGCATCGCCGCGTGTGCGCCGGGGCGCCTTGTTCGATTTGTCATGACAGATAACAAACCCGGCGTCCGCGCCGTTGGAGCCCAGCCATGAGCGACGTGCGCGATCCGCAACTGGACAAGCTGCTGAGCGCGGCCACCCGCCCGCGGCCCGAGCTGGACGTGCTGGCGGAGGTGGCGTCCGGCCTGGGCTACGTGCGCGCCGAGCGCTTCGCCGAACGCGTCTACGAAAGCCTGTTCTACGCCATCGCCACCGGCAAGATCGGGCCGGGCGCCAAGCTGCCCACCGAACTGGAGCTGGCGGCGCTGTTCGAAGTGTCGCGGCCGGTGGTGCGGCAGGCGCTGGACCGGCTGCGCGAAGACCAGCTGGTCGAATCCGTGCGCGGCTCGGGCAGCTACGTGCGCGCCAAGCCCGACCTGATGGGCGGCATGCCGGCGGTCGATCCCGCGCGCCGGGTCGGCCATATCCTGGAAGGTCTGGAACTGCGCATGGTGATCGAGCCGGAATGCGCCTACCTGGCCGCCCTGCGCCGCACCGATGACGACCTGCTGGAGATGGACCGCATGCTGGCCGGCTACGAAGCCGCCGACGCCGCCGGCGCCATCGCCCACCATCATGACTATGGTTTCCACCGCGCCATCGCGGCGGCCACCGGCAACCAGCGCTTCGTGCAGGTGCTCAAATCGCTGGAGTACGACGTCAGCCATGCCGTCAACATGATGCGCCACCTGGTCCACAGCGAACCCTGGAAGCGCACCCGCGCCGCCATCGACGAACACCGCCAGATCTACCGCCTGATCCACGAACAGGACGCCGAGGGCGCCCGCAACATCATGCGCGCCCATATCGAAAAGGCCCGCAGCCGCATGCTCAACAGCGGCTCGGAACATTAAACCGGAGCGGGCGCTACCATTGCGCGGCGCCAGCCCGGCATTTCGCGCGGCTCGCTGTGCGCCGCCGCGCTTGACCTCGATTCACCCCGACTTTCCGTTTGATTCACCACCATGCCTAGCCCCTGCCTGCCCCTGGACCAGCAACTCGTCATCGTCACCGGCGCCAGCCGCGGCCTGGGCGCGGCCATCGCCCGCGCCTTCCTGCGCGAAGGCGCGCGGGTCGTCATCAACTATCTGAATAGCGAAGCCGCGGCCCGTGAACTGGCCGCCACCGCGCCGGACCGCGCGCTGGCCGTGCAGGCGGACGTACGCGACGCCGAGGCGGTCGCCGCCATGGTGGCGCGCGCCAGCGAGCATTTCGGCCGGCCGGTCAGCACCGTGGTCAACAACGCCCTGCCCGCCTTCCAGTTCGACGGCGACGCCCGCCCCCACGCCGACACGCTCGACTGGGCGCGCATGAACGCGCAGCTCGAAGGCAGCGTGCGCGCTGCCCTCAACACCACCCAGGCCGTGCTGCCGTCGATGCGCGCGGCCGGCGGTGGCCGCATCATCAACGTCGGCACCAACCTGGTCCAGAACCCGGTGGTGCCGTACCACGACTACACCGCCGCCAAGGCCGCGCTGCTGGCCTTCACCCGCACGCTGTCGCACGAACTGGGCGCCGACGGCATCACCGTCAACATGGTGTCCGGCGGGCTGCTGCGCACCACCGACGCCTCGGCCGCCACGCCCGCCGCGGTGTTCGACCTGATCGCCGCCAGCACGCCGCTGCGCGAGGTGACCACGCCGGACCAGTTCGCCGACGCGGTGCTGTTCTTCGCCAGCCCGTGGTCGCGCGCGGTCACGGGACAGAACCTGATCGTGGATGGCGGGCTGGTGAAGGGGTGAGGCCGCGGCGTCGCGCTGACGGATGGGGTCACCGCGAGGGCCCCTCGCTACCGGCGCCAAGGCGCTGGTCCAGCACGCGGAAATAAGGGCGTTGGCCCCAGGCCGCACGATCGCCGATCACATACAGCCGCGCCTTGGCCCGGCTGACCGCCACATTGAGCAGGTTGGGACTTTGCGCGGCCCAATCCTTGGCCCCCCGGGCGCTGTGGATTACCGCCCAGCACCAGGATAACGACTTCGGCCTCCTTGCCCTGGGTCGTGTGCATCGCCGCCCCCGACGTTTCCCGTGGTTTCGGACACAAGGAAGGGTCGACTCGCCAAGCCCTCCTGTTCCCCCTTGCTGGACTGCTGGCACGACATTAATCCCCTAAAGGTTCAACGCCCCGGCTCGCTCGTGCGCCGCGCTTTCGAGTGGCACACGACGCATCCGGGCACCACCCGCGAGCATGTCGCGCACGTCACGCACCGGCATCACGTCGCCGATCCGCTTGCCGAGAAAGTATCCGATCGAATACACTAATCATGTACCACATAAAGCCGCTGCCAGAGTTCGACGCTTGGTTCGACACCCTGGCAGACCCGGCTACGCGAGCCCGCCTGCTCCGCAGGCTTGAAAAGGCCGCGCGGGGTTTGCTGGGCGATGTGAAACCGGTCGGAGAGGGCGTGAGCGAGATGCGCGAGTTCTTTGGCCCTGGCTGGCGCACGTATTACACCGAGCAGGGCGACGTGCTGATCGTCATGCTGGGCGGCGGCACACAGGCCACACAAAGCCGTGACGTCAAGCACGCCAAGGAATTGGCGCGGGCTCTGAGAAACGACGAGGAAGACCAATCATGAGCAAGAAGACGATCAAGGTTTCCGAACTGCCCACCTTCGACCCTGCGCGTTACCTGCGCGACGACAAGGACATCGCCGCCTACTTGACGCAGGTGATCGAGGACGGAGACTTCGGTGAGCTTGCCCAGGCGCTGGGAGTTGCCGCGCGCGCTCGCGGCATGACGCAAATTGCCGAGACTGCCGGTATTGGCCGGGAATCCCTGTATAAGGCCCTGCGGGCTGGCGCCAGCCCGCGCTTTGACACCATCGCCAAGGTATGCAAGGCACTGGGCGTACGCCTTGTCGTCCAGGCCGAACATCCGGCCTAGGCCCGCATGACGAGCATCGCGGCCAAATCGAAAACCCAAGCCGCGCTGGCAAACAGAAAAAGGCTGCATGACCGGGTATCATCTGGCCTTGTCCCTGGCGTCAGCCAACCGCGCCCCGGATGAGTAGCCAGATGAGTAGCTAGACCGGGATTTTGGATGGCGTAACCGCCAGAAGCCGCACAAACAAACGGTCTACGAAAATCATGAAACTCGCCACCTGGAACGTCAACTCCCTCAACGTGCGCCTGCCGCAAGTGCTGGACTGGCTGGCCGCCAATCCCGTCGACGCGCTGTGCATCCAGGAACTGAAGCTGACCGACGACAAGTTCCCCGAGGCCGCCTTCAAGGAAGCCGGCTACCACGCGGTCTGGGCCGGCCAGAAGACGTACAACGGCGTCGCCATCGTGTCGCGCGTGCCGGGCACCTCGATGGTCCGCAACATCCCCAACTACGAAGACCCGCAGCAGCGCGTGCTGGCCCTGACCTTCCCCAGCGCCGACGGCGACGTGCGCGTGGTCTGCGCCTATTGCCCCAACGGCCAGTCGGTCGGTTCCGACAAGTACGCCTACAAGCTCGAATGGTTCGAAGCCATGCGCGCCTGGCTGGCCGACGAGATCAAGCAGTATCCGCGCCTGGCGGTGCTGGGCGACTACAACGTCGCGCCCGCCGACGAGGACGTGCACAACCCCGAGAAATGGGAAGGCCAGGTGCTGGTGTCCGAACCCGAACGCCAGGCGCTGCGTAACCTGGTCGACCTGGGCCTGGCCGACTCGTTCCGCCTGTTCGAGCAGCCCGAGAAGTCGTTTTCGTGGTGGGACTACCGCCAGTTCGCCTTCCGCCGCAATGCCGGCCTGCGCATCGACCACATCCTGCTGTCGGCGCCGCTGGTCAAGCGCTGCACCGCCTGCGTCATCGACAAGGAACCGCGCCGCAACGAGCAGCCGTCCGACCATGCGCCGGTGGTGGCCACGCTGACGTTCGATTGAGCAAAAAAACCTGCGCGCCGGCTTGCACGGCGCGCGGGAATTCCTGTATATTTGCGGTCTTGCTTGATTTGGGGCGGTAGCTCAGCTGGGAGAGCGTCGCGTTCGCAATGCGAAGGTCGGGAGTTCGATCCTCCTCCGCTCCACCAAATTCCAGACGGAAAAGCCTTGGACTCTTGTCCAGGGCTTTTTTGTTTGCGTCGGCGTTTGCATCGGCCTAATGCCGGTGCGCGGATAGCGGAACTGCGATACAACGGTAGGCGGCTTGCGCCCCCCTCCCGAAGGAATACCGATGTCCGCCCCTGCCGCCTCCCCGCCCCCTCCCGCCGACGAACGCCTGCCGCTCCTGCTCAGCCTGAACGGCGGCTACGTCGACACGCTGGGATTCATCGCGCTGCACGGCCTGTTCTCGGCGCACGTCACCGGCAACTTCGTCACTATCGGCTACGCGCTGGGCAACGGCGCCTCGGGCGCCTGGACCAAGCTGGCGGCGCTGCCGGTGTTCTGCCTGGGCGTGTTCCTGGCGCGCCTGTATGGCCAGGCGCGGCGCGAAGCCGGCAAGCCGGCTTTCATGCGCCTGCTTACCGTCAAGACCCTGCTGCTGTGCGTGGCGGCGGCGCTGGCCGTGAGGCTGGGGCCGTTTCCGATGGGCGACAGCTGGGGGTTGTTCGCCACCGGCATGACGCTGGTGCTGGCGATGTCGATCCAGAACGCGGTGCACCGGGTGCATCTGGGCGCCGCGCCGCCGTCGACGCTGATGACCGGCACCACCACGCAGATCATGCTGGACCTGGCGGACACCGTGCGCGGCGAGGCCGACGCGGCGGCCGGCAGGCGCATGGGACGCATGAGCCGGGCCGTGCTGGCGTTCGCGGTCGGCTGCGGCGCGGCGGCCCTGCTGCATGTCGGCATCGGCCTGTGGGCCTTTGCGTTGCCGCCGCTGGTGTCGCTGGCGGGCCAGGCGCTGGCGCGCGCCTACCCGGGCTGACCCGCCTGGCCCGGCCGCCGCGCGGCGGAAGGATCCTGCTTGCGGGCGTCCTTCGGCGGCTGGCCGCGGCCACGCAGCCAGCGCGCGATGTAGTCATAGGCCAGCACGCCCGGCGTGCGCATCACCAGGAACAGCAGCACCCCGAACAGCAGGACCAGCGCCGCGACGCGCAACGAGATCATGGCGCGCTCCCGCTCGGCTCGGCGCGCAGGTGGCGGCGGATGGTGCGCGAGAAGCCGATGGAATCCTCGCCCAGGATCGGCGGAATGCCGACGAAACCGCGCTCTCGCAGGGTCTGCAACGGCAGGCTGGTATCGAGGCCGCCCTGGTCGTAGAGGTATTCGGGCAGATAGCCGGACAACAGGATCCGGTAATCCAGCGGCAGGCCGGGCACGATGGCCCGCACCATGCGGTAGACCAGCGTGGTGCAGTTGGCGGTGACCGTGTGATAGAAGCGCGGCGTGTCGGCCAGCCCGTTGGCCGTGCGCAGGTACGACAGGAACAGCTCGCGCATCGCATCCACCGGCATCTTCACGGGATAGAGATAGACGTTCTCGGCGCGCGGGCCGGCGCGAACGTAGAGCACGTCGCGCTCATCGGCCGCCACCACGCTCAGTTCGAATTTCTTGAAAAAGCCGCCCAGCTCCGAGAACTGCTCGCCGCGCTCCTTGCGGATCTCGACCGAGAAGACGACATGGCGGCCGTCGGCAAAGCCGAAGGACACCAGCGTGTGGGCGATGGCCGGGCCATCCCAGTACGACAGCGCCATGTCGACCGACTGCAGGGTGGCGAGGTCGTAGACGCGGGTTTCCCAGCGCGGCGTGTAGTCGGTGTCCGAGCGCCATTTGAAGTCGCGCACGTTGTCCAGCGTAACGATGCTGCCGGCGACGCTGCCGCGCAGCGTCCGCGCGACGTCGTCGGCCCAGACCCGGTCGTTGGACGGAGCGATGCCCTGCCACCACGCCGCCAGCGCCAGCAACGCCAGCAGGTAGGCCCACAGCGCGGGCCGGCGCCGCAGGCGGCCGGTGCCATGCCATAGCCGCAGCAACGCATACAGCCCCAGGGCGACCCACGCCAGCATCAGCACGCCCTTGCCCCAGTTGGCCGAGGGCCTCTGGCACCAGAACGCCAGGCAGGCCCAGGCCATGGAGAACAGCATCAGCAGGCTGAGCGCGATCCGGCCCAGCACCCGCAGGCAGCGCCAGGCCCGGCCGGGCCGCGCGGGGTCAGACACCGGCGCCATGCTGGCTCACGATTTCCAGCACGCCGTTGATGACGAACTGCACCCCCATGCACACCAGCAGGAAGCCCATGATGCGCGAGATGGCCTCGACCCCGCCGTTGCCGATCAGGGCGACGATGCGGCCGGCCGAGCGCAGGCAGATCCAGAACAGCAGGCCCAGCAGCGCGAAGACGATGATCGGCGTGACGGCGATGGTCCAGGCGGGATATTCGCTGGCGGCCTCGCTGCCCACGGTCGAGGCCGCGCTGATGATCATGGCGATGGTGCCCGGCCCCGCCGTGCCCGGCAGCGCCAGCGGCACGAAGGCGATGTTGGGCACCTGCCGGTGGATGGCCACGTCGGCGGCCACGTCGGCTTCGCGCTCGTCGCTGGCCGCGGCGGTGGCCGACGGAAACAACATGCTGAAGCCGATGCTGACGACGATCAGGCCGCCGGCGATGCGCAGGCCCGGAATCGAGATGCCGAAGGTGGCCATGATCCAGGCGCCGGCGTAGTACGTGACCAGCATGATGCCCACGACATAACAGGCGGCCTGCCGGATCTGGCGTTCGCGCTCTTTGTAGGGAATGTGCTGCCCCAGGGACAGCAGCATGGTCATGGAGGTCAGGGGATTTGCCAACGGCAGCATCAGCGCCAGGCCCAGGCTGACCAGCTTGCCCAGTTGAACCAGATCATCAATCATCGCGGCGGAGGAAAAAACGGCGGGTCGGGACGGAGGTGCAACGCGTTCGCCCAGGGACGTCGACGGCGCTACACCGCACAGTGTAATGTAAGCAAAGGAAATCATCCGTACTTACCCTGTGCCCCGCCCCGGTACGATGCGCGCTTGGCCGCCCGCGGCCCATCCCTGACAGGAATTCTCCGTGACCGTCGTCCGTTTGCGCGGGCTGCCCGCCGCCCTGCTTCTCGCGTTCACTCCCTTTGCGGCGTCCATGGCGGCCGGCATGGATTGCACCCAGGCGCGCACGCCCACCGAAAAGGCCCTGTGCGCCGATGCCGGGCTGCACCAGCTCGACACCGAGCTGGGCGTGGTCTACGGCAAGCTGCGCGCGGCCCGACCGCAGCAGGCCGATGCCTTGCGCCAGGCCCAGCGCGGCTGGCTGAAGCAGCGCAACCTGTGCGGCGCCGATAGCGACTGCCTGCGCCAGCGCTATGAGACGCGGCTGGCCCAATTGCAGGGGCAGCTGCGGCGCGTCCAGGGCTACCAGCCCGACGCCACCGACAAACTGGCGCTGGAAGACCTGCGCCAGGCGCTGGACGCGGCCCGCCAGAAAGACCCGGAGATGCCGCTGGAAACCGTGCTGGCGGCATTCTCGACCCAGGCCGAATCGACCACGTTCGCCAACGTGCGCGCCGCGGAGGGTGATGACCAGGCCCGCCTGCCCGCCGAGCGGCCGCCGGGCGTGACCGAGGACGAATGGCGCGCCGTGCTGGCCTCCGGCCTGGACGCCGATAGCGACGCCGAGGGCGGCAACGTCTCCTATACCTTGCTGGACCTGGACGGCGACGGCCAGCGCGACCTGGTGGTCGATACCTACATCGGCGGCACCGGCCTGTTCTCCGACGTCGGCGCGCTGCGCCGCGACGGCGCGCGCTTCGTTCCCGCCGATGCCAACGGCGCGCCGGACGCCGGCGGCTCGCTGTACACGATCAACGGCCGCGGCGCCAACCAGTCCGGCGACTGGATCCGCCTGCGCGGCCGGGTCTACGCCACCTACCGGGTCGGCAACTACGGCGAAGACCGCCTGTATCTATTGCGGCCGCTGCGCCGCGTGGGCGATGTGCCGACGCTGACGGTGCGCTACCGCTATGAGCTGTCGGTGCCGCGCCAGCAGAAGCGGCAGGACACGGGCGCGGGCCAGGACGCTGGACGAAACGCTGCACGCGGCGTTGACCCATGCGCTGGCCGGCCTGGCGCCGGGTCCGGCCAAGGGCGACGCGCCCGGCGACAAGCCGCTGTGCCCGGTGCCGGCCGGCACCAGCCTGGACGAGCGCGAGACCTACAACGGCTACGGGCCCGGGCATTACAGCTACGAGACGGTCGGCGACCTGACGGTGCAGGTCGGCCCGCGCTGCTACGTGGGCCGGGTGGTGGACTGGTTCGGCGGCTACAGCGCCAAGGACGGCCTGGCCGCGCAGCTCTGGATCCGCGATCCGGATCCCGACGGCAAGCAGGACGCGTTCGACCTGCGCGGCAAGCGCCGCGCGGTCGATATCGAGACGTCGATCGGCCCGGTGCAGGGCGACAACGGCATCTAGGGCCGGCGCCAGTGGCGCGCCGCCAGCGCCAGCAGGCGCTCGTCGGCGCCGTCGGCCGCCACCAGTTGCAGGCCCACCGGCAATCCGTCGACCCAGCCGGCCGGCAAGGCGATGGCGGGCAGGCCCAGCAGGTTCCAGGGATTGGTCAGGCCCAGCAGGGTCTCGCGCACCCCGGCGCTGCCGGGGCCGGCCACGCTGCGCTGCTGCAGCGCGGGCGCGGTGATCGCCACCGCCGGCAGCGCCAGCACGTCCACCCGCTCGAAGATCCCGGCGAACACCGTGCGCAGATGGGCGCGCGTCTTGAGCGCGCGCACGTACTCCCAACCTTGCACCGGGCGCGACGCGCGCAGGCGCTCCAGCACCTCGGGATCGTATTTGCCGGGTTCCTGCTCGACCCGCTCGGCGTGCACTTCGTAGGCTTCCGAACGCTGCACCGCGCCCAGGGCGGCCTGCAAGGCGCGGGCGTGGCGCGTGACCTCGGCGCCATCGAGCAGCACGCCGCCGAAGCGCTCGGCCGCGGCCCGCGCGCACGCGGTGACCGCCGCGTCGTCGATGGCGAACGGCGCGTTCGGCACCCACATCATGCGCGGCGCGGCCGGACCGGGATCGACGCCCAGCCCGATCGCGCCGCCGCTCAGGGCCTGCATGAAGACCTGCGCGTCCTCGACGTGGTTGGCCAGCACGCCGGCGTCCTCGATGCTGGGCGCCAGCGGGAACAGCCCGCGCGCCGAGACCCGGCCATGGGTCGGCTTGAAGCCCACCAGGCCGCACAGTGCCGACGGCACGCGCACCGAGCCGCCGGTGTCGGTGCCCAGCGCCACCGGCACCATGCCGGCCGCGACCGCGGCCGCGCTGCCGGCGCTGGAGCCGCCGGTGATCTGGCTGGTGCGCCAGGGGTTGCGCGAAGCGCCCTGCACGCTGCGGTCGCCGGTGGGGCCGTAGGCGAATTCATGCGTCAGGGTCTTGCCGATGACGATGGCGCCGGCCGCGCGCAGCAAGGCCACGCACTCGGCGTCGGCCTCGGGCCGATGGCCGAGGAAGTGCGCCGCGCCCATGGTGGTGGGCATGTCGCCGGTGTCGACGTTGTCCTTGATGGCGACGGGGATGCCGTGCAGCGGTCCGCGCACCTGGCCCCGGGCGCGCTCGGCGTCCAGCGCGCGGGCCGCGGCCAGCGCGGCCTCGACGTCGACGTGCACGAAGGCGTTGACGACCGGGTTCAGGCGCTCGATGGCCGCGGCCGCGTGGCGCACCAGCGCCTCGGCGTCCAGCGCGCCCTGGCGCATGGCGTCCTGCAGGTCGGCCAGCCTGCGGCCGGCGAAGAAACCGGGTTCGACGGCCAGGGCCGGGGCGGTATTCGATTGCGGGTTCATTGCACGGCTCCCTGGCGGCTGGCGGGCAGGCGCGGACCGACGCCCGGGCGCACCTGCAACATGGCGATCATACCCACCGCGGTGGCGACCGAGGCGGCCACGAACATCACCGAATAACCGTGGCGCACGGCCAGGTAACCGGTCAGCGTGGGCGCCAGGATCGAGGCGATGTTGGCGAAAAAGTGCATCAGGCCGCTGAAGGTGCCGACGCGGCTGGCGGGCGCGGTGTCGATCACCACGGCCCAGTAGACCGAGTTGGGCATGGCGTTGAGCGCGTTGGCCAGCGTCATCAGCGCGATCACGGCGAACACCGACTGCGCCTGCGACACCAACAGGAAGCACAGCGTGGTGGCCAGCAGGCAGCCGGCGGCGAACCAGCTGCGGGCGATCTTCAGGTTGCCAGTGCGCCTGGCCAGCATGTCGGAAATGCGGCCGCCCAGCAGCACGGTGACGCAGGCGCCGGTCCAGGGAATCATGCCCATGTACCAGAGCGAGGACAGGCTGTAGCCGAAGGTGTCCTGCAGGTACTTGGGGGTCCAGGTCAGCAGCAGGAAGTTGACGTAGTTGAACGAGAAATAGCCCAGGGTGTTCAAGAGCAGGGTCTTGCTGCGAAAGAAGCTCCACCACGGCAGCGCGGGCGCGTCGCCCTGCGCGGCGGCCTGCTCGGCGCGCGCCGCCTGGATCTCGCGCAGTTCGGCCGGCGACACGCGCGGGTTGGTGTCGGGCCGGTCGGTGAAGATGCGCATGAACAGCACCAGCACGATCAGGCCGGCCGCGCCCAGGATGTAGAACATGGCGCGCCAGCTGCCGGTCAGGCTCAGCAGGCCCACCGCCACCGGCGCCGTCAGCAAGGCGCCCAGCGGCGTGCTGAGCAGGCCGAAGCCGACCACGAAGCCGCGTTCGCGCGGCGTGGCCCAGTTGGCGATGGTCTTGTTGATGATGGAGTACGCCGGGCCTTCGGCCGCGCCGAACAGGATGCGGATGGTGGCGAAGCCCGCCAGCGCCGAGCCGCCCAGGAAGGCCAGGCCGAAGTCGCCGGCCCAGGCGGTGGCGATCTCGAAGATCGACCAGGTCACGCCGGCCACGATCCAGACCTTGCGCGGGCCGAAGCGGTCGGCCAGCATGCCGCCGAACAGCGCGCCGACCATGTAGCCGTAGCCGAAGTAGCCCAGCACGGCGCCCCAGTCGCCGCGGTCCAGGCCGTACTCGCCGGTGATGTGGGCGGCGGCGTAGGACATGGCGCCGCGATCGATGTAGTTGATCAGTGCCAGCAGCACGACCATCGTGAAAATTCGGTAACGGAACCGGGAGTTCCGGGATTCAAGAGTCATTGCGATCAATCCAGTCGATTTACCCAAACGTTTGGGTTGCGCAATGCTAAGGGGTCGGAAAACAAAAATCGACACCGTGTAAACCCTAGGTTGCCGCGAAAGACCCTAAGACGGTATTCGTGCGTGTATCCTCCAGCCCCATGAACAAATCCCGCCCTGTCACGCTGCAAAGCCTGGCGCGGCAGCTCGGTCTGAACGTGTCGACCGTGTCCCGCGTCCTCAACGGTTCCGACGACGACGCGCGCGCCGCCGCCGCGCCGGACACGGTCAAGCGGGTCCGGGCGCTGGCCGCCGAACTGCAATATCGGACCAACCCCCACGCGGCCAGCCTCAAGACGCGCCGCAGCCGCACCATCGGCGTGCTGGTGCCGCGCCTGTCGGACATGGTGCTGGCCACGATCTACGAAGGCGTGGACGAGGCCGCGGCCGAACACGGCTACCTGACCTTCGTCTCCAACACCCAGGACGAGCCCGACAAGCAGCGCAAGCTGATCGACATGGCGCTGGCGCGGCGCGTGGACGGCCTGATCCTGGGCGACGCCCACAGCCACGACGGCGCGGCGCCCAATCCGCTGCTGGCCGAGCTGGCGCAACGCGACGTGCCGTTCGTGCTGGTCAGCCGCCACGCCGACGACCACTGCGCCGTGACGTGCGACGACATCGAAGGCGGCCGCCTGGCCGCCGAACACCTGCTGGCCATGGGCCACCGGCGCATCGCGGTGATGGTGGGCGAACCGTTCGCCAGCACCGGCCGCGACCGCTCGGCGGGCTTTTTCGCCGCCTGTGCGCGCCACGGCGTCGAGGTGCCCGCCGACTGGCGCATCGAAAGCCCGTTCGACACCGACGCCGGCCGCCACGTGGGCGCGCGCCTGCTGGCCGGCCCGGACCGCCCCACCGCCATCTTCGCGGTCAACGACTTCCTGGCGGTCGGCGTGATGGGCGCGGCGCGCGAACAGGGCCTGGAGGCCGGCCGCGACGTCGCCGTGGTGGGCTACAACGACACGCCGCTGGCGGGCGCCCTGCCCATCGGCCTGACCACCGTCCACTCGCCCATGCATCAGATGGGACGGCTGGGACTGGAACTGCTGCTGCAGAAGATCGACGGCGGCGCACCGGGCAGCGTGCGGCTGGCGCCGTCGCTGGTGGTGCGCGGCAGCAGCGATCGGCCGATACCAGGCTGAACCGCGCCAACAGGCCTGCACGCCGGCCGCACGACCCACCGCCAGGCCCGATCGGCCAGGATGATCACCGCTTTCCTCAGCGCCGCGCCGGCTTGAGCGCGCGCGTCGCCAGGAACGTCGGCAGGTAGCGATCGATCAGGAAGCGCGGCCGTGGCTGGCGGTCTTCATGGAAACCGGCCAGCAGGAAGCCGGCGTCGAGCTGGCCGCCGATCTGGTCCTGCAGGCTGTGGCCGAACACCAGCGCCTCGCCGCGGTCGCGCTTGGCCTGCAACGCGTCCGCGTCAAGCGCCGCGGTGTCCGCGTACGGCAGGGCATGCACCGGCCGGATCAATCCGTCCTGCGCATAGCGCGGGTCGCGGTCGCCGACGAACACCACCGGGTTGTAGAAACTGGACAGCAGGCTGCCGCCGGGCCGCAGCACGCGAAAGCACTCGCGCCACACCGGCCGCACGTCGGGCACGTAGAGGTTGGAGATCGGGTGGAACACCACATCGAAGGACTGGTCGGCAAACGCCGACAGGTCGCGCATGTCGCCCTGCACGGTGGCCAGCGCCAGGCCGTCGCGGGACGCCACGGCGCGGTCCTGCGCCAGCTGGCGCTCGGACAGGTCGAACACGGTGACGTCGGCGCCGGCCGCGGCCAGCACCGGCGCCTGCTGGCCGCCGGCGGACGCCAGGCAGAGGATGGCCAGGCCCTTCACCTCGTCGAGCCAGCCGGCCGGCAACGGGCCGGGCGTCAGGCGCACGGCCCAGTCGCCGCGGCGGGCGGCGGCGATGATGTCGGGGGTGACGGGGCGCGACCACTCGCAGTCTTGCGCGGCGAGCTGGTCCCAGGCGGCCTGGTTGTGGGCAATGAGGTCGAACGGATCGTGTGCGGGCATGAAGCCTCCGGAGTCGTGATGCGGACAGGGCCGCGCGGCGCGCGGCTGGCGGGCGAGTTGGCGCAACAGGCCCGGCGTGGAGACCCGGCATCACGGACGGCGCGGCCCGCTCGTCGGGCGAGGCGGGCGCGTCAGCGGATGGGGTCGCTTCAGGCAGCGAGGATCACGTCGTCATACTCCGGTGGGATGGCGGCCATTCTAGCGCATGGCGCGGCGGCGTCGGGTCGCCCCGGACCGCGCAACACCGCGCCGGCTACCCCACCGTCCGCTCGGCCTCCAGCGGATGGAAACAGGCCACCGTGCGCTCCCCTGCCCCCGCCAGCGCCGGCGCCTGCTGCTTGCAATCGGCCTGCGCCCGGGCGCAGCGCGGATGGAAAGCGCAGCCCGGCGGCAGGTGCGTGGGCGCGGGAATCTCGCCTTCGATGCGCGCCAGCCGGATGCGCGCCCGCGGGTCGGGCACCGGCGAGGAATCGCGCAGCACCCGGCTGTAGGGATGCAGCGGCCGGTCCAGCACCTGCGCGGTGGGCCCGCGCTCGATGATGCGGCCCAGGTACATGACGCAGACCGTATCGCAGAAATGGCGCACCACGCCCAGGTCGTGCGAGACGAACACGAACGACAGGCCGCGGTCGCGCTTGAGCCGTTCCAGCAGTTGCAGGATCTGCGCCTGCACCGATACGTCCAGCGCCGATACCGGCTCGTCGGCCACGATCAGTTCCGGGTCCAGCACCAGCGCGCGGGCGATGCCGATGCGCTGGCGCTGGCCGCCGGAGAACTCGTGCGGATAGCGGTCCAGCGCCGACAGCGGCAGCCCCACTTCCTGGATGGTCTGCTCGACCTTGGCGCGGATCCAGGCCGCGTCTCCGCGGCGGTGCACGCGCAGCGGCTCGGCCAGGGCCTGGCGCACGGTGCGGCGTGGGTTGAGCGAGGCATAGGGATCCTGGAACACGATCTGGATGCGCTGGCGCAGCGCCCGCAACGCGGCCGCGCCGGCCTGGCGGATGTCGTGGCCGTCGAACACGATGCCGCCCTCGTCCGGCTCGATCAGGCGCAGCAGGGTGCGCGCCACCGTCGATTTGCCGCAGCCGGACTCGCCCACCAGCCCCAGCGACTGGCCGCGCGCGACGCTGAACGACACATCGTTGACCGCCCGCACCGTCTGCCGGGGCCCGCCCAGCCAGCCGCCGCCGCTGTCGAAGCGCTTGACCAGATTGCGTACCTGCAACAACTCGCTCATGCCACGTCCTTGTACGGTTCGGCGCGCACCACGCAGCGCACCTGGTGTCCCTGGCCGATGGCGGCCAGCGGCGGGCGGCTGCTCTCGCAGCGCGCCTGCCTGAGCCGGCAGCGCGGCGCGAAGGCGCAGCCGGCGGGCATGGCCGTGATCGCCGGCACGCCGCCGGGGATGGATTCCAGTTCCTGGTTGTCGGCGTCCACCCGCGGCATGGCGCGCAGCAGCGCCTCGGTGTAGGGGTGCGTCGGCCGCGCGAACAGCGTATCCACGTCGGCGGTCTCGACCACCTCGCCCGCATACATCACCGCGACGCGGTCGGCGATCTGCGCCACCACGCCCAGGTTGTGGGTGATGAACAGCACGGCCATGCCGTGCGCCTCTTTCAGGTCCGACAGCAGGCTCAGGATCTGCGCCTGGATGGTCACGTCGAGCGCCGTGGTGGGCTCGTCGGCCAGCAGCACGCGCGGCTTGCAGGCCAGCGCCATGGCGATCATGACGCGCTGGCGCATGCCGCCCGAAAACTGGTGCGGATAGTCGCCGAAGCGGCGCGCGGCGGCGGGGATCTTGACCTCTTCCAGCACCGCCAGCGCCTGGCGCCGCGCCTCTTTCCACGACACGCGCCGATGCAGCCGGATGGCCTCGGCGATCTGGTCGCCCACCGTCATGGTGGGGTTCAGCGACGTCATCGGTTCCTGGAAGATCATGGCGATGGCCTCGCCGCGCAGCTTGCTCATCTGCTTCTCGGACAGGGCCGTCAGGTCCTGGCCATCCAGCAGCACCTGGCCGCCGCCATGGCGCGCGCCGGCGCCGGGCAAGAGGCGCAGCACCGACAGCGCGGTCACGCTCTTGCCGCTGCCGGATTCGCCCACCACCGCCAGGGTTTCGTTGCGGCCGACGCTGAGCGACACGTCGCGCACCGCGGCATGCCAGGCGCCGCCGGCGCGGAATTCGGTGCGCAGCGCGCGCAGTTCCAGCACGGGAGCTTGGGTCTCTGGATTCATGAACGCTCCGAACGCAGCTTGGGGTCGATGGCGTCGCGCAGCGCGTCGCCCAGCAGATTCAGCGCCAGCACGGTCAGCAGGATGGCGACGCTGGGGAACACCGTCAGCCACCAGGCGTCCAGGATGTTCTCGAAGCCTTCGCGGATCATGCCGCCCCAGGTGGCCGCCGGTGGCGGCACGCCCAGGCCGATGAAGCTGAGCGAGGCCTCGGTGCGGATGGCCGAGGCCATCCACAGCGACCCCAGCACCACCACGTCGGACACCATGTTGGGCAGGATGTGCACGCCCATCAGGCGCAGCGGGCCATAGCCCAGCGCCCTGCCCGCCTCGACGAAGTCACGCTGCTTGAGCGCGATGGTGGGCGCGCGCGCCACCCGCACGAACGGCGCGATCTCGGTGATGGCGATGGCGATGATCAGGTTTTCCAGGCTGGCCCCGAGCATGGCGGCCACCATCAGGCCCAGCAGCAGCGTGGGGAACGACAGCAGCACGTCGACCAGGCCCATGATCAGTTGGTCCACCAGGCCGCCGACGTAGCCGGCCAGGATGCCGAGCGCCGAGCCGATGCACATGGCGATCAGGATGGCGACGAAACCCACCAGCAGCGACACGCGGGCGCCGTAGATCAGGCGCGACAGCACGTCGCGGCCGTAGCTGTCGGTGCCGAGCCAGAACTCGGCCGAGGGTGGCTCCAGCCGGTAGGCGATGTTCTGCTGCAGCGGATCGTGCGGCGCCAGCCACGGCGCCAGCACGGCGGCCAGCACGATCAGCAGCAGCAGGCCGATGCCGACCCACGACAGGCGGTTGCGGGACAGGGCCTGCCACAATGCATTGGGGCGGGCGGGGGAAGCGGCGGCGATGGCGCTCATTGGTATTTCACCCTCGGATCGACCAGCCCGTACACCAGGTCGGTCAGCAGATTGACGACGATCACGCACGACGCGAACACCACCATCAGCCCCTGCAGCAGCGTGTAGTCGCGGCTGTTCAGGGCGCCCAGGATCAGCTTGCCCAGGCCGGGGCGGTTGAACACGATCTCGGTCAGCACCGAGTTGCCGATCAGCGTGCCGAAGTACAGGCCCACCACGGTGACGATGGGGATCAGCGCATTGCGCAGGCCATGCCGCACCACCAGGCGCCAGGGCCGCACGCCCTTGGCGCGGGCGGTGCGCACGTAGTCCTCGCCCATCACGCCCAGCATGGATGAGCGCGTCACGCGCATGACGTAGGCCATCATGATCAGGCCCAGGTTGAAGGCCGGCAGCACCAGGTTGCGCAGCTGCGTGCCCCAGTCGCTGCCGCCGCCGCTGCCGATCACCGGGAACCAGCGCAGCTGGATGGCGAACACCAGCAGCATCAGGATGGCCGACACGAAAGCGGGAAACGACAGCCCGGTCAGCGACAGCAGCCGGCCCAGATAGTCGGGCCAGGCGTTGCGGCGCAGCGCCGCCCAGATGCCCAGCGGCAGGCCGAAGGCCACGCCGATCAGGATGGCGGCGGCCGTCAGCTGCAGGGTCCATGGCAGCACCAGCGCCACCTCCTGCAGCACGGTGCGGCCGCTGGCCATGGAGACGCCGAAGTTGCCCGTCAGCATGTCGCCCAGGAAGCGGCCGTACTGCACGTAGGTCGGCAGGTCCAGGCCCAGCCGCAGGCGCAGCGCGGCCAGGGCTTCGGCGCTGGCCTGGTCGCCCAGCATGACGGCGGCCGGGTCGCCCGGCACCAGGCGCACCAGGATGAAGACCGCGGTCAGCATCGCCAGCAGCGTGGGGATCGCCAGCAGCAGGCGCTTGATGGCATAGCGCATCATGATGATTGCTCCTTGGCCGGCGGCGACAGCAGCCGCTCGGCCCGCAGATTGCCGATGGCGCGCGCGGTGTGGCCGCGCAGCGCCAGGTCCGCCAGCGCCGCGCCCACCACCGGCACCAGCTCGAAGCCATGGCCCGAGAAACCGAAGGCGTGCAGCACGCCGGGCGCGTTGGGCGACGGGCCGATCACCGGCAGCATGTCGTCGGTCTTGGCCTCCAGCCCGGCCCAGACCCGCACGATGCGGATGTTGCGCACCGCCGGGAACAGGTCGGTGGCGGCGTGCGCGCCCTTGGCCAGCACCCGCATGCGGGCGGTGGAGGTCTCGCGGTCCAGGTCCGGAATGCCCTGCAGGCCGCCGCCGATCACCAGCGTGCCCTGGTCCGACTGCTTGAATGACAGCGAGCGGCCCATGATGGCCACCACCGGCTTGATGAAGGGCCGCAGGCGTTCGCTCACCATCATCATCGACGACTTGGTCGCCAGCGGAATCTCGTCGCCCGCCATCGCCGCGATGCGCGCCGACCAGGCGCCGGCCGCGTTGATGACGCTGGGCGCGGTCCACGGGCCGGCCTCGGTCAGCACGCGCCAGTCCTGGCCCTGCCGTTCCAGGCCGGTGACGCCGCAGTGCTCGATGATGGTCACGCCGGCCTGCTCGGCGCTGGCGCGGAAGGCGCGCAGCGCCCGATGCGGATCGGCCGCGCCGTCGCGCCGGGCGATCGACGCGCCCAGGCAATGCGGGCTCAGGTCCGGCAGCAGGCGGCGCAGTTCGTCGGGGCCGATCAGCTCTTCGTGGGTGTAGCCGCGGGCGCGCAGGTCGGCGACGCGCGCCTCCAGCTTGGCCAGCGCCGCCGGCGTCTCGGCCACGCAGATCTGGCCGTTGGCGTGAAAGCCGCAGTCGTCGCCCACCAGCGAGGCCATGGCGTGCCACATGTCCATGGCCTCCAGCGACAGGTCCAGCTCGCCCAGGTCGCGGTTCAGCGTGCGCACCCCGGCGGCAGTGGCGCCCGAGGCGTGCCGGCCCACCCAGTGTTTTTCGACCACGACCACCCGCCGGCCCTCGCGCGCCACGTGCAGCGCGGCCGACAGGCCATGCAGGCCGCCGCCGATCACGATCACATCGCAATGCCGTGCGCTCATGCCTGTTCTTCCTCGATGTCCAGCGAAGCCAGCTCGCCCAGCGTCAACGGCTTGAGCGGCGGGCGGATGCGGTAGAAGCCGACCTCGGCCACCGGCCGTTGCTGTTCGGCGGCGACGATGTGGGCGATGGTGTAGCCGCACTGGCGGCCCTGGCACGGCCCCATGCCCGCGCGGGTGTACGACTTGATCTGGTTGGGACCGGGCTGGCCGATGGCGGCGGCGCGGCGGATGTCGCCGGCGGTCAGTTCCTCGCAGCGGCAGACGATGGTGTCATCGGACGGCGCGAAGATGCCGGCGCGCGGCGGATACAGCGCGTCCAGCATCGGCCGCAACCGCAGCAGTCCGGCCAGGCGCGCGCGCAGCGGCGCGGCCAGCGCGTCGGCCGCGGACTGCGCCAGGCGGCCGGCGTGCAGCGCGACGCCCGCCGCCACCAGTTCGCCGCGCACGCAGGCGGCCTGCGCGCCGCCGATGCCGGCGCCGTCGCCGGCCACGTAGATGCCGGGCCGGCTGGTCTGGCCCCAGGCGTCCAGGTCCGGCGCCAGGCAGGCCTGTTGCGCATTCCAGCTGTGGGCGCATTCGAGCGCGCGGGTCATGTGGATGGACGGCACCACGCCCTCGTGCGACAGCAGCACGCTGGCCGGCGCCCGGGCGGTGACGCCGCCGGCGGTGTATTCGATTTCCCGCAGGCGATCGCCGCCCAGCGCGCGCAGCGCCGTGACGCCGCGCACGCGCTTGACGCCGGCGGCGCGGATCTCGCGCAACCAGGCCAGGCCCTTGCTGACGTCGCCCCAGGCCGACAGCGCGTCGCCCAGCCACGGCAGCGCGCGGCGCCAGCCGCCGGGCGGCGAGGTGTCGAGCCAGCCGGCGACCTGACCGCCGGCGCGCAGCAGCTGCGCCATGTACAGCAGCGGCAAGGGGCCGCTGCCCGCCACCCAGACCGGCTCTGCCGGCACCTGGCGCGAGGTCTTGAGCAGGATCTGGGCCGCGCCCACGGTCAGCACGCCCGGCAGGGTCCAGCCCGGGAACGGCGCGGGCCGTTCCTGCGCGCCCAGCGCCAGCACCACGCGGCCGGCCCGCACCACCTCGGCACGGCCCTGGCGCGTCATGTAGACGTGCCAGTCGGGTTCGATCTGCCAGACCTGGGTATCGGGCTCGTAGAACGCGCCACAGGCGCGAAAGCGCTCGGCCAGGCCGGCCCCGGCGCGGTATTCGTCGCCCAGCAGGCGGCCGGTGGGCGTGGCCGCCACCGCCTCGACCGCGCGCCAGATCTGGCCGCCCGGCGCCGGCTGTTCATCCACCACCAGCACCGTCAGGCCCTGCGCGCGCAGGCCGATGGCCGCGCTCATGCCGGCCGGGCCGGCGCCGATCACCACCACATCGAATTCACGTTTCATGGCAGCACGCTCCGCTTGCCGAACTGGCGTTCCACGCGCATGCCGTCGCGCACGGTGACCAGGCAGGTCTGGGTCGAGGCCACGCCGTCGACGATGGCCAGGCAGTCGAAGCACACGCCCATCATGCAGAACGGGGCGCGCGGGCTTTCGTGCACCGGCGTGGTCCGGCTGGCGGGCGTGCGCTGGCGCAGCAGCACCGCGGCCACGGTCTCGCCCGGGGCCGCGCTGACGGCTTCGCCGTCGATGGTGAGCGTCAGCGCGGGCGCGTCGGACTCAGGCAGTTTTCTGAACATTGAAGCGCTCATGGTGAAAGGCATCCAGGGAATCGAGCGGCGCGCCGCCGGCCAGCGCGCGGGCATAGGGCCCCGCGTGGAACGACGCCAGCGTCACGCCGGAATGGCAAAGCGCGATGGACACGCCATCGTGGGTCGGGGAATCGGCATAGACCGGGGCGCCGTCGGGCGTCATCACGCGCAGGCAGGACCAGTGGCGCACCAGCCGCGCGCCGGCCAGGCCGGGCAGGATGCGCAGCGCGTTGCGGCTCATGCGGGCGGCGGCGGCCGAGGTGGTGCCCAGGTCGTAGCCCACCTCCTCCTGCGTCAGGCCCACCATCACGGTGCCCTCGCCGGTCTGGCGCATGCCGCTGGCGGGCACCGGCAACAGCGGCGCCAGGCGTTCGGTCACGAGGATCTGGCCGCGCTGGGGCCGCAACGGCACCTCCAGCCCGGCCATGGCGCCGAGCGCGGCCGAACCGAGGCCGGCGGCGATCAGCAGGCGCGGCGCGCGGGCGCGCAGCGCGCCGGCCGTCACTTCGACGCCGCCGCCCGGCAGGCCGGCGATGGCGCTGACCGCATGGCGGTTGCGCAGTTGCCCGCCGCGCCGCAGGAAGGCGGTCTGCAAGGCGGCCAGCAGACGCAGCGGATTGACGTGGCCGTCCTGCTCGCCGAAGCTGGCGCCGGCCACGGCGTCGCCCAGCCGCAGGGACGGGAAGCGGCGCCGCAATTCGGCGCGGTCCAGTATGTGCGTACAGGCGGGGGCTTCGGGCGCCTGCCGGTGCCAGTTGCCGATGCGCTGGGCGCGGCTGGCCAATTCGTCATCGCTCAGGCAGAAGTGCAGCCCGCCTCGGCATTCATAGTCCAGCGCGATGCCGCTGTCTTCCTGCAAGCGGCGCGCGAATTCGGGCCAGGCCCGCACGGCCTGGCGCGACAGGCGCTGGTAGGCGGGATTGCCGTGGCCCTTGCCCTGCAGCCACACCAGGCCGAAGTTGGCCTTGGCGGCGCGGTAATCGGTATCGGCGCCGTCCAGCAGCAGTACGCGGTTGCCCTGCGCGGCCAGGCCGTAGGCGGCGGCCGCGCCGACCATGCCGGCGCCGGCCACGATCACGTCGTAGTCATGCGCCATGGCGAAGCGTCCTTGCATCGTGTCCGGCCACGCTATAACCTTCGCGACTGGCAAACCGGTTGCCGCCCTTTTTGGTTATGGCATGAAAGAGACCCTGAACCTGCGGCAGATCGAGGCCTTCAAGGCGGTGGTGGAACATGGCACCGTGAGCCAGGCCGCCATCGTGCTGGGCGTGTCGCAGCCCGCCGTCAGCAAGCTGCTGGCGCACCTGGAAGCCGATACCGGGCTGACGCTGTTCGACCGCGTGCGCGGCAAGCTCGCGCTGACCGCGCGCGGCATGCGGCTGTACCAGGAGATCGAGCGCGTCTTCAGCGGCCTGCGCCAGGTCGAGCAGGCGGTCGATTCGATCCGCCGCGACGAGCAGCGCACGCTGACCGTCGGCGTGCTGCCGGCGCTGTCGGGCGCCTTCATCCGCCGCGCCACCATGCAGTTCCTGGCGCGCCATCCCGACGTGCGGGTGTCGATCCAGATCCGCGGCTCGCTGTTCCTGGCCGACTGGCTGGCCACCCGCCACATCGACGTGGCGCTGGTCGGCAGCCGCGTCGACAACCCGTACATCGAGCGCGAGGCGCTGTTCCGCTATCCGCTGGTGTGCGCCATGGCGGTCAACCACGAACTGACGCGCAAGCGCGTGATCCGGCCGCGCGACCTGGACGGGCTGCCGTTCGTGTCGTTCGGCGCCGACAGCCAGACGCAGGAGCTGGTGCGGCAGGCGTTCGACGGCGCGGGCGCCGGCCTGAACGTGGTGCTCGACAGCAGCACGGCGCCGACGGTGTGCGAATTCGTGGCCGCCGGCCTGGGGGTTTCCTTGATTCATCCGCTGTTCGCCGAAGGGTTCCAGAACCGCCTGGTGCTGCGGCGGTTCGATCCGGAGTTGAATTTCCATTTCCAGCTGTGCCGCACGCAGGCATCGCGCAACGCGGCATTGGTCGAGACCTTCATCCAGGAAGCGCGCGACGTCGCCGCGCAGATCTCCCGGGAAGTGCTCAAGGGCCAGTGAACCCGCCGCGCACGGGGCGCCGGCCCGCCCGGCTCAAGGCGCCTTGAGCGTGGTCAGCTCGGTCACGGGCGGCTGCAGGTTCAGCGCGCCCTTGAGCGCGTAGCCGTAATTGACGCGGTCGCCGTGCACCCACACCTGCTTCAGGCCGAACAGCGGCACCGCGCAGACGTCGCCATGGATCTTGGCTTGCGCCTCCTTCCACAAGGCCAGCTGGCGCGCCGGATCGGGTTCGACGCGGGCCTGGCGGATGGCGTCGTCGGCCACCGAGCAATGCGAGAAGTTCGACATGGCGGCCGGCGCGCCGATGGCCGCGGCCGAGTCGTAGAACTCGGTCAGGTAGGTATCGGCGTTGGGAAAGCGGGCCGCGCCGTAGAACACCAGGCCGCTCAGGTCCTGGCGGCTCTTGGCCTGGTAGGTGGCGTGGTCCACCACTTCCATGTTGAGCTTGATGCCGGCCTTGGCCAGTTGCGCCTGCACGATCTCCATGATGGGCTGCTGCGCCGAGATGTTGGAGACGATCGACTTGATCTCGATGCCATTCGGGAAGCCGGCCTCGGCCAGCAGCTTGCGGGCGCGTTCCGGGTCATAGGCGTAGCCGCCGGCGCCGCAGTCCTGGCCCAGGTAGCCGTTGGGCACCACCGAGCAGCCCTTTTCGGCCACGTCCTTGCCGGCGTAGCGCACGATCTCGTCGACGTTGATGGCGGCGGCGACCGCCTGGCGCACCTTGAGGTTGTCGAGCGGCTTGATGTTGCGGTTCAGGTGCAGCGTGCGGAATTCGGCCGGCTCGAAGATGTCGACCTGCATGCCGCGCTTGGCCGAACGCTCGACCCAGCGCTGCTCGCGCTTGCCCTGCATCACGTCGATCTCGTTGGAGGTGAAGGCCAGTTCGCGCGCGCTGTCCGACGGGATCATCCGGTACATGATGCCGGCCAGCTTCGGCTTGCCGCGGAAGTAGGCGTCGTTGGCCACCAGCTTCACGTACTGCTGCGTGATGTGCTCGCCGAACGCGAACGGGCCGGTGCCCACGGGCGCGGCGCCGAACTTGTCGCCCAGCTTCTCGGCCGCCTTCTTGCTGACGATGTTGCCGCCGTGATAGTTCGACACGCGGCCCAGGAACGCGGCATCCGGATACTTGAGCGTGAAGCGCACGGTGTAGTCGTCGACCGCCTCGACCTTGTCGATGAGGGCGAAGGTGGCGGCAAAGCTCGACCGGTTGGGATCGGCCGCGCGCTGGATCGAATACACCACGTCCTCGGCCTTGAGCTCGCCATAGCCGGCATGGAACTGCACGCCGTGGCGCAGGTGGAAGGTCCACGTCTTGCTGTCGGGCGAGGCCTCCCAGCGCTCGGCCAGGTCCGGCTCCAGCGCCTTGGGGTCGGCGCTGCCGGCCGGGAAGCGCACCAGCGCGTCGAACATCTGCGCGGCCACGCCCTTGTCGGCGGTGGAAGTGGCGCGATGCGGATCCAGCGTGGCGTTGTCGGCGGCGCCCGAGCTGATGCGCAGCATCGGCCGCTCCTGGGCGAAGGCCGGGGCGCCGAGCCCGGCGCTACAGGCCGCGAACAGCGCGGCGGCGAAGACGAAAGTGGTGGCAGGACGGTTCATGACTTCCCTTGTGTGCCGCGCGTCGGCGGCTTTGGTCATCTGCAGTCAGAGGTACGGCTTGCTGGCAGACTAGAAGCGGGAGAGCATGGCGTCAAAGTCCTTCAAGTCCTTGACCTATTCCCCAGGGTTATATCCTGGCCTTGCGCCGCCTCGCATGCCCGGGAACCGCAGGCGCGGCTAGTGGTTACTACTGATACCGGAAAAAACCGCGATTTCAGGGAAAACACCAACGCCCGATGGCGCCGCAAAGCCCCTTCGGCGAGGACGGTCTTGCTTGACGCTGGCTTGCCATGGACCGTATTCTTATTTGAACGATCATTCCATATAGCACGCCATGCGTACCAAGGATTTCGAACCCGACGAGGTCGCCGACGCCGCCATGCAGGTGTTCTGGCGGCGCGGCTATGCCGCCACCTCCGTGCAGGACCTGGTGGACGGCACGGGGCTGGGCCGTGGCAGCCTCTACAACGCCTTCGGCAGCAAACAGGGCCTGTATGAAGCGGCGCTGCGGCGCTACCACGCGCTGACCGCCGCCAACCTCGACCTGCTGGCCCGACCCGGCAACGCGCGCGAGCGCATCGGCCGTCTGCTGGACTTCATCGCCGACGACGAACTGCGCGAAGCCAGTCGGCGCGGCTGCCTGGTGGCCAATGCCTCGCTGGAAATGGCGGGGCAGGACGAAGTGGTGGCCGAACTGGTGCGGCGCAATTTCCAGCGGCTGGAGAAAGCGCTGGAGCAGATCCTGGCCGAGGGCCAGGCCAGCGGCGACATCGATGCCAACAAATCGCCGCGCGCGCTGGCCCGCTTCATCGTCACCACCATCCAGGGCCTGCGGGTGGTCGCCAAGGGCAGCAATGCCCGCGAGCGGCGCCAGTGGCTGGGCGACGTGATCTCGGTCGCATTGGGCACGATCTAGCGGCCATGCCCTGCCTTTTCCCAACGCCGCCTGGACCTCCCGGCGCCTTTTTTTTTCGACTTTTTCTGGAACGATCGTTCCAATTTATGTTCAATCGGAGTTCCGCATGAGTTTCACCCCTCCCCTGCCTGCCGGCGCCCGTTCCCACGACAGCGCCGACGGCTTGCCGCTGGGCAAGCTGCTGGCCCTGGCGCTGGCCGGTTTCATCACCATCATGACCGAGACCGTGCCCGCCGGCCTGCTGCCGCAGATCGGCCAGGGCCTGGGCGTCTCCGAGGCCCTGGCCGGGCAGCTGGTGACCCTGTTCGCGGCCGGCTCGGTGCTGGCGGCGATTCCCATCATCGCCGCCACCCGCAGCTGGAACCGCCGGCCCCTGCTGCTGCTGGCGATCGCCTGCCTGTGCGTTTTCAATGTGGTCACCGCGCTGTCGACCCACTACGCGCTGACCCTGGCGGCGCGCTTCGTCGGCGGCATGGCGGCCGGCCTGCTGTGGGGACTGCTGGCCGGCTATGCGCGCCGCATGGTGGCGTCGCGCCAGCAGGGCCGCGCCCTGGCGGTGGTGGGCGCGGGCCAGCCGCTGGCCCTGTGCATCGGCGTGCCCGCCGGCGCCTGGCTCGGCAGCCTGATGGACTGGCGCGGCGTGTTCTGGCTGATGGCCGCCGTATCGCTGACGCTGGTCATCTGGGTGCGCATGGCCGTGCCCGACTTCGCCGGCCAGGCCGCGCGCCAGCGCCAGCCGATCGCGCGCACCTTCCTGCTGCCGGGCATCCGCCCGATCCTGTTCGTGCTGTTCACCTGGATCCTGGCGCACAACGTGCTCTACACCTACATCGCGCCCTATCTGATCCACCTGGGCAAGCCGGCCTCGGTCGATCTGGTGTTGCTGGTATTCGGCGCCAGCGCGGTGGTCGGCCTGTGGCTGACCGGCATACTCGTGGACCAGCGCCTGCGCCTGCTGACACTTCTTTCACTGGCGCTGTTCGCGCTGACCGCCTGCGCACTGGGCCTGGCGGGCGGCAACCCGGCGGTGCTGTTGGCAGGCGTGGCGCTGTGGGGCCTGAGCTTCGGCGGCGCGCCGACGCTGTTGCAGACCGCCCTGGCCGACACCGCCGGCGAGCATGCCGACGTGGCGCAGTCGATGCTGGTGACGATCTTCAACCTCGGCATCGCCTGCGGCGGCATGCTCGGCGGCGCCCTGCTGGACACGGCCGGCGCCGGCTCCTTTGCCTGGACGGTGGCCGCGCTGGCCGCGATCGCGCTGCTGGCCGCATGGCGGGCGCGCGGGCACGGCTTTCGCCCCGGTCATCGGCCGTAGCGTCCGGCCAGCGCCGCCAGCGCCGCGAGCATGCAGGCCGCGGCCGCCAGCAGCGTAGCGGGCAGGCCCCAGTGATCGACGCTGGCGCCGCCCGCCAGCGCCCCCAGCGCGATGGCCAGGTTGAACACGCCGACGAACAGCGACGTCGCCGCTTCGACCGCGCCGCGCGCGGCCTGCATCACCCAGGTCTGCAGCGCGACCGACACGCCGCCGTACGACAGCCCCCACAGCAACAGCAAGGCCCCGGCGGCGCCGCGCAGGTCGCCCAGCCAGGGCAGCAGCGCCAGGGTCGCCAACAGGCCCGACACGATCGCCAGCAACGTCACGCGCAGGCGCCGCGCCGCCGCGCCGCCCGCCAGGAAATTGCCGGCGATGCCGGCCACGCCGTAGGCGAACAGCAGCGGGCCGATCCAGTCGGCCGCGAACCCCGCCATCGTCTGCAACACGGGCCGCACGAAGGTATAGGCCATGAAATGCCCCGCCACCAGGAACAGGGTGATGAACAGCCCGCGCCGCAGCCCCGGATTGCGCCACTGATCCGCCAGCTGGCGCGCCGTGACCGACTGCGCCACCGGCAACGGCGGCAAGGCCAGCGCGGCCAACAACAGCACCGCCGCGCTCAGCGCCGCCATCGCGCCAAACGCGCTGCGCCAGCCCGCCAGATTGCCGATCAGCGCGCCCAGCGGCACCCCCAGCACCGAGGCCACCGCCACGCCGCCGAAGATGACGGCGGTGGCCAGGCCGATCGACGCGGCGGGCACCAGCCGGCCCGCCAGGCCGCCGGCCACCGCCCAGATGCCGCCGATGCAGACGCCGACCAGCACCCGCGCGGCCAGGAACGCCGCCATGCCCGGCGCCAGCGCGCTGCCCAGGTTGGCAAGGGCCAGCAACAACAGCAGGCCGCACAGGATGCGGCGCCGGTCGATGCCGCGCGCGCCGATCACCACCAGCGGCGCGCACAGCGCGGCCAGCAGGCCCGGCACCACCATCAGCCAGCCGACGCGGCCCACCGACACGTCCAGGCTGGCGGCGATGGGCACCAGCAGCCCCACCGGCAACATCTCGGTGGTGACGACGCAGAACGTCGCCATGCCGGCCGCCAGCACGCCGGCCCAGGCGGCGCGGGGCGATTCGCCGCGCGCGGCGGCCGGATTGAGGGAAATACCACGGGTCATCGAAAGCCTCTCGCCAAACAGGAACCAGAAAAAACGCCGGACGGGCGCTCGCGCCAGGCCGCCCGGCGACGCTGGCCAGGCCAGTCTACTGATTCCATTTCGCTGATAAAGTAGGCCTTCAACGAAACAAAAGGGACGAATCGTCGCCAATCAGGCGCAGGGTTCCACCCGCTTCTGGAGCCGTTCCATGACGCCGCCCTCCGCTGCCACCGGCATCGACCACATCGGCGACGTGATCGCCTTCATCCGCGTCGCCGACGCCCAGAGCTTCACGCTGGCCTCGGAGCGCCTGAGGCTGTCGCGCTCGGCCATCGGCAAGTGCATCGCCCGGCTCGAACAGGGCCTGGGCGCGCGGCTGCTGCATCGCAGTACCCGCAGCGTCAGCCTGAGCGACGAAGGCCGGCTGTTCTACGAACACGCGCAGCGCATCGTGGCCGAGGTCGACAACGCCACCAGCGTCATGGCCAGCCGCCAGGAGGCGCCGCGCGGCCGCCTGCGCATCGACCTGCCGGTGGCGCTGGGCCGCCTGCACATCCTGCCGCTGCTGGCCGACTACCTGCGGCAGTGGCCCGAGGTCGAGGCCGACGTCAGCTTCTCGGATGAATACGCCGACCTGGTGCGCGACGGCATCGACGTCGCCATCCGCATCGGCGGCGAGGCCGACAGCCGCCTGGTGCGGCGCGTGCTGGCGCCGCACCGGCTCATCACCTGCGCCGCGCCCGCCTATCTGGACCGTCACGGCGCCCCCGCCTCGCCCGACGACCTGGCGCGCCACCAGACGCTGGCCTTCAGCCACCAGGGCGCGCCGGTGCCGTGGCGCTATGCCGGCCAGGGCCAGGAACGCCACATCGCCGTCGCCGGCCGCCTGCGCCTGGGCCATACCGAAGCGCTGCGCGACGCCGCGCTGGCCGGCATGGGCATCGTGCAACTGGGCGCCTTCCTGGTGGGCGACGACCTGCGGCACGGCCGCCTGGTGCCGCTGCTCGAGGCCTACGCCCCGCCCGGCGCGCCAGTGTGCGCCGTGTATCCGCACCGCCGCCACCTGGCGCCCAAGGTGCGCCACCTGATCGACGGCATCGCCGCGCGCTGGGCCGCCGCGCCGCCTTGGGGCGCGTAGGGATCAGCCCAAATTGAATCAGCTATGATGATGATCAGTATCGTTTATTGCGATGCAAATGCCCGTGTCCCGCAGCCTGCCTAGCATAGCGCGGCACCCGGCGCGGCCGTCCGCCGCGCCTGCCTGACCCGCATCACCCATCCCGGAGTTTTTCTTGAGCGCCATCTACCACTTCAGCCGCGGCACCGCGCCGCTGCTGATATCCATCCCCCACCTCGGCAGCCAGATCCCCGACGCCCAGCGCGCCCGGATGACGACCGCCGGCCAGCAGTCCGGGGACACCGACTGGCACCTGGACACGCTGTACCAGTTCGCCGACGCGCTGGGCGCGTCCGTGCTCGGCGCCCGCTATTCGCGCTACGTGGTCGACCTGAACCGCTCGCCCGACGACGAAAGCCTGTATCCCGGCCAGACCAAGACCGGCCTGTGCCCGGCCCACACCTTCCGCGGCGAGCCGCTCTACCTGAACAGCGCGGCGCTCACCGACGACGAGCGCGCCCACCGGCTGCATACCTACTGGCAGCCCTATCACGACAAGCTGCGCGAGGAGCTCGACCGCATCCGCGCCGAGCACGGCACGGTGTTGCTGTGGGAAGCGCACTCGATCGCCAGCGTGCTGCCGCGCCTGTTCGAAGGCAAGCTGCCGGACCTGAACATCGGTACCGCCGACGGCGCCAGCTGCGCGCCCGACATCCTGGAGGCCCTCGCCGAGCGCCTGCCCGACTGCGGCTACTCCACGGCCGTCAACGGCCGCTTCAAGGGCGGCTACATCACGCGCCACTATGGCTCGCCGGCCGATGACATCCACGCGGTGCAGCTGGAAATGTGCCAGTCCACCTACATGGACGAGACCTACCCCTACGGCTACCAGGCCAACGCCGCCGCCAAGGTCATTCCCGTGGTGGAAGGCATGGTGCGCGCCGCGCTGGCGCAGACGCTGGCCCGCAAGCGCTGATCCCGCGCCCGCCCCGACCGCGCCGATGAACCGCCTGCCCTACCGCGACGCGGACCCCTACCCGGACTGGAGCCTGCTGCTGGCCTGGGTGGCGGTGGTGCAGGCGGCATCGGTGTCCGGCGCGGCCCGCCTGCTGGGCCTGTCGCAGGCCGCGGTATCGCAACGCATCAAGCAGCTCGAGGCCGCGCTGTCCACCGAACTGCTGGACCGCAGCACGCGCCCAGCGCGCCCCACGCCTGCCGGCGACCTGCTGTTCGAGCATGCCTCGCGACTGCTGGCGCAAGCCGGCGACATGACCGAAAGCGTGCGCAACCTGAGCCGCGCGCGGCGCAACATCGTGCGCTTCGGCTGCGTCGACTCGTTCGCCGGCACGCTCGGCCCGACCCTGATCCACGGCCTGTCCGGCGCTTCGCGCCAGATCCGGCTGTGGTCCGGCATCACGCCGGTGCTGGACAGGCAACTGGAAGAGCGCCAACTGGACCTGGTGATCAGCACCAGCGCCACCGCCGATCCGCCGGCCATCCGCAAGCTCGGCCTGTTCAGCGAGCCCTACCTGCTGGTGCTGCCGCGCGCCATGGCGCCGGACGACGTCGGTTCACTGGCGCAGCTGGGGCGCCGCAGCCAGTTCATCCGCTACAGCGCGCGCTCGCACATCGGCGCCGCCATCGACCGGCTGCTGGAATCGCGCGGCGTCTTCGTCGAACGCAGCTTCGAATTCGACAACACCGATCCGCTGCTCAGCCTGGTCACGGCGGGCCTGGGCTTTGCCATCAGCACGCCGTTGTGCATCTGGCAGTCGCGCCATTTCATCGGCCAGCTGCGGGTGTTGCCGCTGGCGCCCTATCTGGACAAGACCCGCGCCGACGACCCCGACCTGGCGCGCGCGTTCTATCTGGCGGCGCGGCCGCAGGAAGCCGGCAAGCTGCCGGCCGAGGCCCGCAACGTGATCCTGGTGGCCGTCGAACAGCTGATGCAGCACGACATCGCGCCGGCGCTGGACTTGCCACACGCCTCGCTCTGGCGCAACCTGCGGCGCTGACGCCCGCCGCCGCCCCGGTGGCGCCATGCCGGCATCACGACACCGCGCCCTGCCCATACTTGCCCGTCAACAGCGCGCCGCGCGCGAAACGCGCCAGCGCGTAGGGCGCCAGCGGCACATCCGTCGCCAGCCCCAGGGCTTCCTGCGCCAGCACCCGCCCAACCGCGGGCGACAGCTTGAAGCCGTGGCCGGAAAAGCCGAATCCCGCCACCAGTCCCGCCACGCCGTCGATGCGGCCCAGCACCGGATTCCAGTCCGGCGTCACGTCATACACGCCGGTCCAGGACGACGCCAGGCCGGCCTCGGCATATGCCGGAAAACGCGCCGCCGCCTGCTCGCCAACGCCGGCCACGTAGTCCAGCGCAATGTCGCCCTGCTCCGCCTCGCCGGGCGGCAGCTTTTCGCCGACCGTGCCCTCGCTGACCAGCATCTGGCTGCCGCCGTAGCTGCGGCAATACAGCATGCCGGGCGAGGCCAGGTCCTTGAAGACCGGCATCGAATAGCCGTAGGGCGCCGCCGCGCATTCCAGGGCCAGCACGGCGTGGCGCTCGGGCGCCAGCGGCATCGCCACGCCGGTCCACGCCGCCAGTTCGGCGGTCCAGATGTTCTGGGTGCTGACGACCACGCCGCAGGCGTAGTCGCCCTCGGACGTGGCCACGCCAGTCACGCGCCCGCCTTGCCGCAGCAGGCCGCGCACGGCGACGTTCTCGCGGATCGTCACGCCGCGCCGGCGGGCGGCGCGGGCAAAGCTGGTGGCGACCAGATAGGCGTCGGCAAAGCCGGCCTCCGGCTCGAAGCCGATCAGCGCCGCGTCGTGGAAATCGGCGATCGGCAGCAGTTCGCGCGCTTGCGCCGCGTCCAGCCGCTGCACCGGGATGCCCTGCGCCTGCTGCTGCGCCAGGGCCTCGTCCAGCGGCGCGCGCTTGTCGTCGTCGGCCGCGGCGATCAGATAGCCGCAACGGACCAGGCCGCTGGCCGCGTCCTCGTCGCCGACATAGGCGGCGAAATCGGTGAAGGCGCCCCACGAGCGCCGCGCCAGGTCGACGTTCTCGCGCACCGAATAATGGGTGCGCAGGATGCCCGAGGACTGCGCCGTGGTGCCGGCGCCGATGGTGGCGCGGTCCAGCACCAGCACGCTCTTCGCGCCCAGGGCCGCCAGGTGGAAAGCGACGGAACTGCCCACCACGCCCGCGCCGATCACAATCACGTCATAACGCTTCACGCGCACACTCCCCATGGATGAATGGCGGCAGTGTGACGCCGGCCGCGGCCGGCGGCCGTTATATCAGCGCGACGAATACTGAATAAAAGCGCGGCCTCAGATGTCCTCGGTGTAGCGCTCGACCCGGATATGGAAGTTGTCGATCCGGCCCCATTGGGCGCGCGACGACACCAGCGTTTCCTCGGAGCCGAAGGCGATCATGTATTCGTGCCCGGTGCGCGGATCGCGCCAGGAATGCGGCGGCGCATCCCAGCCACAGCAGCGAAAGTGCAGCGGCTCGAGACCGAAGCGCTGGCGCAGATAGCGTTCGACGCCGGCGGCGTCGGCGCCGTCGAGGCGATAACGCGCCACCAGCGGCTTGCCCTGCCCCCATTCCTGGCGGCAGCCCAGGTATTCGATGGCGTCGGGCTTGTCCCCCAGCACGGCCAGGAAATCCTCGCAGCCGGGCGTGGGCGCGGCCTGCGCCTGCGCCTGCGCCGCGGCAGACGGCAGCAACAACACCGCCGGCAGCAGCAGGGTTCGCAACCAGCGAGCCAGGGCCATCATGCGCGCTCCGTCTTCTGTGCCAGCCGCCAGCGCATCAGGTCATCCGCGCCCGGTCCGGCTTCCACCCGCAGGTCCTGGTGCCCGACGCGGGCGCCGGTGCCTTCCTCGACCAGCCCCAGCTCGACGCGCCGGCCGGTCCGCGCGTTCATGAAGCGCAGCGGCGGCCCGCCTTCCGGCTGCCATTGGTCGCCGACCTGGGCCAGCGCCTGCAGCACCAGGGCGATGTCGCGGCCCTTGGCGGTGGGCAGGTATTCATGGCGGTCGGGGCCGCTCTGGTACAGGCGGCGCTCGATCAGCCCGTTCTGTTCCAGCTGCCTGAGCCGGTCGGCCAGCGTCGCGTTGGCGATGCCGGTGGAGCGGCGCAGGTCGTCATAGCGCCGCAGGCCGAGCACCAGGTCGCGCAGGATCAGCATGGCCCAGCGGTCGCCAACGGCATCGAGCACCGTGGCGATGGAGCAGACCATTCCTTCAAAACTCTTGGCGCGCATGGATTCCCTTTGCCGTGCCGCTGGAACGCGGCCATCGCAGTATCGCAGTCGGGCGGACAACGCTCAAGCGTCCGTGCCACGGCCCTTGCTTTACAACTTCAATAATTGAAGTCAATAATTATACCGACTGATAGCCACCGCCCGTTTCCCCCCAGGCCGCCCTTGCCGGCGTGCCTTCGCCCCTCTCCCAAAAGGAACCCCGCCATGCCGCTCTGGAACATCTATCACCCACAGGACGCCTTTTCCGACGAGGACAAGCAGGCCATCGCCGAACGCATCACCGCGCTCTACACCGACCTGCCGAAGTTCTATGTCGGGCTGGTGTTCCATCCCGTGCCCAGGTCCTCGTTCTTCATCGGCGGCAAACGCGCCGACGACTTCGTGCGCATCTCGGTCGACCATATCGCCCGCCAGATCCACGAGGACGAGACCCGGCGCAGGTTCCTGGGCGCGGTCGGCCGGCTGCTGGCCCCCTATGTCGCGGACCGCGGGCTGCGCTGGGAAATCCATATCGATGAAACGCCGTTCGGGCTGTGGACCATCCAGGACATGCGCCCGCCGGTGCCCGGCACGCCGCAAAGCGAACAGTGGCGCGCGGACAACCGACCGACCGTGCCGGCCGTATCGGCCTGACCGTGCTGGCCGTGTCGGCCTGACCGCGCCGCCCGTCGCCCGTCGCCCGTCACATAACCGCGCTAGCGCCCGGCCCCAGCCGCTTCGCGCCATGACGCCGTGGCGCCGCGCCCTTCCTCGGCCAGGAATTCCACCAGCGCCGGCAGCGACGCATCCATCGGCCGATTGGCGTGGATGCGCATCACATAGCCCCACGATCCCGGCATGCGCAGGCCCGGCGTCAGCGCCACCAGCCGGCCGCTGGCCAGTTCCTCGTCGATCAGCGGCGCGCGCCCCAGGGCGATGCCGACGCCCGCCGCGGCCGCCGCCACCACCGTGCTCAGGCCACTCAGCACCAGCGGGTCCTGACCCGCGCTTTCCGGCAGGCCCAGCCGCGGACGCCAGGTGCGCCAATCGGTTTCGGGGCTGTCGATGTGCTTTTCCTCGAGCCAGCGATGGCGCGTGAAGACGGCCGGATCGTCGCGCTCGCCCGGCGCGACCAGCGCCGGGCTGCACACCGGCACCACGGTCTCGGTCATCAGCGGGATGTCTCCCGGCGCGGCCAGGTGCGGGCCCAGGCCACGCACGTGCAGGAACGCCAGGTCGATGTCCTGCGCCTTCCAGGCCGGATCCTGGCTGGCGTGCAGGAACACCTGGATGTCGATATCCGGATGCAATTCGATGAAGCGGCCGATGCGCGGCGCCAGCCACAACGCCGCCAGCGAAGGGTTGGCCGACACGTTCAGGTTGTAGCGCCGCTTGCCTCGGGCGCTGGCCCGGGCATTGCGGCACGCGGTCTCCAACAGGGTCAAGGCCTGTTGTACGGAAGCCAGCAACGCGGCGCCGGCCTCGGTGGTTTCCGCGCGGCGCACCGTGCCGCCCCGCCGCAGCAGGCTCACGCCCAGGTCGGCCTCCAGCGCGCGCAGCTGATGGCTGACGGCGCTCTTGGTGACATTGAGCTCGGCGGCGGCGCGGCTGAGGCTGCCCAGGCGGGCGACCGCCTCGAAGGCGCGCAGCGCCGCCAGCGGCGGCATGTGGGTGGGCAAAGTCGGCATAGGGTTGAGTTTATCTCAACCCATGATTGAATAACTATCGCTATCGCGCGCGCGGCGGATGCGTGACCATTCAGGCTCTGGAGGGAGCATTGATATGTATTTCGATTCGAGGCTTTGGCAACTGACCGCGGGACTGCGCGCCGCCATGGCGGGCGGCATCCTGCTCGGGCTGCTCGCGCTGGCGGCGGGCATCGCCCGCTATGTTTTCCTGGGCCAGCTGCTGGCGCGCGTGTTCGACGGCGCGCCGTGGCAGGACTGGCTCGTGCCGGCCCTCTGCGTCGGCGCCATGGTGCTGCTGCGCGCCCTGTTCGACCACCTGCGCACGGTGCAGGCCAACCGCTGCTCGGCGCAGGTGCAGCAGACGCTGCGCGCGCGGCTCTACGACCGCATCGTGTCGCTGGGGCCGGCCTGGTTCGCCAACCAGCGCACCGGCGGCGTGATGCTGACGGTGGTGGACGGCGTGGAGCAGTTGCAGACCTTCTTCGGCCAGTACCTGCCGCAGGTCGCCATCGCCGCGGCCGCGCCGTTCGCGATCTTCGCCGTCATCGCCTTCTGGGACGTGCCGACCGCGCTGGTGTTTCTGGTCGCCGCCCTGTTCGCGCTGTTCGGGCCAATGGCCGTGCACATGCTCGACCGCCGCGCCAGCCTGGCGCGCACCCGCTCGCTGAATGAATTCGGCGAGGAATTCCTGGACGCCGTCCAGGGCCTGCCGACGCTCAAGTCGTATGGCCAGGGCAAGACCTGGGGCGAGCGCCTGGCCGCCCGCGCCCGGGCCCTGTCGGACAATACTTTCTGGGTGCTGTCGGTCAGCCTGCTGACGCGCGGCATCAGCGACCTGGGCGTGGCGCTGGGCGCCGCGCTGGCGCTGACCGTGGGCGCCTGGCGCGTGGCCGCCGGCGACATGAGCGTGGAAGCGCTGCTGATCGTGCTGATGGCTGGCACCGAGATCTTCCGCCCGCTGCGCGACCTGCGCTCGGTGCTGCACCGGGGCATGCTGGGCCAGTCCGCCGCCGTCAGCATCCATGCGCTGATGGACGCGCAACCGCTGACCGCCGCCCCCGCCCCGCAAGCCGCGGCCACGCCGGCGCGGCTCGATCCGACCATTGAATTCGACGCCGTGGCGTTCTCGTATTCGCCGCAGCGGCCCGCGCACCAGGGCCTGTCCTTCCGCATCGCCGCCGGCGAGCGCGTCGGCATCGTCGGCCCCAGCGGCGCCGGCAAGTCCACCATCGTGCGCCTGCTGCTGCGCGAATGCGTGCCGCAGGCCGGCGCCGTCCGCGTCGGCGGCCACGACGTCAGCCAGCTCGACACGCAGACGCTGCTGAGCCAGATGGCGCTGGTCAGCCAGGACATCACGCTGTTCCACGGCACCATCGACGAAAACCTGCGGCTGGGCCGGCCCGACGCCAGCCACGAACAGGTGCGCGCCGCCGCCCGCGCCGCCAATATCGACGACTTCATCATGGCGCTGCCGCAAGGCTACGCCACCCGCATCGGCGAGCGCGGCCTGCAACTGTCGGGCGGCCAGCGCCAGCGCGTGGCGATCGCCCGCGCGCTGCTGCGCGACGCGCCCATCCTGATCCTGGACGAGGCGCTGTCGTCGGTCGACACCGAGAACGAGGCGTTGATCCAGCAGGCGCTGGACCGCCTGATGGCCGGCCGCACCACGCTGATCCTGGCGCACCGCCTGGCCAGCGTGATCGGCGCCGACCGCTGCCTGGTGCTGGACCAGGGCCGCGTGGTCGAGCAGGGCCCGCATGATGAACTGATGCGCCAGCACGGCCTCTATTACCGCCTGATGCACGAACAGGCCCTTGCGCTGAGCGCGCCGGCCGCGCCGCTCGCCGGCGCGATGGCGCATGACGCCACGCCCGCCGCGCACGCCAATGACGATGACGCCGGCGTCCAGAGCCCGGCGCTGCGCTCGCTGGACGCCGACGCCGGCCAGGTCGGCTGGCGCGCCACGCTGGCCACCCTGCTGTCGGTGGTGCGCCCCTGGCGCGGCACCCTGATCGCCACCATCCTGCTGGGCGTGGCGCGCGTGGCCGCCTTCATCGGCGTCGGCGTGCTGAGCGCGCTGGTGGTGGCCGCCATCCGCGACGGCCGCGACACCTCCGCGCTGATCATCGGCCTCTTGATCGCCGCGCCGCTGGCCGCGCTGTTCCACTGGCTCGAATCGTGGCTGGCGCACGCCATGGCCTACCAGCTGCTGGCCGACATGCGCGTCAAGCTCTACGACAAGCTGGAACGGCTGGCGCCCGCCTATCTGCTGCAACGCCGCTCGGGCGACCTGGTGGCGCTGGCGACGCAGGACGTGGAGATGGTCGAGTACTTCTACGCCCACACCATCGCCCCGGCCATCGTGTCGGTGCTGGTGCCGCTGTCGGTGCTGGGCTTCCTGGCGTTCTACAGCTGGCCGGTGGCGCTGGCGCTGCTGCCGTTCCTGGCCTATGCGCTGGTGTCGCCGGTGCGCGGCCGCCGCAAGGTCGACGCGCTGGGCGACCGCGCCCGCCACGCCCTGGGCGAGATGAGCGCCCACACCACCGACACCATCCAGGGCCTGGCCGACCTGACCGCGTTCCAGGCCACCGGCCGCCGCCGCGAGGAATTCCTCAAGGTGGCCGACCAGTACCGCGTGCGCCGCCTGGACATCCTGCGCGACCTGTCGCGCCAGACCGCCTGGTTCGAGACCGCCATGGGCCTGGGCGGGCTGGCCGTGGCCGTGGTTGGCGCGTTGCAGGTGTCGGCCGGCGCCCTGTCGGCCAGCATGCTGCCGCTGCTGGTGCTGATCGCGCTGGCGACCTTCCTGCCGGTGTCGGAGATCTCACAGGTCAGCCGCCAGCTGGCCGACACCATCGCCGCCACCCGCCGCCTGCACGTAGTCAACAACGAACCCGAGCCGGTCACCGACGGCCCGCTGCCGCCGCCGGTGGCGCCGCACGGCCTGTCGCTGGCGTTCGATCATGTGTATTTCACCTATCCCGGCAAGCGCCAGGACACGCTGCGCGACCTGAGCTTCACCGTGCCGGCCGGCGCCACCGTGGCCGTGGTCGGCGCCTCGGGCGCGGGCAAGAGCACCGTGGCCAGCCTGCTGCTGCGCTTCTGGGACCCGCGCCAGGGCGCGGTCAAGCTCGACGGCGTGGACGTGCGCCAGCTGCAGCTGGACGGCCTGCGCGAACGCGTCGCGCTGGTGACGCAGGACACCTACCTGTTCAACGACACGCTGGAAGGCAACATCCGCCTGGCGCGTCCCGACGCCAGCCGCGAGGAACTGGCGCTGGCGCTGGAACAGGCCGCGCTCAGCGATTTCGTGCGCAGCCTGCCCGACGGCCTGGCCACGCGCGTCGGCGAACGCGGCATGCAGCTGTCCGGCGGCCAGCGCCAGCGCATCTCGATCGCGCGCGCCTTCCTGAAGAACGCGCCGGTGCTGATCCTGGACGAGGCCACCTCGCACCTGGACACCCTGTCGGAGATGCAGGTGCGCGGCGCGCTGGACGTGCTGATGCGGCACCGGACCACGCTGGTGATCGCGCACCGCCTGGCCACCATCCGCGACGCCGACCTGATCCTGGTGCTGGACAACGGCACCCTGGCCGAGGCCGGCACCCACGACCAGCTGCTGCGCAAGCAAGGCGTGTACGCCAAGCTTGCCAGCCACCAGGGCGCGCGCGACCTTACCGCGGGTAGCGCAACGTCTCTTCCGACGTAGCGTTGCGCCGCACCTCGTCCGCCGTGAACCACACCCGCTTGCTGCCGAAGCGGTTGTACAGGTCGAACTGGTCGCGGGTGTGCGGCGACGGCGTGCCGTCCGGGGCGACGAAACCGCTCTGCCCCGGCGCCACCACGTCCACCGCCCGCACCGACTTGCCGTCGAACACCGTCATGTTGTTCTCGGTGCCGCGGTTCTGCGTGGCCGGGTAGCTCAGCACCGCCTTGGCGTCGGCCTGCGGCACGCCCAGGAAGTTCTTGGGCGCGAACACCATCGGCGGCGCCGGGATCTTCCACGCGGCCGGATCCTGGCCGTAGGCCTGGCGCAGCGCCGCCAGCGCATCGTCCAGCGCCGCCAGGATGACGTCATCGGCGCGCGCGCCGTTGAAGAAGTCATAGCGCTGCGGCACGCCGGCCTCGGGCCCGGCCAGGGCGTTGAACAGCACCTTGACGCCGGTGGTCAGGTTGAGCGAGCCGGTGGCCGGCGCCTGCGGCGTCGGATAGCCGGTGGCGCTGTACCACTTGAAGAAGTCGGCCGGCATCTCGTCGGCCAGCGTGCGCCGCAGCATGGCGCGCAGCCACGCGTCCATCACCGCCGGGCCGGCATTGTCGAAGTAGCCCGGTTCGCGTTCGCTGGTCATCATGCCGTCCCAGCCCGCCAGCCCCGCCACCAGCCGCACGCGCGGATCGTCGGCCGGCAGCCCTTGCACCGCGCGTTGCAGGAACGGCAGGAAATGGCGGCGGTTGACGTCGGCGTAGCTGGTGGTGCGGATCAGGTCCCACATCTGCTGCGCGCTGACCTTGCCGCCATTGGCGGTCATGGCCTTCAGGCGCATCTCGATCTCGGCGTAGCGGTCGGCCTGGCCCCAGACGATGGCGAACAGGTCGGTGGACGGGTAGCCGCGCATCGGCTGGTTGTTCCAGTTGGCGATGAAGCCCTGGCGCGGGTTGTAGACCTGCGGATTGCTGGAGAACGGCAGCAGGCCCTGCCAGTCCATCTCGCCCGTGCCGGGCACCGGCAGGCGCGGGTCGTGGCCCGGGCGGCGCTTGGGATAGAAGCCGGTATGGGCGTAGCCGATGTTGCCGCGGTCGTCGGCGTAGTACCAGTTGATGGTCAGCGCGTGGCGCGCCGCCTGCGCCTTCCATTGTTCCCAGTTGGCCGACTGCGTCTTGCGGGTCCAGGCCATCAGCGATTGCAGTTCAAAGCCTTCCCAGGCGCGCGCCTTGGCGTAGGCCACGTGCTGCGCGTCGTCGAACTTGACGATCAGGCCGTGCACGCTGCGGTAGACGTCCAGCGCCACCGGCGCGGCGTCCTTCACCAGGATCAGGTCGGTGCGCTTTTCCAGCGTCTTCCATTCGCCGTCGTGGAAATAGCGGCTGCGGTCGGCCGGATCCAGCTTTTCCGCGAAGATATCGACGTCATCGCCGAAGCCGGCGGTCGAGCCCCAAGCCACATGCGCGTTGTGGCCGAACAGGATGCCGGGATAGGCGAACGGCGTGTTGCCAACCACGTCGAAGCCGGCGCCGTGCAGGCCGATGCCGTAGGTGTAGGCCGGGTTCCACCAGCCGAACTGCGGACCGTTCAGCAGGATCGAACGGGCGTCCTTGGCATGGTCGCGGCCCACGATCCACATGTTGCTGGTGGTCGGGAAGCCGGCGATGCCCGGCTGGCCCGATTGCGCGTACTGCTCGGCCAGCCGCGCCCGCAGCGCCGCTGGCGCGCCGTCGACCACGCCGCGGGTGGCCGGGTCGCGCACCACGCGCTCGAGCATCGGCGGCGTGCCGTCATAGCGCGGCAGCGCATAGGCCAGCTTGTCCGCGCCTTCCGACTGGAACACCGCCGGCTGGTAGCTGCCCTCTTCGGGCGGCACCGTGGTCGGCGCGCGGCTGTCGGTCAGCCAGCGCAGCTGGTTGAAGATGCGCATGGCCTCGGCGTCGCCGTGCCTGTCCTTCAGGGCCGTCAGCAGCGCCAGGTTGTCGATCTCGCTGTTGGCGTCCGAGAAGCGGTTGGCCATGGTGCCGATGAAGATCATCGCCACGTCGTAGGCGGTCCAGTCGGCCGGCGCGAAGCCCAGGTCGTTGAACTCCTTGGGCATCAGTTGGCCCGGCTGCGCCCGCACCCGCGCCAGCCAGGCGTTCATGCCGGCCGCGTAGCCGTCCAGCACCTGGCGATCCGAAGCCGGCAGCGCCGCCAGCTGGCGCTGGATGCGCTCGGGCGAGAAGTTGCCGCGGATCGACTTGTCGAACGCCACCATCGACGCGCCCAGCACCTCGGCCACCCGGCCCTGGGTGCTGCGGCGCGCCATCTCCATCTGGAACAGCCGGTCCTGCGCCACCGCGTAACCGTAGCCGTAGAAAATGCCGTACACCGTGTCCGCATAGACGTGCGGCATGCCATAGGCATCGCGCCGGATCGTGACCTTGCCAGCGACGCCTTGCGGCGCTGCCACGACGGCTTCGGACGCCTGGCCCGTAGTGGACGCCACCGGCTGCGCCGCTATCGCGGGCAGGCACGAACTGGCCGCCAACAGGGCGGCCGACAACCATTGCTGCTTCATTGAATCTGTCTCCGTATCGAATGGGACCGCGCCGCGAGCCTGCCGCGGGCGATGGCGGCGCCTCTGCCGGGCGCCGTCCGCGAACCATGATACGAAGCCGCCAACTATAATTCCAATGCATTTGATTCATACGATTCATGCGGTTGGGACATGGACTTCCAGAAACTCAAGCACCTGCTCGCCGTGGTCGAACACGGCACCTTTTCGCGCGCCGCCGACAAGGTCAACCTGTCCCAGCCCGCGCTCAGCCGCAGCATCCAGTCACTGGAAACCGAACTGGGCCTGCCGCTGCTGGACCGCGGCACCCGCCAGGTGCGCCTGACACCCTACGGCGCCTGCGTCGCCGAGCGCGCCCGCCGCATGCGCTACGAGGAAGCCGAGCTGCGCCGCGAACTCAAGACCCTGGCCGGCGGCGAATCCGGCGCCCTCTCTATCGGACTGAGTCCAACCCCCGCCTCCCTGCTGCTGACGCCCTTCCTGGCCCACATGGCCACCCGCCATCCGCAGGTGCGCGTGGCCGCCGAACTCGGCGCCACCGCCGCCCTGGTCGAACAGCTGCGCGCCGAACGCATCGACGCCATGGTCTGCGACGCCCGCATGCTCTACGGCGCCGCCGACATCGAAACCCGCCCCCTCGCCCCCCTGCGCGCCGGCATGGTTTGCCGCAAGGGCCACCCCATCCTGGCCCACCGCCGCCCCACCATCGACCACATCCGCCACTACCCCGTCGCCTCCAGCACCCTGAGCCCCGAGGTCGCCCTGCGCCTGGCCGAAACCCTGGGCCCCGCCGGCGCCCCCGAACAGATGGTCACCGTGCGCTGCGAAAACCTGGCCCCCCTGGTCCACCTGGCCCTCACCACCGACACCCTGCTGCTGGGCGTCATCTGCGTCACCCGCCAGGAACAGCAAGCCGGCGCCCTGGTAGAAGTGCCCCTGTCCCCCGACCCCCAACGCCAGGGCCACTACGTCCTCGCCCGCCTGGCCGGCCGCAGCCCGCTAAAGGCCCAGGACGCGCTCTACACCTTCACTCAGCAATGCTGGAACGACTTCGCCAGTTTTCGACCAAAACAGCCGGCGTTGGGGAAGATGGAAAAGCTGGCTAGGACAACAAAGCCGTAGCGCGAGCGAGCCCCCTATGTCGCTGGCGACCGTGGCGATCATGTCGTTAACGCTGTAGTCGTTGCGTTCGGCCGTCTTCTGAGCGGTGTCGGCAAACACCTTGCGCGCGACGATCCGGGGCGGCACCTCATACCGGCTGAACCAGGCGCCCTTGATCAGGTCGCCACCCAGCGGCGTCGGGCGCTGCTGGTACTGCGCCGAGAATACGTACCGGCTGACGCGAGCGCCCTCCTGGTCCGTGCCGGCGCCGGCCTCCATGGCCAGCAGATCCGCCAGCGGCTCCTTGTAGGGCCAGTAGCTGAAGCGCCCTTTCTCGTCCCGTACGCTGCTGTCGACCTTGGCCTGCAGCTCGGCCGGCAGGCCTGCCACATACGCGTCGTCGATCAGCGCCGGGATGACGACCTGGTCCCATTCCGAGCCCAGGTTTCCGACCTGGATAAAGCCGGTCACGTCCTCCTGAGCCAGGCGCTGCATGATCACGATGATCGGCGTATCGGGGTTGGCCCGACGGCTTTTCACGGTGGCGATCAGGTCGCGGTTCGCCTTGGCACGCCGCGGCTTGCTGTAGGCGTCGCCGACCTTGAGCGGGTCATCGATGACGATGGCGCCCTGCCACCCTTCCGCCATATGACCGGCGCGAAAGCCGGTGATCTGGCCGCCGAGCGACACCGCGTAGACGCCGCCGGCCTTGCGACCATCGACCTCGATGTTCCAGCGTTTCTTACTTTTCGCGTCCGCGGCGACCTTCAGCGGCCACAACTCCTGGAACTCGTCAGACTGAACCAGTTCCTTGGCCGTCTGCGAGTTCAGCAGCGCCAGATCATCGGAATAGCTGATGTGCAGGAACCGGGCCCACGGGTTCAGCGCCAGGCCGCGGGCCATCAGGTTGATGGCGACCAGCTCGGTCTTCGACGAGCCCGGCGACACGTTGATGACCAGGTTCTTGATACGGCCGTCGATGACGTCCTGCACCTTCTTGGCGATCAGCTCATGGTGCCAGTTGACTCGGAACTTGATGGCCTGGCGGTGCTTGAAGAAGTACCGGCTGAAGAACAGGTGGTCCTGTTCGCATAGAGCCTTGGCCGTGGCGCGCAGGACGGCGGGGGCAGTATTCGCCTTGCAGCTTTGCGACGGCGGCGGCGACTTCTCTTTCATCCACCACCACCGTCTTCTGTTCTATCGGGCCGCCGCTGGCGCCTGTGTGTGCCCGCCTGTTCGTGAATGCGCCGCCCACCTCCTTGGCGACCTGCTCCAGCACACCGGCCGCGCCGACAACGTTGCCCCAGCTGATGTGCTTGTCGTAGATCCTGCCGAGCTGCCGCAGGCGAAACGCCTGGTCGGCGATGGGGATCTCGGCGATTTCCTGACGGAACCGTTGCCGGGTGTCGTGGAATAGCTGAACCCACCTCTTGGCCAGGTCTTTGCCGGCGACTTTGGTCGGGTCGTATTGCGCCACGTGCGTGCGGGGTACGTCTAGGCCGAATTCTTCCTTGACGGTTTTCGATACCTGGCTGGGGGTGTCCCAGCAGGCCAGGGCCTGGACGATGAAGCGCTTGTTGGCGTCGGTGATCTTTGCCATAGCGTCTCCAATGGAATATAAAGCAGTATCAGAATTCCGAGGACCCGATTTAATGCCCCCTCCCAAAAAAAGCGCTGGCTCTAAGACCGTCCACGACAAGATTGCCGAGTTGAGCGAACAGCGAAATGAAGAGCTTGAGCGCGCTTGGCAGACAAGTCAGGCTGCTGAGCGAAATTCGGCTAAAGGACGCGATGGCGAAGCGGCTATTTATCGGGCTCAGACCTGTTTCCATACAGATCGCTCTGATAAGCTCCAAGATGACAAGGGCGAGGTGCTGAGCGCGCATTTAGAGGAAAGCCTCAAGGTTAACGAAGATCCTGGGCAGCGCCCTCCGAAACCCTAAGCTGCTTTTAGGCAGCACCCACAGGCTCGGGCTACGTCCAGCCGCGTCACGGTTGGCGCAACGCCTAGGACCGCCACTAGGCGCTGAACATCCGCTGACGGCCCGTACCGGGCCACCACACTGATAAACTCCTCGACTTCGTGCCCTTAATGATGCGCCGGTCCGTACGGCGTACCGACGTTCGACCAGGAGGGCCGTACGGACCGGGAGCATGCATGATGGGTGGGCAGTCGGGATGACTGCAATGCCTTTCAGACGATGCGCCATGGCACTTACATAGCGGCCTGCGTCAGTCAAAAAAAGGATATCACCTGCAGGTCATCAAGCAGGCGCTTGCCGATAGCTTCCCATCGCGCATCTGTCAGTTTGGACGGGCGTCCCATGCGTACTCCAACGGGTCACAGTGCGGCCATGAACGCACCAATAATTTACATTTTGATATGATCCCGGCGAAACACTACCACAGAGTCGCCCATGGATGCGTTTACATTTCGATCGTTCTCCACGCCCACTGCGAGGCCAGAAGCAAACCCTGCTGCATTGTGGAGTTTGCAGAGCGAACTCATGAGTTATGCGGTCGAACTGTTTGGGCCTCGAAACCCTGATAAAACTCTCTACCAACCTGAGTTTGACCCCGATGGCCCACATGTCCGCCATCGCTGGAATTTCGACGGCGCATACGCGGAGTTGAGCGATACGTCAAAATCCGATTGGCCATGCGCCCTATACGAACTAGCTCATGAGACGGTTCATTTACTCGATCCCCGGGGCATCGCCGGTCAAGCTTCAGTGCCTAAAGCTAGCTTTCTGGAAGAGGCCCTAGCAACGGCCTACTCAATGCACTGTTGTCAGTTGGCCAGACTGCCCTTTAAGCCTCCTTCGGGCAACTACAACGTTGCAGTCTCCAATGCGGTCCGCCTTGGGCAGGATTTCTTCGGCATATGTCGTCGCCTCAGGGAGCGCTGCGGCCATTTCAGCGCGGCGACCGCGGAAGATATCATTGCTGTTGTGCCCAACTGCCCGAGAGATGTAGCAGAACTCCTCGCCAGTCCCTTCCCAGGTAGGGGCTATTGAACGCCCATCCGACTGCCCGCCGCAGCGAGCTGGACACGGCGGTTCTCGTCGTGCTGGCCGCGGGCGACAAGCCCGGAAAGAAGCACCCCGCGCATTTGCCCCCGCGCGGGCGCCGAGCCGGTTGCGGCGACTAATGGGTGTTTTTCTGCTCTTGCAATACCCATACCGAATCATTGTCGTGATCCGGTCATTAATCCTCATGGGGCTCTATGGCTCGTACTTTCAGCATGGCATTTGATAATGTTCCCGACGGCTTCGAGAAGCGCATGCATGCCACTCTGGAGGCACAGTCGCTGGTTATCTCTGCGGCACTGGCATACCTTGCCCACAACTCGGACAACAAGAATACGCTCAACGAAATCCGTTCCCAGCTTGACGCTCTGGCCAATGCGAATAAGCAGCTTTACCCAATACACGCGCGAGATCGCGGCTACGCGATGGAACACATCGGGACCATTTTCAAAGACGCCGAAGCAATGAAAAACGTCGAGGTCCCGTGGGCGAACGGCCGGGCGGAATCCGCGTAGATCTGCAATTTAAACGCCCCGGTAGGAATTTCCTACGGGGCGCTCAGTCATTCATCACCGGCCTCGGGTTTGCTCAAAATGAAGGAGGCCACATATATTTCCCATCTTTCTGCTCCACGTCGGGGCACGGTAAGTGCAAGGCAACTTGATGACGATTGACCAGTTTGAACAAGCTATGGCGTTTCTTGAAAAACAAATCGAGGCGCACCCTGAGAATAATGAGCTCCTGAACGCGTATCTAAAGCTCATCGAACTCGAATATCAGTACCGCACGAAGGATAGGGAATTCAGGCTCAAGGATCGCGAATCCCTTGACAAGCTAGAGGCTGAACGCGCGAAGTCCCAACGCGGCCGCAACGACCGCCAATAAGTCTCCCATCGCTTTTCTCCGCAACAGCCGAAGCTACGCGAACTCGACAAATTCAAGCCATTCCGTTCGCCCGTGGCAAGTCCTAAGGCACGTGAGAGACAGCCGGCGCCCGTGCGGCCCGGCGGACGGTTATCTCTGGCCCCTGCTCTCTGAAAACAAAAAGCGGCCCGGAGGCAGCTCGTTGCACGTACTGCAAAGCTAAGTGGACAACTTGAATGAACGGACGTTCTCATGAAGGAACTGTGCCACCTTTTGAGCATGCTCTATGGTGGCCGGCTCCTGCAACTCGAGTAAGATGCTCCCATTACCAATGCCGATATCGTCGTTCGCAGCTATCCAAATGAAGCAGGGTTCGCCTTCCTGGCGTTCTTTCACTTCCGCAGTGAAGGTTCTCTTCGACATGTCGCACTCCATCTAGGGATCGGAGAGGACATCGTACCGGCAAAACAAAAGCCCCGGCTTTGCTCGGGGCTTTTTCTTCAGGTCGCAATTGTCGCGATAGCGACAAGACTCTGCATATCTTGTCCCACATTATCAAGCGCTGTCGGCCTAACGATCCTCTCCAAGTCCACCACGATATCCGCGTCGCACATCTGTACGTCCAGGCGCTTCAACGCGGCGCGACGTGCGCCTTCCACCAGCACGCGATAGGCTGGCGCCGGGCGGCCAATGTTCGACTTGGGCACGTCGAAGCGATCGGACAGATCACGCAGTCGCGGCCGGCCACGCAAGATATTGGTGACCAGCAGGCCGGTCAGTTCACGCTCACAACCGTCGGCGAGCCCTTCCGGGTTAAACCATTCCGAGATCAGACATGCGCTGGCCTTGGCCTCTTCACCCGTCCCATGCTGGGCCCGCAGAATGTGAAAGCCCAAACTGTCGCCCAGTGTCCGCTCCATCAGCTTCACGATGAACACAGTCTGCGCATGCCATTCATGCAGCGTCAGCCCTGGAAGAGCCTTGCACTCATACTCCACGTCGAACCGCTCACGCAGGGCCTCGCAGACCTACTGCGTCGGGTTCTTCGGCTCGATGGGCATGTCCAACATCAGATAGGCCACAGCAATCGCGCGCTCGGGGCACGAAAACGTTCCGGCTTCACGCAGCATCCTTCCCTCCCCGAGAAACTTATCCCTGCCGGCAGCAACAAACGCCCGGATCACCCCTCCGGCAACCACTCCTCCAACGTCACCTCAAACGTCATACAAACAGGATTAGCCCCCGGCACAAACACCCCCCCATGCACCCGCCCCGCCGGATCCGCCACCACCCCCGACAGCGACGCCACCACCGACCCATCCGCCTGCGCCCGCACCTCCCCAGCCAGGCTGACAATCTCCACCGCAGGCCCCTCCAGCCACCGCACCCCGCCCCCCCGCGCATACAGGCAGGCATCCACCAGACTCCCCAGCGCCCCCCGCACGAACGCATTCCGGAACCCCTCCGCCAGGCACAGCTTCTCCACCGCCTGCACCAGATCCTCGTTGGGTCCGATGCGCGCATACGCCACCCGCCCCATGCTTCCGCTTTCGACCTCGGCCGGCATCATCGTCAGATCTCCCGCGGCTGCAGCAGCCGCAAATTGGTTTCGGCGTCATAGGTGGCGCGCAGCTCGAACCCTTCCAGCGCCGTCACCAGCACCGTCACTGGCGCCGCGCCCACGATCGTCGTCTGCGGGATCAGGTGCCCGCCCAGCAGCGCGCCGCTCTCATCGCAGAAGGCCGCGTGGCAGTGCACCAGCGGCTCGCCCGCATCGCCCTTGCCCAGCGTGGCATTGCCGAAGATCAGCGTGGACGCGCCCGCCGCGATCGGCGCGGTGTACGCCACCACCCGCAGATGGGCCGGGTCCGGCGGCGCCGTGCAGTAATCGAGATGGCTGAAGGCGCCGCTGAGCAGCGTCATGGAGGCGTTCTCCACCCCCAACGGCGCCAGCCCCTCGACCAGCGCCTCGAACAGGCTGGCGCCCGGCTGCAGCGCCAGGCGGATATGGCGGCCGTGCCGCGCGCAGCGGCTGTGTATTCGTATGGGGTTGAAGGCCCCCGGGTGTATCAGCGTCCTGGGACGGGGCAAAGTCGGTGCGCCCCGCAACGAACGATCCACGGTGGTGGTTCGCATGATGTGCACTCCGTGCGCTTGTGGCGCGAGATGGGAATGGAATGTGGGAATGGCGGGAGGCGGCGGCTCAGTGCACCGCCGGCAGCATGCCCGCCGCGGTGAAGCCGCCGTCTACGCAGATCACCTGCCCCGTCACGTAGCTGGACAGCGATTCGTCCAGCAGCCAGCCGATGGTGCCGTTCAGTTCCTCCGGCGCCGCGTAGCGATGCTGCGGCACCACCTGGCGCCAGGCCGCGCGCGCCGCTTCGGTGTGCATCTGGCCCACCAGCGGCGTCTCGATCGGCCCCGGCGCCACCGCGTTCACGCGGATGCCGTAGGCGGCCAGCTCCACCGCCATCACCCGCGTCAGCGTCACCACCCCGCCCTTGGACGCCCCGTACGCCGCGCGGCCCGCGTTGCCGCGAATGCCCGACACCGAGGCGATGTTCACGATCGAGCCGCGTCCGCGTTCGCGCATGCGGCGGGCCGCCTCGCGCGCCACCACGAACGAGCCCACCAGGTTCACCTCCAGGATCCGCCGCAGCAGCGCCGCGTCGGTGTCCAGGAACGGCACGTCGCGGCCGATGCCGGCCGAATTGACCAGCCCGGCGATCGGGCCGAAATCGGCCTCCAGCCGTGCCATGGCCTCGGTCACCTGCGCCTCGTCGGACACGTCCAACCGCACGCAGCCCAGGCGTTCCTCCGATGCCAGGCCGCGCACCTCATCCAGCCGCTCCTGCGATACGTCGGCCACCAGCACCCGGCGTCCCGCGTCCAGCAGGCCCCGCGCGACGGCCAGGCCGATGCCCGACGCGCCGCCCGTGACCAGCACCGCTTCCTGCGCTCCATCCATGATTCGGTCTCCTCGTTATGTACTGCGTTGTCTCTCCCTCCTGCCATCGCGGCCGCCACGCCGGCGGCCGCGACGTCCTGCTAACCGGCCGCCAGGTAGCCGCGCTCGCGCAAGGCGTCGCGCACCAGCTTCTTGGTGATCTTGCCGTAGCCCGAGCGCGGCAGCGCGTCCCAGAAGAACACCTGGCGGGGCAGCTTGTAGCGCGCCATGCGCGGTGCCAGCCAGGCCAGCAGCGCGTCCTGTTCCAGCGCCTGGCCCGGGCGCAGCACGCAGACCATCACGCCCACTTCGCCCCATACCGGATCCGGCACGCCCAGCACCGCCGCTTCCGCCACCGCCGGATGGGCCAGCACCTTTTCCTCGACTTCGCGCGGATAGATGTTGGAGCCGCCCGAGATGTACATGTCGGATTCGCGGCCGGTGATGTAGAGATAGCCTTCCTCGTCCTGGTAGCCCAGGTCGCCGGTGCGGAACCAGCCGTCGCGGAAGGCCTTGGCGTTGGCCTGCGGGTTGGCGTAGTAGCCGGCGAACACCGCCGGGCCGCAGACGCAGATCTCGCCGGTCTGGCCCGCCGGCAGCGGCCGGCCGGCGTCATCCTGGATGCTGATCTGCATGCCGGTGCGCTCGTAGCCGCAGGTGCCGACGCGGGCCTCGGGACCATCACCGCCATGGTGCTGCGCCGGCGGCAGCACGGTGATGTTGCCGGTCACCTCGCCCAGCCCGAAATACTGCACCAGCACGCCGCCCAGCTTGTCCAGCGCGCGCTTCTGGTCCTCGCGGTACATCGGCGCGCCGGCGTAGATCACGTGGCGCAGGCTGCCGTGGTCGAAGGCATCCACCGCCGGATGCTCCACCAGCAACTTGACGATGGTCGGCACGGTGAACATGTTGGTCACCCTGTGAGCCTGCACCAGGCGCCAGGCCTCTTCCGGGTCGAAGCGCTCGCCTTCGGGCAGCACGGTGGCGGCGCCACGCGCCACCTGCGTCAGGAAGTGGATGCCCGCGCCGTGCGACAGGGGCGCCACCACCAGGCTGACGTCGTCCTCGGTGGTGCCCGGCATCAGGTCGCACAGGTGGTTGGTCACCACGAACGCCATCTGCCCATGAGTCAGCACGGCCGCCTTGGGGTGCCCGGTGGTGCCGGACGTGAAGAAGAACCAGCAGGGGTCGTCGTAGTCGACGTCGGCGCAGGGGCGCGGCGCATCGGCCAGCCGCGCCGCGATCAGGGTGGCGGTGTCGGCCTCGCCGAACTCGCCCGGCCCCAGCCGCGCCAGCAGGGCCAGGCCGGGCATCGCCTGCGCCACCGCGGCCGCGTGCGCCGGCGACTGGCCTTCGCACAGGAACGCCTTGACGCCCGCCGCCTGCGCCAGGTAGACCGCCTCGTCCGGCGAGATGCGGCAATTGGTCGGCACCCACACCGCGCCCAGCCGCAGCACGGCGAACAGGGTCTCGGCGAACGCGAAGCTGTTGCGCGCATGCACCAGCACCCGGTCGCCCTTGCCCACGCCGCGCTCGGCCAGCGCCTGCGCCAGGGCGGCGGTGCGCGCGTCCAGCTCGCGCCAGCTGAGCCGGGCTTCGCCGCAGACCAGCGCGGCACGCGCCGGATGGCGGCGCGCCGCCTGCACCAGGAAATGCGCCAGGTTCATGGCCCGGCGCGACACCGGCGCCACGCCGCCCGGCGGCGCCAGGGCCGGCTGCAACGGGCCGCTCATTTGACGCGCTCCAGGATGCTGACGTAGTTGGCCACGGCCGCGCCGCCCATGTTGAAGACGCCGGCCAGCGTCGCGTCCGGCACCTGCATGGCGCCGGCCTCGCTGGCCAGTTGCAGGCACGCCATGACGTGCTGCGACACGCCGGTGGCGCCCACCGGATGGCCCTTGGCCTTGAGCCCGCCCGAAGGGTTGACGGGCAGGCGTCCGCCCTTCTGCACCCAGCCTTCCCGCAACGCCCGCACGCCGTGGCCGCGCGGCGCCAGGCCCATGGCCTCGTACTCGATCAGTTCGGCGATGGTGAAGCAGTCGTGCGTTTCCACCAGGCTCAGGTCGTCCAGGGTCGCGCCGGCATCGGCCAGCGCCTCGCGCCAGGCGCGCGCCGCGCCCTCGAAGGCAATCGGATCGCGCCGGCTCAGCGGCAGGAAGTCATTGACGTGGCGGCGCGCGCGAAAGCCGATGGCGCGGCGCAGGCCCGCCGCCGTTTCCGCGTCGGCCAGCACCAGCGCCGCCGCGCCGTCGGAAATGGGCGAGCAATCGGTGCGCCGCAACGGCGCCGCCACATAGGGATTCCGGTCGGAGACGGTATTGCAGAACTCGAAGCCCAGGTCCTTGCGGATCTGCGCGTAGGGATTGTCCAGCGCGTTGGCGTGGTTCTTGGCGGCGATGCGGGCCAGCGCCTCGCCGTGGTCGCCGTGGCGCTCGAAGTAGGCCGTGGCGATGCGGCTGAACACGCCGGCAAAGCCGCCCGGCAGCGTGGCCTCTTCCTTGCGGTAGCTGGCATTGAGCAGGATGTCGCCGGTGTCCTCGGTGGAGCGCGCGGTCATCTTCTCGGCGCCCACCACCAGCGCCACGCGGCCGCGTCCCGCCTCGATGAAATCCATGGCCGCGTACAGCGCGGCGGACCCGGTGGCGCAGGCATTTTCCAGGCGGGTGGCGGGCACGTACGCCAGCCCAGGATCGGCCAGCGCCACCAGCGCGGCCTGGAAGTCCTGCTTCTGAAAGCCGCTGTTCATCACGCCGGCATAGATCCCGTCCACGTCCCCGGCGCCGATGCCCGCATGCGCCAGGGCGGCGCCCGATACCCGCGCCATCAGGCTTTCGGTATCGGGATCGTCGAGTTTGCCGAACGGGACATGTGACCATCCCACGATGACGGCACGCTTGCTCATTGCTGTCTCCTCTGTTGGCGGCCCCGCCCCGCCGGCTTGGCGGATCAGGGCCTGGGCTTGGCGGCCGGCGGGCGCGCCCGCGCCTCGCGGCCTGCCGGGTTGGCCTGCGCGAGCAGGCGTTTGGCCTCGCGTGACAACAGCTTGGCCAGCTGGAACTGCCTTTCCTCGTCCATGCGCGATTCGACCGCGGCGATGCTGAGCGCGCCCAGCACGTGGCCCTGCTCGTCGCGCAGCGGCATGCCGATCCCCCACGAGCCCGGCACCACCAGGCCGCGGTTCACGGCGTAGCCCTGCTCGCGCACCTCGTCCACCAGGGTGCGGATCAGCGGCACGGAGTAATGCGGATAACGCCGCTCGATCAGGGCGGCATTGGCCTGCAGGCAGGCCTCGACTTCGTCGTCGGGCAGCGCCGCCAGGATGGCCAGGCTGCCGGCGCCGATACCCAGCGGGTGGCGGTCGCCGGGCAGCAGCACGTGGGTCTTGAGCGGGTAATCGCCGTCCTCGCGCACCACGCAGACCGCGAACACGTCGCGGCGCAGCGAGAAGAAGGCGGAATCGCCGCATTCGTGCGCCAGCCGCGCCACCACGGGCGCGGCCAGGCGGTTGATGCCGAAGCGCTCGCTGGCGATGTTGCCCAGCACGTGGCATTCAGGACCGAGGAAGTAGCGGCGGCTGGCCTGGTCCTGCTCGACCATGCCCTCGGCGGCCAGGGCGGCGAGCAGGCGATGCACGGTGGGCTTGCTCATGCCCGTGTCGCGCGTCAACGCCAGCAGGCCCGCGCCTTCGCCGCGGGTGCGCGACACCGCGCGCAGCACCAGCATGGCGCGGGATATCGCCTGGGCGCCACCGACCTGGGATGAGGTCTCCGTCACGTCTCCGCCTGTTTTTTCATCAGGTCCATTTTGTGGACCATCAATATGATCTTGTTTTTTCATTCTGCACCAGTTTTATTGATTTACGCTAGTGAATCAGTGTGATTTAATGAATTTAAGGGTAGTACGCAGGTCCACATAATGGACCTCATGCAAAGATAAAGCAAGAAGCCTGGCAAGGCGCTTTATCCGGCCGTCCTCGATGGCGGCCGGATCTCATAACCAAGGAGACAGCATGAACACGACTCGACGCAACCTCATGCGCGCCGCGGGAGGCGGCGCGCTGCTTGCCCTGGCCCCGTTCCAGCGCACGCTGGCGGCGCCCCAGTTCCGCTACAAGTACGCCAACAACCTGCCGCCCTCGCACCCGATGAACCTGCGCGCCAACGAGGCCGCGCAGAACATCCTCAAAGACACGGGCGGCCGCTTCGAACTGGCGGTGTTCCCCAGCAGCCAGCTCGGGTCCGACACCGACACGCTGAGCCAGCTGCGCGCCGGCGCCGTCGAGTTCTTCACCCTGTCGGGCCTGATCCTGTCGACCCTGGTGCCCAGCGCCTCGATCAGCGGGGTGGGCTTCGCCTTCCCCGACTACGCCTCGGTCTGGAAGGCCATGGACGGCGACCTGGGCGCGCACATCCGCGCCGACATCAATGGCAAGGGTCTGTTCGTCATGGACCACATCTGGGACAGCGGCTTTCGCCAGATCACCACCAGCTCGCGCGCCATCAGCGGCCCGGACGACTTCCGCGACCTGAAGATCCGCGTGCCGGTCAGCCCGCTGTGGACCTCGATGTTCAAGGCGCTGGGCTCGTCGCCGGCCAGCATCAACTTCAACGAAACCTATTCGGCGTTGCAGACCCGCGTGGTCGACGCGCAGGAAAACCCGCTGGCCATCATCCAGACCGCCAAGCTGTACGAAGTGCAGAAGTACTGCTCGATGACCAACCACATGTGGGACGGCTTCTGGTTCCTGGGCAACCGCCGCGCCTGGGAAAAGCTGCCGGCCGACATCCGCGAGGTCGTCGCCAGGCATATAAACGCCGCCGGCATGGCCGAGCGCGCCGACGTGCTGGCGCTGAACAACCAGCTGCAGGCCAAGCTGGCCGAGGAAGGCCTGGCCTTCAACACGCCCGACCCCGCGCCCATCCGCGACTCGCTGCGGCGCGCCGGCTTCTATGCCAGCTGGAAGGAAAAGTACGGCGACAAGGCCTGGGGCCTGCTGGAGCAGGCGGCCGGGAGCCTGTCATGAGGGCTGCGCTGACGCATCCGGCGGCGCCGCCGGCCGCGGCCGGCGTGGCCCCGGGCGCGCGGCGGCCCTGGGCCGTCGCCGCCGACACCGCGCTGGGCCACCTGGTGGAGATTCCCGCGGCCATCCTGGTGGTCGCGGAAATCGTCATCCTGTTCTCGGGCATCGTGGCGCGCTACGTGCTGCACACGCCGCTGGTGTGGTCCGACGAACTGGCCTCGATCCTGTTCCTGTGGCTGGCCATGCTGGGCGCGGTGATCGCCTTCCGCCGCGGCGAGCACATGCGCATGGGCGCGCTGGTCAACCGCGCCTCGCCCGCCACCCGCGCGCTGCTGGACATGGTGGCGGTGGCGGCGGCGCTGGCGTTCCTGCTGCTGTTGCAGGCGCCGGGCTACGAGTACGCCTCGGAGGAACGGTACGTCACCACCGCCGCGCTCGAGATCCCCAACATCTGGCGCGCGGCGGCCCTGCCGGTCGGCACCGCCCTGATGCTGCTGATCGCGCTGCTGCGGCTGGTCGAACGCGCGCAGTGGCGCGTCACCGGCCTGGCGCTGCTGCTGGTCGGCGGCGTGGTGGCCGCGATGACGGCGCTGCAACCGGTGCTGGCCGGCCTGGGCAACGTCAACCTGCTGATCTTCTTCGTCGGCGTGGTGGCGTGCACGGTGTTCGCGGGCGTGCCGATCGCCTTCTCGTTCGGGCTGGCCACCTTCGGCTACCTGTCGCTGACCACCGACGTGCCGATGATGGTGGTGGTCGGGCGCATGGACGAGGGCATGTCGCACCTGATCCTGCTGGCGGTGCCGCTGTTCGTGTTCCTGGGCGTGCTGATCGAGATGACCGGCATGGCCAAGCGCATGGTGGCGTTCCTGGCCAGCCTGCTGGGCCACGTGCGCGGCGGCCTGTCGTACGTGCTGATCGGCGCCATGTACGTGGTCTCGGGCATCTCGGGCGCCAAGGCCGCCGACATGGCGGCGGTGGCGCCGGTGCTGTTCCCGGAAATGCGCGAGCGCGGCGCCGACGAGGGCGACCTGGTGGCGCTGCTGTCGGCCACCGGCGCGCAGACCGAGACCGTGCCGCCCAGCCTGGTGCTGATCACCATCGGCTCGGTCACCGGCGTGTCGATCACGGCGCTGTTCACCGGCGGCCTGCTGCCGGGGCTGGTGCTGGGCGTGATGCTGTGCCTGGTGGTCTGGTGGCGAAACCGCCGCGAAGACCTGAGCGCGGTGCGCAAGGCCAGCGGCCGCCAGATCGGCCGCGCCCTGCTGGTGGCGCTGCCAGCGCTGGCGCTGCCCTTCGTGATCCGCGCGGCGGTGGTCGAGGGCGTGGCCACCGCCACCGAGGTGTCCACCATCGGCATCGTCTACGCCACGCTGATCGGCCTGCTGGTCTACCGCTGCTTCGACGCCAAGCGGCTCAAGCCCATGCTGGTGGACACCGCCTGCCTGTCGGGCTCGATCCTGCTGATCATCGGCACCGCCACCGCCATGGCCTGGGCCCTGACGCAATCGGGCTTCTCGACCCAGCTGGCGCAGGCCATGGCCGGCCTGCCGGGCGGCGCCGCCACTTTCATGGCGGTGTCGATCGTAGCGTTCATCATCCTGGGCAGCGTGCTCGAAGGCATTCCGGCCATCGTGCTGTTCGGGCCGCTGCTGTTCCCGATCGCGCACCAGATGGGCATCCACGAGGTGCACTACGCCATGGTGGTGATCCTGTCGATGGGCCTGGGCCTGTTCGCGCCGCCGTTCGGGGTGGGCTACTACGCCGCCTGCGCCATCGGCCGGGTCGCGCCCGAAGCCGGCATCCGGCCGATCCTGGGCTACCTGAGTTCGATGGCGGTCGGCATCGTGGTGATCGCCGCGGTGCCGTGGATCTCGACGGGGTTCCTGAAGTAGCGCGCGTGGCCGGCCGCCGCGTCTTCGCGGCGGCCGGTCCTGCTTTCCAGCGCGCCCGGCGGCCCGCCCGCTACCGCCACCCGGCCCCCGCCGCCCCCGCGGCGCAGCGCCTGCCTCGCACGGCCCACGCCCGCCCGCGACCCGCGACATCGCCGTGGGGAAAAACCCACACGCCGGCAATCCCCCACTGTCCGCGCGGTTGATGCGCGTACACCAGTTCTATAGAATCTTCAATTCGGGCCTGTGCCCATTCTTTTTTTCCCTTCACCTACACCTGGGAGGCGCAAGATGATGAATCCGCATACCGCCATCCCGCGCGTATCTCCGCGACGCCATTAAGTCGTCGCCCGCGCGGCCCCATCGCCAGACTACCTGGCGACTGGTCCGCCGCGCCCGCCCCAAACCCCTGAACGCAATGCCCGCGCCGTGAGGCGCAGGTCGTATCACCCTCTTCCCACAAGGAAACCGGCGCCTTCGCGTTGCCGGGCGATCGCAATGAATCGAACAAAAATCGATCTGCGAGGACAAGCCTTCAAGGACGTCCTCGGCTTTACCTTCCGCTATTGGCGCGCCCAACCCTGGCGCACCGCATTGATCGTCGGGCTGGCGCTGCTGTCGGCCCTGGCCGACGTGCTGACCCCGCTGTACGCGGGCCGGCTGGTCGACGCCGTGGCGTCCGGCGCCGCGGCGGACCAGCAGGCATGGGGCGCGGCCGTCACCGCGTTCTGGCTGCTGATCGCGCTGGGCATCGGCGGCACGCTGCTGCGCCAGGGCGTGTTCCAGAACATCATCGTCTTCACCCTGAAGATGATGAACGGCATGGTCTCCAACGCCTTCTACCGGGTGCAGCGCTTTTCCACCGACTGGCACGCCAACAGCTTCGCCGGCTCGACCGTGCGCAAGATCACCCGCGGCATGTGGGCGGTGGACCTGCTGAACGACACGCTGCTGGTGGCGCTGCTGCCCTCGGTCATCATGCTGGTCGGCGCCACCGTGCTGCTAGGCATCCACTGGCCGGTGATGGGCCTGGTGGTCGGCCTGGGGTCGGTGCTGTACATCGCGGTCACGGCGACGCTGTCGCTGGGCTACGTGGCGCCGGCGGCGCGGCTGGGCAATGCCTGGGACACGCGCATGGGCGGCGCGCTGGCCGACGCGGTCAGCTGTAACCCGGTCGTCAAGGCCTTCGGCGCCGAGACGCGCGAGGAAGCGCGCCTGGAGCGCGTGGTCGACAAGTGGCGCCGCCGCACGCGCCGCACCTGGATCCGCGCCACGATCAACGGCGGCATCCAGGGCGCGATGCTGGTGGCGATGCAGGCTGGCATCCTGGGCGCGGCGCTGCTGCTCTGGTCGCGCAACCAGGCCAGCGTCGGCGACGTGACCTTCGCGCTGACGATGTTCTTCATGCTGCAGGGCCACCTGCGCGACGTGGGCATGCACATCCGCAACCTGCAGCGCTCGGTCAACGACATGGAGGAACTGGTGGCGCTGGAAAAGCAGCCGCTGGGCGTGGACGACCGCCCCGGCGCGGGCCAGATCCGCGTCACGGCGGGCGAGATCCGCTTCGAAGACGTGACCTTCCGCTACGGCCGCCACGAGGCGCCGCTGTACGACCGCTTCTCGGCGCGCATCGCGCCGGGCGAACGGGTCGGGCTGGTGGGCCATTCGGGGTCGGGCAAGACCACGTTCATCAAGCTGATCCAGCGCCTGTACGACGTCAATGGCGGCCGCATCGCCATCGACGGGCAGGACATCGCCCAGGTCAGGCAGGCCTCGCTGCGCGGCCAGATCGCGATCGTGCAGCAGGAGCCGGTGCTGTTCCACCGCACGCTGGCCGAGAACATCGCCTACGCCCGCCCCGGCGCGACGCAGGCCGAGATCGAGCAGGCGGCGCGGCTGGCCAGCGCGCACGACTTCATCATGGCGCTGCCCAAGGGCTATGAGACGCTGGTGGGCGAACGCGGCGTCAAGCTGTCGGGCGGCGAGCGCCAGCGCGTGGCGATCGCGCGGGCCTTCCTGGCCGACGCGCCGATCCTGATCCTGGACGAGGCCACCTCGAGCCTGGACAGCGAAAGCGAAGTGCTGATCCAGCAGGCCATGGAGCGCCTGATGGTCGGCCGCACCACGCTGGTGGTGGCGCACCGCCTGTCGACGGTGCGCGCGCTGGACCGCCTGCTGGTGATGGACCATGGCCGCATCATCGAGGAAGGCAGCCATGACCAGCTGATCCGCCTGAAGGGCGGCCTGTACCGGCGCCTGTTCGAGCGCCAGGCCCTGGAACTGACCAAGGGCCTGACGCAGGCGGAGATGCTGGCCGATGGCGCCCGCCCCCTGCCGGCGCGCGCCGACGGCGAAGGCCAGGACGAGGACGAAACGTCCCTGGCCTTCGACAAGTAAGCAGAAAGGGCCTGACGCGAGTCAGGCCCTTTTTTCATGGCGCCGCGCCGCCCGGCAGCGTGCGCGGCCCGGCCGCCTCAGCGATTCAGCGTCAGGCGCACGCCGAACGCGATCAGCGCGCCGCCGAACACCGTGCCCTGCCATTTCTGCACGCGCGGATGCGCCGCCATCCAGCGGCCCAGGGCGCCGCCGGCCAGCGCGCACAGCACATCGAACGTCAGGCCCAGGCTCACCAGGATCACGCCCAGCAAGGCGAACTGCTGGCCGATCGGGCCCTGCGCCGGCGACACGAACTGCGGCAGCAGCACCGAGCAGAACAGCAGCGCCTTGGGATTGAGCACGTTGGTCAGCACCCCGCTGAGCAACGCCGCGCCGAGCCCTTTGCCGCGCGCGGCCGCCTGCGCCTCGTGCGCCACGCCGTACGACATCGGCCCGGCGCGCAGCAGCCGCACGCCCAGCCAGATCAGGTAGCCGCCGCCCACGGTGCGCGCCGCGTCGAAGGCCCACGGATGGGTCTTGAACAGCGCCGCCAAGCCCAACGCCGCCAGCGTCACGTGGGCGGCGCGCGCCAGCGCCAGGCCCACGGCCACCGCCAGCGCCTGTCCGCGCCCGCGCAGGGCGCCGGTCTCGAGCAGCAGGATCATGTCCGGCCCGGGCACCACATAGACAATCAACAATGCCCCAAGAAACAACGCCATATCGGCCATGATGCGCCACGCTCCGTGCTGCGGGAAATGGCGATCATTCTAGGGAAAAGGCATCGGCATGTGCTTGCTATTCCTGCCAACCGGAATAACATGATTGGCATACTGAACCAATCTATATGACGGTATTTTCATTTCATGCCAAAACGCCAACTTGATGCCTATGACCGGCGCATTCTCGAGGCCCTGCAGCAGAATGGCCGCCTCACCAATGTCGAGCTGGCCGAGCAGATCGGCCTGTCGCCGTCGCCCTGCCTGCGGCGGGTGCGGCTGATGGAGGAAGCCGGCGTGATCCAGGGCTACGAGGCCCGGCTGGCGCCGGACGAGGTCGGGCTGGGCCTGACCGTCTTCGTCGGCGTGAAGGTCGAGCGCCACCACGAGCGCGACGCCGACCAGTTCCGCAAGGAGGTCTGCGCCCTGCCCGAAGTGGTGGCGGCCCACCTGGTGTCGGGGGAATCCGACTTCCTGCTGCAGGTGGTGCTGCCGGACCTGCGCGCCTATGAGCGCTTCCTGCTGACCACGCTGCTCAAGCTGCCCGGGGTGAAGGACATCCGCAGCAACTTCGCGATCCAGACCGTCAAGCCCCAGAGCCCGCTGCCGCTGGATCACCTGGGACATTGAGCGCGGCCTGCCGCACCTTGGCGCTGCGCTGCTCGAAGCGCGCCTGCGACTGCGCCAGGTAGCGCTGCACGATGTCCGGCTCCGAGGTCTTGGGCGTGCCGCCGGGAAATGGCGGCTGGGGGTCGTATTCGATCTGCAGCTGGATCAGCTTGGCGACGTCGTCGCCGCACAGCGTGGCCACCACCTTCAGGGCCATGTCGATGCCCGAGGTGACGCCGCCGGCGGTGAAAACGTTGCCATCCACGCACAGCCGCGCATCGGTCGGCACCGCGCCGAAATGCGCCAGCAATTCGCGCGCGCGCCAATGGCTGGAGGCGCGCTTGCCGCGCAGCAGGCCGGCCGCGCCCAGCAGCAGCGAACCGGTGCAGATGCCGAAGACGTAGCGCGCGCCCAACGCTTGGCGGCGCGTGAAGGCTACCCAGTCCGGGTCGAGGATGGCATCATCCGTGCCCGGCCCGCCCGGCACCACCAGCAGATCGCAGGGCGGCGCCGACGCCAGGGTCTGGGTCGGCATGAATCGCAGGCCGCGATCGCTGCGCACCGGCTCCGGCGTTTTTGCGACAAAATCGACGCTGAACCCGGGCGCGGCGGCGAGCACCTCGTAAGGCCCGGTCATATCGAGCTGGGTCAGCCCTTCGAACAAGAGAATATTGACATGCACGACGATGCTCCTTCGCAGAACGGAACCGCCAGCGTAGATCGAAGCGCCGGCGCGCGTGCGCCAAATACCCCGCCGATCGCGCCAAAACGCGTCGTCTTCCTGCTCTACGACGGCTTCCAGCCGCTCGACCTGGCCGGCCCCTGGCAGGCCTTCAGCGGCGCCAACGAGGAAGGCGGCGCGGGCTATCAGCTGAGCACCATCGCGGCCACGCCGGTGGTCACGACCTGGGACCAGGGCCTGCGCATGCAGGTCGACGCCACCTTCGCCGAGGACGACGACGCGCCGATCGACATGCTGTTCGTGCCGGGCGGCCCCGGCATCGACCAGGCCGGCGCCCACGGCGAGACCCTGGCCTGGCTGCGCCGGCGCGGCCCGCAGGCGCGCCGCACCTGCAGCGTCTGCACCGGCGCCTTCCTGCTGGCCGCCGCCGGCCTGCTCGACGGCCGCCGCGTCACCACCCACTGGCGCTCGGCCGACCGGCTGCGCCAGCTGTATCCGGGCCTGCGGGTCGAAGACGACCGCATCTTCATCGAGAGCGGCGCCATCTGGACCTCGGCCGGCGTCACCGCCGGCATCGACCTGGCGCTGGCCCTGATCGAACGCGACGCCGGCGCGCAGGTGTCGCAGGACGTGGCGCGCCGCCTGGTGGTGTTCATGCGCCGCGACGGCGACCAGCGCCAGTACAGCCGGTCGCTGCGGCTGCAGGACCGCCTGGCCGCGCCATTCCGCGATCTGGTGGAAAAGATAGAAGCGAGCCTGTCGGCGCGCTGGTCGGTGGACGACATGGCCGATGCCTGCCACATGTCGCGCCGCACCTTCCAGCGCAAGTTCGCGGCGCATTTCGGCGTGACGCCGAGCGAGGTGCTGCGCCAGCTGCGGCGCGAACGGGACGGCGCGCTGCGCGCCGCCGGCAGGGCCTCCGGCAAGGTCCTGCGCCATGCGCTCGGAACCGCCGGCCGCCCACTCTGAACCCTGTCCTTCCCGAGACCGCGCGCCATGATCGTGACCACCTCTCCCTGCCCCGAATGCGGCCAGCCCCAGGTCATCACCGAACAGGGCCTGAGCCTGATCGCGCGTTGCAGCGGCTGCGGCTGGATGGTGGCGACCACCAATCCGAACCACCCGATCATCGACCGCACGCCCTACACGCTGCGGGCGCGGCCCGGCGACCTGGCCACGGCCAGCGCCATCGCCCGCCTGGCGGTGGCGCTGGGCATTGGCGTCAAGCGGGCCCGCGAACTGATCGTCCAGGACCTGCCGGTCGCCGAGGACGTGCTGGCGCTCGAGGTGATCCGGCTGCACGGCGTGCTGACCGGCGCGGGACTGCAAGTGGAGATCACGCCGCCCTTCCGCTGGCCGCTGGCGCACCGCGACTGACGCGGCGCCGCCCCACGCCCCAGGCGCGGCGCCCGGCCGCGTAAACGCCTATCCCGCCAGCCCCACCGACATGCCGCCGCAGACATACAGCACCTGCCCGGTCATGAAGCCGGCGCGCCGGTCCAGAAACGACGACACCGCGTGCGCCACGTCCTCGGGCCGGCCGATGCGGCCAACCGGGATGGCGGCCTCCAGCGCCACGGTCCCGGGATCGCCCGGCGGGTTGGATTGGTCGAACAGCTCGGTGGCGATCGGCCCGGGCGCCACGGTGTTGACCGTGATGCCGGCCTTGCCCAGCTCCAGCGCCCAGGTGCGCGTCATGCCCGCCAGACCGGACTTGGTGGCGCCGTAGACCGTGCGGCCCGGCTTGCCCAGGCCGGCGCGGCTGCCGATGTTGACGACCCGGCCGTAGCCAGCCTGGCGCATGCCGGGCAGCAGCGCCTGCATCAACAGCAGCGGCGCGGTCAGGTTCACCGCCACCATGCGCGCCAGCTCATCCTGGGTGACGGCCTCGATGTCGGCGACCTGGATCATGCCGGCGTTGTTGACCAGGTGCAACACCGGCTGCGCCGCCGCCAATGCGGTGGCCGCCGCGGCCGTGGCGGCGGCGTCGCCCAGGTCCACCGACTGGAAGCGCTCGCCGGGCAACGCCGATTCCGGCGGCCGGCGGCTGAAGTTGACGACCTCGAAGCCGTCCTGCAACAGCCGCGCGACGATGGCGCGGCCGATGCCCCGGCTGCCGCCGGTGACCAATGCGATGGGGGTTGTCATTGCGCGGTGATTCCTTTGTCCTTGATGAGGCCGCCCCACTTGGCGCGCTCCTGGCGTTCGAAGGCGGCCAGGTCCGCGCCGAACAGCGTGCCGGGCCGGGCGCCCATGGTGGCGAAATTGGTGGCGATGGCGGGCGTGGCCAGGCCGCTGCGCGCCGCCTCGATCAGTTGCCGCACCACCGGTTCGGGCGTGCCGCGCGGCGCATACAGCGCGAACCACGCCGTCACGTCGAAGCCCGGCAGGCCGGACTCGGCCACGGTCGGCAGGTCCGGCAGCGACGGGTCGCGCGCGGCGGACGTGACCGCCACGCCCCGCACCAGGTTGCCGTCCTTGATCTGCGCCAGCGCGCCGGGCAGGTTGTCGAACAACAGATCGACCTGGCCGCCGGCCACCGCCGGCAGAGACGCCGAGGTGCCCTTGAACGGCACGTGCAGCATGGTCACGCCGGCCATGGCCTCGAAGTAGGCGCCGGTCAGGTGCACCGACGACCCCACGCCGGGCGAGGCGTAGGTCAGCTTCTTGTCCCGCGACTGGCGCGCCGCCTGGATCACGTCGGCCACGGTCTTGTAGGGCGACTTGGCGCTGACGGCGATGACGTTGGGCGTGGTCGACACCAGCGCAATCGGCACCAGGTCGCGCTCGGGGTCGAACGTCATGTTGCTGTAGAGGAACTGGTTGATGGTCTGGGTGCCGATGGTGCCCAGGCCGAGCGTGTAGCCGTCGGCCTTGGCCCGCGCCACGTAGGCCATGCCGATGTTGCCGCCGGCGCCCGGCTTGTTCTCGACCAGCACGGTCTGCTTGAGCGCCGGCTGCAGCGCGTTGGCGATGGCGCGGCCGAAGATGTCGGCGCCGCCGCCCGGCGGATACGGCACGACCACGGTGACGGGATGCTCCGGGTAACCGGCCGCCTGGACCGCGGACGTGGCCAGCGCGGCCAGGGCGGCCGCGGCCAATACGCGCCGCCCGGCGCGCCTGAGCAGGGAATGCGTCATGGATCTGTCTCCTCGTGAATCCGCTGGTTGCGGATTTCTTTTGTTCCCGTAGGTATTTCCTATAGTACGTAAATACGTACTATATTCACAAGAACTCGAAAAACACACCGGAGACAAGCCCATGAAACGCTGGACGCGCCGCCCCGAGGGATCCACCTGGGGCGATTTCGGAGCGGATGACGAACTCGGCCGCCTGAACCTGCTGACCGAGGAAAAAGTGCTGCAGGCGGTGCGCGAAGTGCGCACGGGCAAGGTGTTCTGCCTGTCGCTGCCGCTGGACCTGCCCGGCGGCAACGTGCTCAATCCGCGCCGCCATCCGCCGCAGCTCAAGCCCACCTTCCGCGACGGCGCGCCCTACCTGAACTTCACCATGGCGCGCGTGCAGCCCGGCGCCGTGGACGTGCTGTCGGACGACCAGGTGACGCTCAGCATGCAGTACTCCACCCAATGGGACGGCCTGTGCCACGTCGGCGCCCAGTTCGACATCCAGGGCGACGGCCAGGCCCGCCGCGTCTACTACAACGGCTATGCCGCGGGGGTGGACGTGTTCGGCGGCGACGACGCCGGCCCTGATGCCTGCTGCCCGCCGGGCGGCTCGTATGCGCGCAAGCTCAGTATCAGCCGCTACGCCGAAAAAGGCATGCAGGGCCGCGGCGTGCTGGTGGACCTGGCGCGCGCCTTCGGCCCCGGCCGCACCCTGGTCGGCCACACCCAGCTGCAGGCGGCGATGCGCGAGCAGCACGTGGTGGTCGAGCCGGGCGACATGCTGGTGCTGCGCACCGGCTTTGCCGAAGCGCTGGTGGAGATGAACGGCCAGCCCGATCCGCACCGGCTGGAACAGACCGGCGCGGTGCTGGACGGCGCCGATCCGGCGCTGCTGGACTGGATCACCGCCAGCGGCATCGCGGCCATCTGCGCCGACAACTACGCGGTCGAGGCCTATCCGGCGCGCACCGCCGGCCCGGGCCATTCGATCCTGCCGCTGCACCATCATTGCCTGTTCAAGCTGGGCGTGCCGCTGGCCGAGCTGTGGTACCTGAAGGCGCTGGCCGACTGGCTGCATGGCCAGGGCCGCAACCGCTTCCTGCTGACCGCCCCGCCGCTGCGCATGCCGGGCGCCGTGGGCTCCCCCGTGACCCCGATCGCCACGGTGTAGGCCATGACGCACCCCGCCCCGACCTTCGCCCGGCACCTGGACGCGCTGGCCGCGCGCCATCCCGAGCGGCCCGCGCTGATCGACCGCGACCAGGCCATCAGCCACGCCGACCTGCGCGCCCGCAGCCGCGCCCTGGCCGCCGGCCTGGCGCGCGTCGGCGTGCGGCCCGGCCAGCGCGTGGCCGTGTGGCTGCCCAACTGCGCCGCCTGGGTCGAGACCTTCCTGGCCTGCGCCCACCTGGGCGCGCTGGCGCTGGCGGTCAACACGCGCTTTCGCGCCCTGGAACTGGCCGACATCCTGGGCCGCGGCCGCGCCGACTGGCTGGTGTTCTGGCCCGGCTTCAAGGGCATCGACTTCGCCGGCATCCTGGACGGCGTCGCGCCCGAATCGCTGGCGCGGCTGCAAGGCAGCGTCGCCGTGTCCGAGACGGACGCGCAGACGAACGCACAGACGGACGCACAAGCAGACGCACAGACAGACGTACAAACAGACGCCCCCATCGCCGCCTCGCTGCGCGGCAAGCCGGTGCACCGCTACGCCGACCTGCGCGCCTGCGCCGACGCGCCGCCGCCGCCCCAGCCCGACGCGGGCGTGCTGTGCTTCACCACCTCCGGCACCACCTCGCAGCCCAAGTTCGTGCTGCACGACCAGCGCACCCTGCTGCGCCACGGCGCGGCGGTGGCGCGCGCCTTCGGCTATGACGACCACAGCCGCGTGCTGGCCAGCGCGCCGTTCTGCGGCGCCTTCGGCTTTGCCACGCTGGCGGGCGGCCTGGCGCACGGCGCGCCGGTGGTGTGCGCGCCGGTGTTCGACGCGGCCGAATCGGCCGCCGCGATCCAGCGCCATCGGGTCACCCACACCTACGCCAACAACGAAGCGCTGGTCGCCATGATGCGCGCCGGCGCGCCGGGCGCGTTCGCGTCGGCGCGGCTGTTCGGCTTCGCCAGCTTCACGCCGGCGCTGGATCACATGCTGGACCTGGCGCGCGAAGCGGGCGTGCCGCTGACCGGGCTGTATGGATCGAGCGAACTGATCGCGCTGGTGGCCGGCCAGCCGCGCGACCCCGCCGAGGGCGACGTGGCCGCGCGCCACCAGCCCGGCGGCACCCTGATCTATCCCGAGGCGCGGGTGCGAGCGCGCGATCCGGCCAGCGGCGCGGTGCTGCCGCACGGCGAATCGGGCGAGCTGGAAATCCTGTCGCCCAGCCTGATGCGCGGCTACCTCGACAACCCCGAGGCCACCGGCCGCGCCTGCACCGAGGACGGCTACTTCCGGACCGGCGACCTCGGCTACACGCTGAACCCGCGCCAGTTCGTGTTCCAGACCCGCATGGGCGACTCGCTGCGCCTGTCCGGCTTCCTGGTGAACCCGGTCGAGATCGAGCAGATGGTGGAATCGCTGCCCGGCGTGCGCGCCTGCCAGGTGGTCGGCGCCACCCGCGACGGCAAGACCGTGCCCTACGCCTTCGTGCTGCTGCGGGACGGCGCCGGCGCCGATGCCGCCGGCTGGACGGCGGCCTGCAAACAGGCCATGGCCGGTTTCAAGGTCCCCGCCGGATTCACCGTGCTGGAGGCATTCCCGTCGGTGGAAAGCGCCAATTCGGTCAAAATCCAGAAACACCGGCTGCGCGAGATGGCCGACGCCCAGCTCGCCGCCCCCGCCACTTCCTGACCGATCCGACCATGCCCGCGCGCCCGCTTTTCTCGCACAGCCCCCAACCGCTCTACCTGCAGGCGGCCGCGCTGTTCCGCAGCCACATCCAGAACCGCACCTGGCGGCCGGGCCAGCAAATCCCGCCGCTGGAGGCGCTGATGGAGACCTACGGCATCTCGCGCGCCACCATCCGCCAGGCCCTCGGCCAGCTGGAACAGGACGGCCTGATCCGGCGCTCGCGCGGGTCCGGCACCTTCGTCAACGCCGATCTGCCCGAAACGCCGACGCTGCTGATTCCCAAGACCTGGGCCGAAACCGTCGAGCTGAGCAACCAGCTCGGCACCGTGTCGCTGGTGGAGTCGAGCGCCGATTCGCCGCTGCCCGACACGCTCGGCATGCCGTGCGCGGCGGACCGCGGCGGCCGTTTCCAGTACCTGCGGCGCGTGCACACCACCGAGGCCGGGCCGTTCTGCTACAGCGAGGTGTTCCTGGAAAGCAGCCTGTTCCGCAAGCACCGCGCCCGCATCCAGAAAAGCACGGTGGCGCCGGTGCTGGACCAGTTCTACGGCGCCCGCATCAGCGAGGCGCGCCAGGTGCTCAATGTGATCGAGGCCGGCCAGGAATCGGCCGAATCGCTGCGCATCCCGGTGTCCTCGCCCGTGGCCGAGCTGCGCCGCTACGCCTGCATCGACGGCCGCGTGGTGTATTTCGCGCGGCTGGAATTCCCGTTCCGCAAGGTGCGCATGGAGTTCGACCTGCTGACCCAGCGCTAGCACCCACCAACCTGCCAAGGAAACCCCGCCGGCCGAGGCGCGGCCGGCGGCGCACGCGCCAGCCGCGCGCCCCTGTGCCCGATCCATCAAAAAAAGCGCGGCCATCCGGCCAAAGCGCCTGCAGTGCCCGCAAGCATCCGGCATAACCATAAATGGAGACAACCATGACCCCCATGCCCCGGATTTCGCAGCAACGCAGCACCCCCGCTCCGCGCCTTGCGCGCACCGTCGCCGCGCTGGCCGCGGCCTGCGGCCTGTGCCTTGGCGGCCCCGCCCTGGCCCAGACCGCCCCCGCCGCCATCTCCGACGACATCGTCCGCCTCGGCCTGGTCCTGGACATGAGCGGCATCTACGCCGACGTGACCGGCAAGGGCAGCGCCACCGCCGCGCAGATGGCCATCGACGACTTCGGCGGCACCGTGCTCGGCAAGAAGATCGACCTGCTGGTGGCCGACCACCAGAACAAGGCCGACATCGCCGCGGCCCGCGCCCGCGAGTGGTACGACACGCAGAAGGTCGACGCCATCATGGACGTGGCCGGCTCGGCCCCGGCGCTGGCGGTGCTGGAGGTGGCGCGCGAGAAAAAGAAGATCGTGGTCTTCAGCGGCCCCGGCACCGAGCGCATCACCAACGACCTTTGCTCGCCCTATTCGGTGCACTACACCTATGACACCTGGTCGCTGGCCAACACCACGGCCCGCGCCACCGTCGACCGCGGCGGCAAGAGCTGGTATTTCCTGACCGCCGACTACGCCTTCGGCCACACCCTGCAGGCCTCGGCCACCGACGTGGTGAAGGCCCGCGGCGGCACCGTGATGGGCGCCGCGCGCCACCCCATCGGCACCAGCGATTTCGCCTCGTACCTGCTGCAGGCGCAGGCCAGCCGCGCCCAGATCGTCGGCCTGGCCAACGCCGGCGGCGACACGGTCAACGCCATCAAGGCGGCGCGCGAATTCGGCCTGACGCAGAGCGGCCAGAAGATGGCCGGCCTGCTGCTGTACATCAACGACATCCACGCCATCGGCCTGGACGCGGCCGCCGGCCTGATGCTGACCGAGGCCTTCTACTGGGACATGAACGACCAGACCCGCGCCTGGTCGCAGCGCTACTACGACAAGCTCAAGAAGATGCCCAACATGAGCCAGGCCGGCACCTATTCGTCGGTGATGCACTACCTGAAGGCGGTGCAGGCGGCCGGCACCGACGCGCCCGACGCGGTGATGAAGCAGATGAAGGCCATGCCGATCAACGACTTCTTCGCCGCCAACGGCCGCATCCGCGAGGATGGCCGCATGGTGCACGACATGTACCTGTTCGAGGTGAAGACCCCGGCGGAATCGAAGCGGCCCTGGGACTACTACAAGCTGGTGGCGACGCTGCCGGGCGACGAGGCCTTCATGCCGCTGTCCAAGTCGACCTGCCCGCTGGTGAAGACGGCGGCGAAGTGAACGGCAGCGGACGCCCGGGGCGGCTCACGCCGCCCGGGCGACCGCCTCTTCCAGCATCTCCAGCCGGTCCTGGCCCCAGAACAGCTCGCCGCGATAGACATACGATGGCGAGCCGAACACGCCGGCCGCCACCGCCGCATCGGTGTTGTCACGGTAGGCCTGGCGCGCCGCCGGCTGTTCGGCCGCGGCCAGCAGCGCCGCGGCATCCAGCCCCTGCTCCCGCACGATGTCGCGCAGCGTCTGCGGCGACGAGATGTCGCGCTCCTCGCACCACTCGGCCGCCAGGATGGCCTTGTACAGGGCCGCCACCGGCCGGCCGGCGGCATCGGCCGCGATCACGATGCGCGAGGCCAGCCCCGCGTCCGGACACATGTAGGCCGGCGTGGGGTTGACGGGGATGCCCAGCTTGCGGCACCAGCGCGCCAGCTCGGTCACCCGGTAGGCCTGGCGCTCGGGCGCGCGCTGGCCCAGCAGCACGCCGCCGGTGCGCGCGTAGACGTCGGGCAGGTCCACCGGCAGGTAGCGGATGCGCGCCTGGTGGCTCGCCGCCAGGGCCTCCAGGCGGTCGGCGCCCAGGTAGGCCCAGTCGGAATTCATCCAGAAGTAATAGTCGATCGTCTTCATGTCGTCCTCAGGTCCGCGCGCCGGCCGGCACGCCCAGCGCCGCCGCGGCCGACGCATCGCCGCGCATGCGCCAGGCGCTGAATACCGCGATCACGCCCAGCGCGCTCAGGTACCACACCACGTACTTCGGATCGCCGCCGGCGCGGGCCAGCAGCCAGGTGGCGATGATCGGCGCCAGGCCGCCGCCGATCGCCCCCGACACCTGCACCGCCAGCGAGATGCCGGTGTAGCGCACCTCGGCCGGGAACTGGCTGGAGAACAGCGTGCCCTCCGGCCCGTACAGGCAAGCGTAGACCAATCCCACCGCCAGGCAAACCGCGACGATGATCCAGCCGGCCTGGCCCGTGGCCAGCAACTGGAAGAACAGCGGCGCGCACGCCAGGATGCCGACCGAGCCGGCCATGAACACCCACTTGTGGCCGACGCGGTCGCCCAGCATGCCGAACAGCGGCATGGTGAACAGCGCCAGCGCCGCGCCCCAGATGGTGGCGTCCAGCATCACCGAGCGCGCGATGCCCAGCGTGCCGGTGGCGTAGGCCAGCGAAAACGTGACCACGGTGTAGAACCAGGTGACTTCGGCCAGCCGCGCGCCCACCACCGTCCACAGCGCGCGCCGGTGGTGCTTGAGCACTTCCGCCACCGGCACCTCGACCTTGGCGCCCTGCTCGCGCATCTGCTCGAAGTCGGGCGACTCGGCCACCTTGACGCGGATGAACCAGCCCACCGCCAGCAGCACCACGCTGGCCAGGAACGGCAGGCGCCAGCCCCACGACAGCATGTCCTGCTCGGGCAAGCCGGCCACCGCGCCCATCGCCAGCGACGACAGGATCAGGCCCGGCGCCACGCCGGCCTGCGGCAGGCTGCCGAAGAAGCCCTTCTTGCCCTCGGGCGCGTGCTCGACCGCCATCAGCACCGCCCCGCCCCACTCGCCGCCCACCGCGATGCCTTGCAGAAAGCGCATCAGCACCAGCAGCACCGCGGCCCAGTAGCCGATCTGGTCATAGGAGGGAATCAGGCCGATCAGGATGGTGGGCACGCCCATCAGCAGCAGCGTGATCAGCAGCATCGATTTGCGGCCGATCTTGTCGCCGTAGTGGCCGAAGATCACCCCGCCCAGCGGCCGCGCGAAAAAGCCCACCGAATAGGTGGCGAACGCGGCCAGCGTGCCGGTCAGCGGATCGAAGGACGGAAAGAAGATTTTGTTGAAGATCAGCGCGGCGGCCGTGCCGTAGAGAAAAAAGTCGTACCACTCGATAGTGGTGCCCATCATGCTGGCCAGGCCGGCCGTTACGTAGTCCCGGCGCGAACGCGCGCGCGGCGTCTTGGTCGTCATCATCGTGACTTCCCCTTGAAAGTATCGTTATGGGTACAGCTGGGTATCAGCGGGCCGGCCGCGGCAGCGGCGCGATGCCGTGGGTCTGGCGGCACCAGTAGTCGAAGGTGGCGCGCACGATCGACGGCTTGAGCAGGTAGTCGTGCGCCTCGCGCGCCAGCGCGTCATCCACCGGCGTCAGCGGGCCGAAGGCCTGCGCGCGGATCTGCATGCGGGCCGCGCGTTCCAGGTAGACCGACAGGTAGGTCGCTTCCTCGCAGCTGGCGCCGGCCGTCAGGTAGCCGTGGTGCGCCAGGATGATGGCGCGCTTGGCGCCCAGCGCGCCCGAGATGATGACGCCCTCCTGGTCGGCGATCGGCACCCCGGGCCATTCGCCCAGGAAGGCGCAATCGTCATGCAGCGGCGTCATGTCCATCTGCGCGATCACCAGCGGTTGGCGCGCCGCCGCCAGCGCCGAGGCCCACGGCGAATGGGTGTGGATGATGGACTGCACGTCCGGCCGCGCCTCGTAGACCCACAGGTGAAAGCGCGTCGCCGGGTTGGGCATGCCGTTGCCCGTGAGCGTGTGCAGGTCGCGGTCGACCTCGATGAAATCGTCCGGCGTGGCCTCGTCGAAGCCCAGGCCGAAACGCAGCGTCCAGTAGGCGCCGGGCCGTTCGGACCGCACGCTGATCTGGCCCGCCAGGCCGGCTTCCTGTTCGGTCATCGCCAGGATGCGACAGGCATAGGCCATGGTCTCCTGGATGCTGCGCGGCACCGCGCGCAGGTGCTGCGCCATCTCCTGGGTGGCGCGGGTGTCGAAATACGCTTTTTCGCGCAAGGTGTTGTCCATGCGGCGGTCTCCTGTTTCCGGTATCGGCGCGCGGCCAGCGGCGCGCCATCGGAAACAGTATGGAAAGCCAGGCCGCGTCGAGCCATGCAGCCGGGCTCATAGCAGCTATTCGACGCCGCCGCGCCCAGGGAGAACGGCGCGCCCCGCGGGTAAACGCGTACTCAGCCGGCGATGCGCCGCGCGCAGGCCAGCAGCTCGCCCACTAGTGGCAGCGGCTGGCGCTGCGCCAGGGTGATGGCGACCACGCGCCGCCGCAGCACCGGGCTGCCGATGGCGACCTTGCGCAGGCCGTAGTCGGTCAGCAGCTTGTCCGGAATGCGCGACGGCAGGATACAGGCGCCCACGCCCGAGGACACCAGCTTGAGCATGGCGTCGATGGTCTCGGCCTCGGCCACGAACTCGGGCTGCAGGCCGGCGCTGTGGATCATCTTGCGCAACGCGTAGTGCGAGGGAAAGCCCACCAGCCGCAGCGCCATGGCGCCCAGGTCGGCGCCATCGTCGACGTCGACCCCGTGCCGCACGATCAGGCACATGTCGTCGTCGAACAGCGGCGTCGACGCCAGCGCGTCGGAGGCCACCGCCGCGTCGTAGACGAAGCCGATGTCGGCCTTGCCGCTTTCCACCAGCGCCACCACCTCGGGCGAACTGCGGCCCATGACCGACAGGTTGACATGCTCGCGGCTGCTGACGAACTGCGCCACCACGTCGGCCATGAAGTAGTAGCTGAGCGTGTGGACCGTGGCCAGCCGCACCGACCCCTGCGTCACGCCCTCGCGCTGGCGCACCGCCTCCAGCGCCTGGTCGATGCCGCGGTAGGCCGGCTGGATGCCTTCCAGCAACCGCGTGCCCGCCTCGGTCAGCTCGACCCCGCGGCCGGTGCGCACGAACAGCGGCTTGCCCACGTGGGCCTCCAGCGCCGCCAGCTGGCGGCTCAGGCCGGACTGGGTCTGGTCCAGGTCCTCGGCGGCGCGCGAGAGCGATTTCAATTCGGCAATGCGCACGAAATAGCGCAATTGCCGGTCGGGCGTGTCCATGCTGCTTCCCCAGCGGGCCCGCGCGGGCCCGGTCGTTATCCATCGCGCTCGAGTCGGCGCGGCAGGGACAGTGTGCATCAAGGGCCGCGCCGCCACTACCGGGATTTGCGCTAGGACCTGTTCAGCCCGACCAGCGCCGGCGCGCACAGCAGGTACAGCGCCGCGCCTGCCACCCAGGGCCAGCCGGTCCAGCCGCCCAGGCTGGCCGCGTACAACGCGGTGAACGCCAGCGGCCCGGCGATGGCGGCGGCGCTGGCCAGGCTGTTCATGGCGCCCTGCAACCGTCCCTGGCCGTCCGCGCCGGCGCGCGCCGACAGCAGCGCCTGCAATGCCGGCGCGCCGACGCCGCCGGCCGCCAGCAGCAGCATCAGCGGCGCCACCATCCAGCTGCGCGTGGCGCAGGCCAGCAGTACATAGCCCGACACATCCGCCACCATGCCTACTACCAGGGCGCCGCGCTCGCCCAGCCGCGCGCTGAGCGGCCCCGGCAGCGTCGCTTGCGCCAACGCGTGCAAGGCGCCGAAGCCCGCCAGCGACAGGCCCACGGCCGCCGCGTCCCACTGGAAGCGGTCCTGGCCGTACAACACCCACAGCGCCCCCGGCACCTGCCCCGCCATCTGCATCACCAGGAACACCCACAGCAATGCGCCCAGGCCCTTGCCGCCCAGCGCCTGGCGCAGCCCCGACAGCGGATTGAGCGCGCGCCACGACCATGGCGGCCGCGCGCCGCGGCGCGACTCCGGCAGCCACGCCAGCGCCGTCAGGCAGGCCACGCCATTGGCCACCGCCGCCGCCACGAACGGCATGCGCGCGCCGGCCAGCCCCGCCAGCCCGCCCAGTGCCGGGCCGACGATCATGCCCAGGCCGAAACAGGCCGACAGCAGGCCGAAGCGCCGGGCGCGCCGCGCCGGGTCGCCGGCATCGGCAATGCTGGCGGCGGCCACCGCGCCAGTGGCCCCCGTGATACCCGCCAGGACGCGGCCCGGATATAGCACCCACAGCGCCGGCGCGGCCGCCATCGCCGCATAGTCGACGGCGGCGCCCGCCAGTGATGCCAGCAGCACCGGCCGCCGCCCGTAGCGGTCGGACAGCGCCCCCAGCACGGGTCCGGCCAGGCATTGCGCCAGCGCGTACAGCGACAGCAGCAGGCCGTAGTGGGTGGGGGTCGAGGCCGGGTCGCTCAACTGGTCGAGCAGGCCCGGCAGCACCGGCATGATGAGCCCGATCCCGGCGGCGTCCAGGGTGACGATGAAGAGCAGCACGGCGATGGCGCGATCTGGCATGAAGGCGTAATTTATCAACGATAAGTTTTCGCATGATAAATTGATCGCCGATAAATTATCAAGTCGAACCGGAACTCCCATGGCCAAACTGCAACGCGACGCGGTGATCGCCAGCGCGCTCGAACTGCTCAATGAAGTGGGCGTGGACGGGCTGACCACCCGCAAGCTGGCCGAACGCCTGGGCGTGCAGCAGCCGGCGCTGTACTGGCATTTCAAGAACAAGCAGGCGCTGCTGGACGCGCTGGCCGACGCCATGGCGCGCAACCACACCCATTCGATGCCGCCGCCCGGCGCGCCCTGGAAGGATTTCCTGTACGCCAACGCGCGCAGCTTCCGCCGCTCCCTGCTGGCCTACCGCGACGGCGCCCGCATCCACGCCGGCACCCGCCCCGCCGAACCCCAGTACGATCGCGTCCAGGCGCAGTTGAAACTGCTCTGCGACGCCGGCTTCACCCCGCCGCAGGCGGCCAACGCGCTGGTGGCCATCGGCCACTACGTGGTCGGCTCCGTCATGGAACAGCAGGCCGCCGCAGCCGCCGCCCCCGAACGCGCCGCCCCGCCCGCGCCGCCGCCCGCCCTGGCCCGCGCCATGAAAGCGCTGGACAAGCAGGGACCGGACGCCACCTTTGAATATGGGTTGGCGATGATGCTCAATGGCCTGGTGCCCGGCTGAACGCCAGCGGCCCACGCTTCCCAAGGACAGCCCGACATGACCACCCCACCCTCGCGCCCCATCCCCGCCACTATCGCCGCCGTGGTGCGCGACGGCCACGTGCTGCTGGTGCGGCGCGCCAACCCGCCCGACCAGGGCCGCTGGGCCTTTCCCGGCGGCAAGATCGAGGCCGGCGAACGGCTCGAGGATGCCGCCGCGCGCGAACTGTTCGAGGAATGCGGCGTGCGCGCGCAGCCGCTGCAAGTGTTCGATGCGGTCGACGTGTTCGACCACGACGAGGCCGGCGCGCTGCGACGGCACTACATCCTGATCGCGGTGCTGTGCCGCTGGCAGGCCGGCGAGCCGGTGGCCGGCGATGACGCGCTGGACGCCCGCTGGGTGCCGCTGGCCGAGCTGGACGGCCAGGCGCTGGCCACCAGCTTCGGCGTGGCGGCGGTGGCGCGCAAGGCGGCGGCGCTGGCCGCCGAGGCAGGCATTCTCTGATACCGTAGCCGTTCCCTTGCCGGCGATCCGGCGCCCTCCGCGTCCGTGCCATGTTCGATCCCTACCTGTCCCGCTGGAACCTCGTGCCCGACGGCGCGCCCATCACGACCCATGCCGCCCGGCTGCTGCCGGTGCGGCAGGCCGGCATGCCGGCGATGCTGAAGGTCGCGGTCGAGGAAGACGAGCGCCAGGGCGGCGTGCTGATGACCTGGTGGGACGGCCACGGCGCCGCGCGGGTGCTGGCGCACGAGGGCGACGCCATCCTGCTGGAACGCGCCACCGGCACGCGCTCGCTGGCCGAATACGCCCGCAATGGCCGCGACGACGAGGCCACCCGCATCCTCTGCGGCGTGCTGCGCGAACTGCACGCGCCGCGCGCCAGGCCGCTGCCGCCGCTGCGGCCGCTGGAAGAGTGGTTCGTCGAGCTGTGGCCGATGGCGCGGGCCCGCGGCGGCATCCTGGAACACAGCGCGCGCCATGCCCGCGCGCTGCTGGATGATCCGCGCGACCCGGTGGTGCTGCACGGCGACGCGCACCACGACAACATCCTCGACTTCGGCGAGCGCGGCTGGCTGGTGATCGACCCCAAACGGCTCCACGGCGAACGCGCCTTCGACTACGCCAACATCTTCTGCAACCCCGACCTGGCCGACCCGGAACCGCCGGTGGCCATCGTGCCGGGCCGTTTCGAACGCCGGCTGGCGATCGTGCTGGAGGAATCGGGACTGGACCGGCGCCGCCTGCTGCAATGGGTGGTGGCGTGGTGCGGGCTGTCGGCGGCGTGGTTCATGGGCGACGGCGACGACGCCGCCATCGACCTGGAGATCGCGCGCCAGGCGCTGGCGCTGCTCGACGGCTAGCGCGGCCGGCCCATCCGCCGCGGCCTGATGCGCGCGCCGCTCGCGCATCCCGGCGCGGCTTGTCCGGCGCGCCGCCCTCATCCCGGCGCGATCTGCTCCAGATACCGCGTCGGCGACACCCCCATCACATTGCGGAACATGTAGACGAAGGCGCTGGCGCTGGCATACCCCAGCGCCCGCGCCACGCTCACCACCGACTGCCCCTGCAGCAGCCGGCAGATGCCTTCGTCGATCCGCACCTGCAGGCGCCAGTTGTGAAAGCTCATGCCGGTCTCGTCCTTCATGCGGCGCGCCAGCGTGCGCGCGCTGGCGCCCATGCGCTCGCCCCATTGCTCCAGCGTGTCGTCGTTGCCGGGTGATTGCAGCACCGCGGCGCAGACCTTGCGCAGGCGCCGGTCGAACGGCAGCGGCAATTGGCGGTGCTGCCGCTCGGTGCCGGCCAGCAGGTTCAGCAACAGCTCGGCGCTCAGCCGCTGCACCGGCCCGTGCCGCGCCACCGGCTGGTTCAGCGCCAGGATCAGCTCGCGCATCAGCGGCGCCACGTCCAGCGCGCAGGTATCCTTCCACAGCCAGGGCGTGGCGTCGGGCGCGATGAAGGCCGAGCGCATCGTGACCTGGCCGACCATGCGCACCTCGTGCGCCACGCCGGGCGGAATCCACAGCGCGCGCATCGGCGCCAGCAGCCAGGCGCCGTCCTCGGTCATGACGCGCATGATGCCGGTGGGCGAATACATCAGCTGGATGCGCTCGTGCGAATGCGCCTCCTGGCGCTGGCCGTCTTCGTAGTGGAACGAGCGCGCCACCACCGGCGGCGCCTCGGCGGGGAACTCACGCATTGGCGGGATCTCGATAGCCGGAGCCGATCGGCGCGCGATCCTGCCAGTTATGTCCGTTTTTCGACATTTTCTGTCCAACAAAAAGGGAACTAGCTTTTTATCATTAATGCAAATGATTCCCATTGTTTTCAAAAGAAAATGACTCCCGCCGCACTCCCCCCTGTCGCATTTGCCCCACGCCGTCTTCCCGTCTTCCGCCTGACCCTTGCCGCCGCCCTGCTGGCCCAGGCCGGCGTTCCCGCCCTGGCCCGCGCGGCCGACGAGGTGCCGCAACTGAGTCCCGTGCGCGTGACGGGCGCCGCCGAAAAGCTGTCCGACCCCGGCCAGACCGAAGGCTCGCAGTCGTACACCGCCAATACCGTCACCGTCGGCAAGACCAGCGCCAACGTGCGCGACATCCCCAACTCGGTGTCGGTGGTGACGCGCCAGCGCATGGACGACCAGAACATGGTCTCGGTGGAGGACGCGCTGCGCGAAACCACCGGCGTCAGCGCCATGACCTACGGCGACGGCACCGCCTACTTCACCGCGCGCGGCTACGAGACCGACGTGCAGTTCGACGGCGTGCCGGCCAACGGCGCGTTGCAGTACCTGCCCCAGTTCGACCTGGCGCTGTACGACCGCGTCGAGGTGCTGCGCGGCCCGGCCGGCCTGCTGCAGGGCTTCGGCAGCCCGGCCGGCACCGTCAACCTGGTGCGCAAGCGGCCGCTGGACACCTTCAGCCTGACCGGCGCGGTGATGGCCGGCTCGTGGAACAACTACCGCACCGAACTGGACGCGACCGGCCCGATCACGGCCGACGGCCGGGTGCGCGCCCGCGCCGGCTTCGCCGGCCAGGACCGCGATTTCTTCTTCGACAAGGCCCACAACCGCCAGGGCCTGGCCTATGGCTCGCTCGAATTCGACCTGAGCGCCAACACCACGCTGACGCTGTCGGCGGCCTACCAGCGCCAGCGCGAGGCGCCGTTCGACTACGGCCTGTCGATCTACTCGAACGGCCATATCATCGACTCGCCGCGCAAGGGCTTCTACGGCACCGACTGGTCGCGCGGCGACACCACCATGTCCGAGATCTATTCGGAACTGAGCCACCGCTTCGCCAACGGCTGGACCGGCCAGGTGTCGATGAACTACCGCTCGACCGACATGGACAGCCGCTACGGCTACGTCAACGGCCCGGTCAATCCCGTCAACGACCGCGCCGGCTACCGCCTGCAGGTGCAGAAGGACCAGATCCGCTGGATGGGCTTCGATACCCATGCCTCGGGCCCCTTCAGCCTGCTGGGCCGCACCCACCAGGCCATGATCGGCGCCAACTACGCCGAACGCAGCCAGGACAGCCGCTCGGGCGGCGCCAATCTCAGCAACGTGTCGATCTACGACATCGACGTGCCCAATCAGGACCTGCCCTACACCTCGGGCACCGACTCCAAGACGAGCCAGATGGGCGTGTACGGCCAGTTGAGCTTCAACGTGGCCGACCCGCTGACGCTGATCGTGGGCGGACGCCAGAGCTGGTATCGCACCTCGACCCAGGCCACCCTGCCGGTCGCCGGCGACACGCGGCGCGACCCCGAGGTGCGCAAGTTCGTGCCTTACTACGGCGCGGTGGCGCAGTTGAACTCGTGGCTGTCGGCCTACGCCAGCTATTCGGACATCTACGCCTTCTCGGAGGCCTGGCAGATGACGGCCGATGGCAAGCCGCTCAAGCCGCGCACCGGCAAGCAGTACGAGATCGGCCTGAAGGGCCAGTTCCTGGACGGCGCGGCCAACGCCTCGCTGGCGCTGTTCCGCATCCGCGACAAGGACCGCGCGGTGCCCGACGACGCCAACCCGGGCCGCTACCTGGCGCAGGGCGAGGCCCAGAGCCAGGGCGTCGAGGCCGAGATCACCGGCCGCCTGCTGCCCAACTGGGACGTGTACGCCGGCTACACCTACCTGCAGACCCGCTACCTGTCCGACCCGACGCAGGAAGGCCAGATCGTCAATCCGGAAACGCCCAAGCACCTGTTCAAGGTCTGGACCACCTACCGCTTCACGCCCGACGTGTTGCCGGGCTGGCGCGTCGGCGGCGGCGTGCGCACGCAAAGCCGCACCAGCCGCAACAACGTCTCGTGGCAAGGCGGCTACGCGGTGGTCGACGCGCAGATCGGCTACAAGGTGAACCGCAACCTGGACGCCTCGCTGACGCTGAACAACGTCTTCGACCGCCACTACTACGCCCGCGTGCCGTCCAACTTCTACGGCATCTACGGCGAGCCGCGCAACGTGATGCTGACCCTGCGCGCCACGTACTGAGCCCGCGCCCTCCCCCGGTCCGACAACGGGCCGGGCGGGCCCGCCATGTCAAACGGACACCAGGATGGATCGGTTAAGGTGTAGCCCCACACCCCTTAACCCTTCATTCCTGGAGTAATGAATGACCGGATTGATTATCGTGGTGGCGGCGCTGGCATTCCTGATGCTGGCGGCGTATCGAGGCTACAGCGTCATCCTGTGCGCGCCCATCGCGGCCATGGGCGCGGTGCTGCTGACCGACCCGTCGGCGCTGGCGCCGGTGTTCTCGGGCATCTTCATGGAGCGCATGGCGGGCTTCGCCAAGCTCTACTTCCCCGTGTTCCTGCTGGGCGCGGTGTTCGGCAAGCTGATCGAACTGTCGGGTTTCTCGCGCGCCATCGTGCGCGCGGTGCTGCGGCTGATCGGCGCCGAGCGCGCCATCGTCGCCATCGTGCTGGTGTGCGCGGTGCTGACCTACGGCGGCGTGTCGCTGTTCGTGGTGGTGTTCGCGGTCTATCCGTTCGCGGCCGAGATGTTCCGCCAGGGCGGCATCCCGAAGCGGCTGATGCCGGGCGCCATCGCGCTGGGCGCGTTCACCTTCACCATGACGGCGTTGCCGGGCACGCCGCAGATCCAGAACATCATCCCCACCACCTTCTTCGAGACCACCACCTGGGCCGCGCCCTGGCTGGGGCTGATCGGCGCGGCCTTCACGCTGACCGTCGGGGTGGCCTACCTGGAATGGCGCCGCAAGCGCGCCGCGCTGGCGGGCGAAGGCTACGGCACCGAGCTGCGCAACGAGCCGGACACGCCGGCCGGCGGACGCGAGCATCATCCGCTGATCGCGCTGCTGCCGCTGGTGGTGGTGGGCGTGGCCAACTACCTGCTGACGCGCTGGATTCCCGGCTGGTACCCGGCCGGCTCGCAGGTCGACCTGCCCGGCCTGCCGCAGCCCATGCCGGTCAACGCCCAGGACCAGGTGGCGCTATGGGCGGTGATGGGCGCGCTGATCGCGGGCATCGTCACCATCCTGCTGTTCTCGTTCTCGCACATCAAGGCCCACTTCGCCGAGGGCAGCAAGAGCGCGGTCTCGGGCGCGCTGCTGGCCTCCATGAACACCGCGGCCGAATACGGCTTCGGCGGCGTGATCGCGGCGCTGCCCGGCTTCCTGATGGTGGCCAGCGCGCTCAAGGCGATTCCCGATCCGCTGGTGGGCGAGGCGGTGGCGGTGACGTCGCTGGCCGGCATCACCGGCTCGGCCTCGGGCGGCATGAGCATCGCGCTGGCGGCCATGGCGCAGACCTTCATCGACAGCGCCCAGGCGGCCGGCATTCCCATGGAAGTGCTGCACCGCATCGCCGCCATGGCCAGCGGCGGCATGGACACGCTGCCGCACAACGGCGCCGTCATCACGCTGCTGGCCGTCACCGGCCTGACCCACCGCCAGTCTTACGGCGACATCTTCGCCATCACGCTGATCTCGACGCTGTCGGTGTTCCTGGTGATCGCCGTCTACTACCTGACCGGCATCGTCTGACCGGCCGGCCCGAAGGCCTGGCCGAAGATCTCGGCCAGCCACTGGCTGAACACCCGTACCCGCGCCGACACCTGGCGGTTCTGCGGGTACAGCACCGACACCGGCATCGGCGCCGGCGGCGCGTCGGGCAGCACCACCCTCAGGCGGCCCGACGCCAGTTCGTCGGCGACCCGGTAGCGCGGCACCTGCGCCAGTCCCAGGCCGGCCAGCGCCGCGCTGGCGTAGAGTTCGGCGCCATTGACGCTGATCACCGAACCGGGCCGCGCCAGCACGTTGCGGCCGTCCACCATGAAGTCCAGCGGCAGGCTGCGGCCGGTCGATGACGAGATGTAGTCCACCGCCCGGTGGCCTTCCAGGTCGTCCAGCGTGGCCGGCTCGCCGTAGCGCGCCAGATAGGCCGGGCTGGCCACGGTGACCTGCGGCATCAGGGCGATCTGCCGCCCCACCAGCGACGAATCCTGCAGCGTGCCGGCGCGCAGCACGCAGTCCACGCCCTCGCGCACCAGGTCGATCAGGCGGTCGTCCTCGCCCAGGTGCAGCACGATGTCCGGATAGCGTTCGAGAAACGCCGGCAGGCCCGGCATCACGAATACCCGCGCCAACGTGCCTTGCAGGTTGACCCGCAGCAATCCCTTGGGCGCGGTGTTCAGGAACGCGCCGTCCGCTTCCTCCAGGTCGGCCAGCAGGCGCACGCAGCGCCGGTAATAGGCCTCGCCGTCATGGGTCAGCCGCACCTGCCGGGTGGTGCGTTCCAGCAAGCGCGCGCCCAGCCGCTTTTCCATGCGCTTGATCAGGTTGGTGACGGTGGCGCGAGGAATCTGCAGGTCTTCGGCGGCCTTGGAGAAACTGCGCCGTTCGGCGATGCGGACGAACACCTGCATTTCCTGGAAGCGATCCATGCCGGTCCTTATTATTAATGCAAATGAAATTATGATAGCAAAACCAAGGTAATTATCTTCCACTTGGAATAGTCCATGATTCGTCTCACCCACTCACCCAAGGACAATCCATGACTTCCCAAGCTTCCCAACGCGTCGCCCTGGTCACCGGCGCCTCGCGCGGCATCGGCGCCGCCATCGTCCGCCGCCTGGCCGCCGACGGCTTCGCCGTCGCCATCAACTACGCCTCCAGCGCCGCCGAGGCCGACGCCCTGGCCGGCGAGATCCGCGCGGCCGGCGGCCGGGCGCTGGCGGTGCGCGCCGACGTCTCCAAGGCCGCCGAGGTGCGCGCCATGTTCGACCAGGTCGAAGCCGGCCTGGGCCGTATCGACGTGCTGGTCAACAGCGCCGGCGTGCTCAAGCTGCAGACGCTGGCCGAGGCCAGCGACGAACTCTACGACCAGACCTTCGACATCAACACCCGCGGCACCTTCAACACCCTGCGCGAGGCCGGCACGCGGCTGGCCGACGGCGGCAGCATCGTCAACGTCTCCAGCACCACGCTGGCGCTGAACATGCCCACCTACGGCATCTACATCGCCAGCAAGGCCGCGGTGGAAAGCTTCACCCGCGTGTTCGCCAAGGAACTGCGCGGCCGCCGCATCACGGTCAACGCCGTGGCGCCCGGCCCCGTCGCCACCGAACTGTTCAAGCAGGGCAAGAGCGCCGAGCTGATCGAGCACTTCGCCAAGATGCCGCCGCTGGAACGCCTGGGCCAGCCCGAGGACATCGCCGGCGTGGTGTCGTTCCTGGCCAGCGCCGACGGCGGCTGGATCAATGGCCAGGTGCTGCGCGCCAACGGCGGCCTGGCCTGAACCACGACCCGTTTCCGGAGACTTCCATGGCATCCGTCATCCTCATCACCGGCGCCGGCAGCGGCATCGGCAAGCTGTCCGCCGAAACCCTGGCCCGCGCCGGCCACACCGTCTACGCCACCATGCGCGATATCGCCGGCCGCAACGCTGGCCGCGCGCAAGCCATGCGCGACTGGTCCGCGGCCCACAAGGCCGACCTGCATCCGCTGGAACTGGACGTGCTGTCGCAGGCGTCCGCCGACGCCGCCGTCGCCGCCATCATCCGCGAACAGGGCCGGCTCGACGTGGTCATGCAGAACGCCGGCCACCTGGTGATCGGCCCGACCGAGGCGTTCACGGCCGAAGACATGCAGCACGCCTTCGACACCAACTTCTACGGTGCCCAGCGCGTCAACCGCGCCGCCCTGCCGCAGCTGCGCCGGCAGCAGTCGGGCCTGATGCTGTGGATCAGCAGCACCACCACCAAGGGCGGCTTTCCGCCGTTCATGGGACCGTACGGCGCGGCCAAGGCGGCGATGGATTCGCTGGCGGTGAGCCTGTCGTACGAACTGGCGCGCTTCGGCATCGAGACCTCGATCGTGGTGCCGGGCGCCTTCACCCGCGGCACCGAGCACTTCCCCAGCGCCGGCAAGCCCAGCGACCAGGCGCGCGTGGCGGCCTATGCGCGCTACGACGGCGTGATGGACCAGGTCGGCGCGCGCCTGAGCGCGCTCACCCCCGACGACGCCACGCCGCAGGCGGTGGCCGACGAGATCACGCGCATCGTCGGCCTGCCGGCGGGCAGCCGGCCGGCGCGCTCGGTGGTCGACTTCGTCGGCGATGGCGCCGAGCAAGTGCTGGCGCTGGCCGAGGAACTGCGGATCGCGTTCGCCGAGCGCATCGGCATCGCCGACCTGCTGCATCCGTCGGCGCCGCGCGCCTGAAAAAGGCGGCGTCCTCGCCAGACGGCAACGCGGGCGGGAACGGTAGAATCCGCCATCCCTCGCACTCGCTCGACGACGCGCGACGAATGGCTTTTCATGGGGAACCGCCATGCCCGCACCGCAGCCTTCAGCATTGCCGCAAGACCGCCGCGCCGCGCGCGACGGACGCCAGCAACAGGCCCCCGCGTGGACACGCATCGGACGACGCAAGCCGGCCGGCGCGTGGGCCGGCGCCTTCGCCGCGGCCGCGCTGTGCGCCGCGTCCTGGACCGCCCGCGCCGCGCCGGACGTGCAGACCGGCGACCTGATCTTCCAGCAATCCCGCTCCGCCCAGAGCCTGGCGATCCAGCAGGCCACGCACTCGCCCTACAGCCACATGGGCATGGTCGTGATACGCCAGGGCGCGCCCTACGTGCTGGAAGCGGCCGCCACGGTCAGCTACACGCCGCTGGCCAAATGGGCGGCGCAGGGCGAAAACGGAAAATACGTCGTCAAGCGCCTGCGCGACGCCTCGCGGCTGACGCCCGAGACGCGCGAACAGCTGGCCAGTACCGGCGCGCGCTATCTGGGCAAGCCCTACGACGCGGCCTTCGGCTGGTCGGACGAGCGGATCTACTGCTCCGAGCTGGTCTGGAAAATCTACCAGCGCACGCTGGGCCTGCAGATCGGCGCGCTGCAACCGCTGAAGCAGTTCGACCTGAATTCGCCCGACGTGCGCGCCAAGATGCAGGAACGCTACGGCAAGGACATCCCCTGGGATGAACCGATCATCTCGCCCGCCGCGATGTTCTCCTCGCCGCTGTTGGCCACGGTGCCGGACCGGTAACGCGGCGGGTGGCGTGACCGGTCACGCAATCGGCTGCGCCACCGGCCGCCCGGCCCGCGCCTATTGCGGCATGTCGAAGCCCTGCTCACGCAGGAATTTCGCCACCACCGGCTCCCACTTGCGCGGCGAATGGGTGAACAGGCTGTGGCCGTTCTCGCCGTCCGGCCCCATCGGCACGAAAGTGGCGTGGCCGCCGGCCTGGTTGTAGGCCTCGACCCAGCGCTTGGGCCAGTCCGGCCCCCAGTACAGGTCGTTCTCGGTGTAGACCCACAACATCGGCAGGCCCGTGGCCTGGCCGTAGGCGGCGTAGCTGGCCTCGATCCGTTCCGGCCCGCACGGCTTGCCCGGCGAACGAACGGGATCGCCGCCCGCGCCGCCGGCGAAGTTGATGGCGGCCTTCACCCCCGGCGGGTTCTGCGCCGCCAGCGCCACGGTGGACCCGCCGCCCACCGACTGCCCCAGGACCACCACCCGGTCCGGGTCCACATCCGGGCGCTGCGCCATCACCCGCAGCACCTGGTCGATCTGGCTGGCGGCGCGGTCGAACATGGGCGTGAAGCGGCGGTCGCCGCAGGGGCCGCTGTTTTCCAGGTCGGGACCGCCGGTGACGCCGTAGCCCAGCCGCACCGGCAGCGCGACCACGAAGCCGGCGTCGGTGAAGAACCTGGACGCCGCCGCGTAGCGCGCGCGTCCCAGCTTGGCGCGGCCGGCCGCATCGCCGGCCCGGCCGTGATTGATCAGGATCAGCGGATGGCGACCCTCGCCCGCCGGGGTGAAGACGGTCACCACCAGTTCGCCCGTGGCGCTGCCGCCGTTTTCCAGCGCCACCCGCACCGGCACTTTCTGCACGCTCTCGTTGGCGGCCAGCTTGGGCGGCGGGGCGGCGCACGCCGTCAGCAAGCCGATGCCGCCGATCATCACGATTCTTGCCAGAACACCCATGTTGCCCCTCGTCAGGAATAGGCTCGCCGCCCGGGTGAGCGCAAGATACTCCGAGCGCGCCCGCCCCGCCATCGTCGCGAACCCGGCCCGCGGCGATTTATTCCGGGTTGGACTCATTCCATGAAAATTACTTGTTTGTCGTGATCAACGGCCGGGCCTAGCATGACCGGCATCGCCCACGATTCCAATGGAGACAGCAAGCCCATGAGCGCCCCGATTCCCGCCTTCCCCCACAGCCACATCGAGCGCGACGCGCGCGGCGTCTACACGCTGCGGATCGACGACGCCAAGAGCCTGAACATCCTGGCCTCGCCGGTCACGCTGGGCCTGACCCAGGCGGTGCGCTGGATCGCCGCGCAGGCCGACGCCCGCGCGCTGGTGCTGCGCGGCAGCGGCGACAAGGCCTTCGTCGGCGGCGCCAACATCTATGAAATGGCCGAGCTGGATCCCGACGGCGGCCGCGCCTTCATCACCCGCCTGCGCGACCTGTGCGAAGCGGTGCGGGCGGTGCCGGTGCCGACCATCGCCCGCCTGCCCGGCTTCTGCCTGGGCGCCGGCATGGAACTGGCCGCGGCCTGCGACATCCGCCTGGGCTCGCGCGACGGCGTCTTCGGCATGCCCGAGGTGCAGGTCGGCATTCCGTCGGTGATCCACGCCGTGCTGCTGCCGGCGCTGATCGGCCCGGGCGCCACCCACTGGCTGCTGCTGACCGGCGCCACTGTCGACGCCGAGCAGGCGCTGCGCTGGGGCTTCCTGCAATTCCTGTGCGAGGCCGGCGAACTGGACGCGCTGGTCGAGCGCACCGTCGCCCCGATCGCGCACAGCGGACCGCTGGCCGTGCGCTCGCAGAAGGCGCTGCTGCGCTATTGGGAAACGTCCACGGTCGAGGCCGGCCTGGACCGCAGCGTCGACGCCTTCGGCGCGGCCTTCACCACCGACGAGCCGCGCCAGCACATGGCGCCGTTCCTGGCCCGCAAGCGCGCGCGGGAGGCGCAATGACGACGGCAGCTCCGGCCAGCGGCCCGCTGGCCGGCGTGCGCGTGATCGACATGACCTCGGTCGGCATGGGCCCCTACGCCACCCAGATCCTGGGCGACATGGGCGCCGAGATCATCAAGGTCGAAGCGCCCGAGGGCGACGTGTTCCGCGCCTCGGCGCCGGCCGCCTCGCCCGGCATGGGCGCGGTCTACCTGAACCTGAACCGCAACAAGCACAGCGTCACGCTGAACGCCAAGGACCCGGACGACCTGCAACGGCTGCTGCGGCTGATCGACGGCGCCGACGTCTTCATCTCCAACGTGCGGCCGCGCGCGCTGGCGCGGGCCGGCCTGGACGCCGCCAGCCTGCGGGCGCGCAACCCGCGCCTGATCTATTGCTCGGCGGTGGGCTTCAGCCAGGACGGCCCCTACGCCGCCCAGCCGGCCTTCGACGACATCATCCAGGCCATGAGCGGCCTGGCCGACCTGCAGGGCCGCAACAGCGGCGCGCCGGCCTACATCAACACCATCATGGCCGACAAGGTGGCCGGGCTGACACTGGCCTACGCCATCCCGATGGCGCTGTACGAGCGCGAGAAATCCGGCCAGGGCCAGGCGATCGAGGTGCCGATGTTCGAGACGCTGGTGTCCTTCACCCTGATCGAGCACATGGGCGGGCGCACCTTCGAGCCGCCGCGCGGCGGCATGGGCTACAGCCGCGTGCTGTCGCCGGAGCGCCGGCCCTACCGCACCCGCGACGGCTTCCTGGCGCTGCTGCCGTACACCGATGCCCAGTGGCAGCGCTTCTTCACCCTGGCCGAACGCGCCGACCTGGCGGCCGACCCGCGCTATGCCAGCGCCCAGACCCGCGCCCGCAACTTCGACGCGCTCTACACCGACCTGGCGGCCATCGTCGCGCTGCGCACCACCGGCGACTGGCTGGCGCTGCTGGCGGACGCCGACATCCCGCACTCGCGCGTCAACCCGCCCGAGGCGCTGTTCGACGACCCGCACCTGGCCGCCACCGGCTTTTTCCAGCGGGTCGAACACCCCACCGAAGGCACGCTCACGGCCACCGCGATCCCGGTGCGCTTCTCGCGCACGCCGGGGTCCATCCGCCGCCTGGCGCCGCGCCAGGACGCGGATCGCGATATGCTCGATCCGGATTGATCCCCCGGGACGCGGCGGGCGCGTGCTTGCGCGTCCCGGCACCACCCGGGGCGCCCGCCCCCTTTCCGTCGCGACCATGAACGTCACCCTGAAGCAGTTGCGCGTGTTCTGCGCGCTCTACGAGTTACGCAGCTTCACCGCCGCCGCCCGCGCCGCCTTCGTCACGCAATCGGCCGTCAGCAAACTGTGCGCCGAACTCGAGGCCGAGGTCGGCCAGCCGCTGTTCGAGCGCTCGACCCGCAGCGTCACGCCGTGCGAGGGCGCGGCCGACTTCTACGCCTATGCCCAGGAGATCCTGGGCACGGTGCGCGCGGCCGAGCGCAGCATGTCCGGCCTGCGCTCGCTGGAACGCGGCGTGGTCGGCGTGGCCTGCTCGCCGATGATGATGGTCGGCCTGCTGGGCGGCGTGATCGCGCGCTACCACCGCCGCCATCCGGGCGTGAAGCTGGACCTGTTCGAGCTCAACACCGACGAGACCATCGAGCACGTGCGCCATGGCCGCGCCGACTTCGGCATCGTCTCCACCGACATCGACGGCGACGAACTGGCCGCGCGCGTGATCTACCGCGACACCATGCATGCCGTCTTCGCGCCCGACCATCCGCTGGCGCGCCGCAAGCAGGTGCGCTGGGCCGACCTGGCCGCCCACGAGCACATCACGCTGCGCAATGTCTACAGCGTGCGCCGCGCGGTGGACCGCATCAGCGGCGAACTCGACCTGCAATTCCAGTCCGGCATCGAGGCCGGCATGCTGACCTCGGTGCTGAACCTGGTGCGCGCCGGCCTGGGCATCACCGTGGTGCCCGGCTACGTCTGCGCCTTCGCGCGCCAGCTGGGCCTGACCACCGCCCCCATCGGCGGCGCCGGCCAGCGCGGCCACGCGCTGTGGCTGATCCAGCGCCACAGCGCGCGCCTGTCCTTGGCGGCGGACGCGTTCCTGGCCGACCTGGAAAAGACGCTGCGCGCCCGCGAGGCCGCGCCCGATCCCACCCGCTACGACGAGGACGCCGCCGGCCAGTGAGGCCGCGCCGGGCCGATGCGCACGACGCGGGACTTATCCGGATACGGAATAGGTCTATGAAAATTAGTCCCTTGTTGCGATAAGCCACGCGGCCGCATCATGGCGGAAATCGCGGCCGCCACATGCCATCGCGGCCGGAGAAAAACACAGGAGACTTTCATGACCCGATCCCCGGAACGCAGCCGCGCGCGCCAGTTCGCCGCCGCCTGCGCCCTGGCCCTGGCCGCCGCCAGCGGCGCCGCGCAGGCCGACGACGCCTACCCCAGCAAGCCCATCACCATCGTGGTGCCGTTCTCGCCCGGCAGCGCCACCGACACCAGCGCCCGCATCCTGACGGAAAAGCTCGGCCCGCGCCTGGGCGTGCCGATCGTGATCGAGAACAAGCCCGGCGCGTCCGGCACCATCGGCTCGTCCACCGCCGCGCGCGCCGCGCCCGACGGCTATACGCTGATCCTGACCAGCAGCTCGACGCACTCGGCCACGCCGGCCCTGTTCCGCAAGCTGCCCTACGACCCCACCGGTGATTTCATCCACGTCATCCGCATCGCCACCATCCCGATGATGCTGGTGGTGCGCGCCGACTCGCCCTACGACTCGGTGTCCAAGCTGGTGCAGGCCACCCGCGCCAAGCCGCTCAACTACGCCTACGGCTCGCCCACCAGCCAGATCGCCGGGGCCACCTTCAACAGCGTCGCCGGCGCCGCCGCCAACGCCGTGCCCTACAAGAGCCAGCCGCCCGCCGTCACCGACCTGCTGGGCGGCCACGTCGACTACCTGTTCGCCGATCTCTCCGTGGTGACCTCGTTCATGCACAGCGGCAAGCTCAAGGGCATTGCCTTCACCGGCCAGGCGCGCTCGAAGGATTTCCCCGACGTGCCAACGCTGGCCGAGCTGGGCTACAAGAATTTCGACCTGGTGGTGTGGGTGGGCGTGGCCGCGCCCAAGGACACGCCGGCGCCGGTGGTCGAGCGCCTGAACCGCGAGATCACCCGCATCCTGCACGAGCCCGACAGCGTGGCCAAGTTCGAGACGCTGGGCATGCAGGTCGCCCCCAACACGCTGGCCGAGCACCAGGCCTTCGCGCAGTCGCAGCGCCAGATCTGGACCCAGCGCGCGATCGACGCGAAGATCGAGCCGCAATAAACGCCCCGGGCGCGGCCTCAGCCCATCCGGACCGGGGCCGCCGCATCCGCCCGCGGCACCACGGTCAGCCGCAGGCCCATCGCCCTGAGAATCGCCAGCAGGCTGGCCAGCGACGGATTACCCTTGGACGACAGCGTGCGATAAAGCTGCGTCGGATTCAGCCGCGCCTGCTCCGCCACCGCCTGCATGCCACCGAACGCCTGGGTCATCTGGCGCAGCACCACCAGCAATTCCCCCTGGTCGCCATCGGCGAGAATGCTGTTGACTGTCTCCAGCGCGAGGGCGGGGTCGCTGCGATAGACCTCGACCATTGCTTCATCATGGGGCTTGCTTCTCATCATCCGTTCTCCGTTGCCAGTCATGCCAATACTCCACCGCGCGATGGATGTCGGCATCCTGCGTGCGCTTGCTGCCTCCGGCCAGCAACAGCACCAGCCGTTCACCGGACAGCGCGTAATAGACGCGCAGGCCCGGCCCTGAATCGATACGCAATTCCCACACGCCCTCGCGGCAGAAGCGGTGATCGCCGAAATTGCCGGACGCCAGACGCGCCACACGGCGAATGACCGCCACCTTGTCGCGCATGCCGCGCAGGCCGCGTAGCCAAGTGGCATAGGAATCCTTGAGTTTTCCGGGGGTGAGGTAGTGTTCGATTCGGTACATACCATATTCGTCAAAAGACGAAGTCCAGTCAAGTCAGCACAGTCAGTCCGCCAACAAGATAAGACACTCCCTTGGTTCCTGCCGGGCGGTGCGTGACCTTTTCCTCCCCACTCGCGCGTCTTCCTGCAAAGAGAAAACGGGCGCCGAAGCGCCCGTCCGTCCTGCCTGGATCGTGTCTACCCGTCAGAACCGGTACTGCGCCGTCGCCACCACCGTGCGCGGTTCGCCCACGCGGATCTGGGCGGCGCTGGTGGCGGAGGCGTAATAGGTCTTGTCGGTGATGTTGCGCACCGCCAGGCGCCAGTCCCACTGGCCGGTGCGGTAGCCGACCAGCGCGTCCCAGGTGGCGTAGCCGGGCAGCACCGCCGTGTTGGCGTTGTCGGCGTAGCGCTGGCCGACGAAGGTCAGGCCGGTCTCGCCGTACAGGCCCTCGGCCGGCTTGTAGGTCAGGAACACGCTGCCGTTGCGCCGCGCCACGTTGCTGACGCGGTTGCCGGCGAGGCCGTTGTTGTCCTCGACGATGGAGGCGTTTTGCATGCCGATGCCGCCGCGCAGGTACCAGTTGCCCGTCAGGCGGCCGGCGGCGGTCAGCTCGATGCCGCGCGAACGCTGCTTGCCGGTCAGCAGCACGATGGTCGGATCGACCGGGTCGGTGGTGCGGCGGTTGTAGAGTTCCAGCTGGTACAGCGCCAGGGTGGTGCTCAGGTTCCCGTCGAGCCAGTCGCTCTTGACGCCCACTTCGTACTGGCGGGTCTGCTCCGGATCGACGTCATTGGTGTTGCCGCGCGCGTTCGGCGTAATGCCGATGAGGCTGCCGCCGACCGGCGAGAAGGTCTTGCTGTACGACGCGTAGAACGAGTGGTCGCGCACCGGCGTCCACACCACGCCGGCGCGCGGGCTCAGGCCATGGCTGTCGCGGCGGGCCGAGAGGTCCAGCAAGCGGTTGGTGGAATCGACGCTGAAGCGGTCCATGCGCAGGCCCAGCAGCACCTGCCAGGCATCATCCAGCTTGATCTGGTCCTGCACGTAGTAGCCCTGGCTGCGGGTCTTGTGGCGGGCGGAACTGTTGAGCGCCATGGCGCCGTTGTGCTGTTGGGACAGGTCCGGGTCGTACAGGTCCAGCGACGGCACCGGCTGCGCGCCCGGCCCGCGGGCCAGCGTGGTGTAGAGATCGGGCGTACGGTCCTGGTTGGCCACTTCCACGCCGAACAGCACCCGGTGCTCGATGCTGCCCGTGTGGAACAGGCCCTCGGCTTCCAGGTTGTTGCTGATGCTGCGGGTGGTCAGGTCCTGCTGCCAGCGGGTGCGCGTGACCTTGCCGGTGGCGGCGTTGTAGCCCGTCAGGTAGGTGTTGTCGAACTTGCTGTCGAGCGCGAACACGCCCAGCGTGTAGCGCAGCTGCCAGCCCGGCGCCAGGGCGTAGGCCAGGCGCGAGCGGAACGATTGCGCGCGGTCGTCGATGTAGTCGCGGTCGGGGTCGCCATAGACGGTCGAGCGGCCGACGTCGGCGGGCCGTCCGTTGACGCTGGGGATGCCGCGATCCGGCGTGCGGTCATAGCGGCTGTATTCGTATTGCACCAGCCAGTCCAGGTCGGGCGTGATGCGCCAGTTCAGCGACGGCGCCACCAGCTGGCGGGTGCCGCCGATCTTGTGGCGGAAACTGTTGCTGTCTTCCTGGCCGAGGTTCAGGCGCACGCTGACGTTCTCGCCGGGGTCGGCGCTCAGGTCGCCGTAGAAACTGCGCAGGTCCCAGCTGCCGGCCTTGACCTCGAGCGTGGATTCGCGGCCCGGCTGCGGCGCCTTGCTGACGCGGTTGACGATGCCGCCCTGGCTGCCGCGGCCATACAGCACCGCGGCCGGGCCCTTGAGCACCTCGATGCGCTCGATGTTGTGCAGGTCGCGCACATATTGGCTGTCGTCGCGGATGCCGTCCAGGTAGAAGTCATTGCTGGCGTCGAAGCCGCGGATGCGCAGCGAATCGAAGCGCGTGTCGGCGGCGTTGGTGACGTTGGGAATGCCGGCCAGCGCCTCGCCCAGCGTGCTGATGCCGTAGCTCTGCACGTTCTCGACCTTGATCGTGTCGATGGCCTGCGGCACGTAGCGCGCGGGGGTCTGGGTGCGGGTGGCGGTGGTGACGTCGGGGACCCGCGGATCGTCGGCGTTGGCGCCTTCGACGCTGATGGCGGGCAGATGGGCCGGCTCGGCCTGGAGGGGTACGACGGGGGCCATCAGGGCCAGCGCGGCCCCCAGGGTCAGGGTGCGCGGGACAGGGAAAACGGGCATCGCAAGCTATCTGTAAGTTTTATCGAGCCGCGATAATATCGAGAATGAAACTTATTTGTAAATGAGAATCCTATCATTTACATAGGCCTCGCCTGCGCTGTTGCAACGTCACAACGGCGGGCGCGCGCCAGCCCCTCATTCATCGTTCCGGGCGCCCTGCCCCCCGCCATTCGCATGAGTCGATCATGCCGCTCGCGCGCATCGTTAACCTCGCGAATTTGCGACGGTCCTCGTCCGCATCGGCGAGGCGCGCGTCCTCCATGCGGACGACGACACGACACACAACGCAATGTTTTTCAAACAATCACTCCGATATCCGCACTAGGGAGAACTCTGGCCGATCGGACGAGGTTTGCATGAGCGGAACGAGGCGCCAGCTGTATTAGGCTGGCCCCGCAGTACTTCGACTCACCTTGACCGATTGGACGAAAGCAAATGAATCAACTCATTCATCCGGACTGCCATCCCTTTACCGCCGCAGGCAATATGCAGCAAGTCTCCGCGTTCTATGAAGAAGGACGACGTGTCATGTGGATGATGCTGCGCGCCCAGCCGCGCCCCTGCTTCAATCACGAACTGATCGACGAAATCATGACCCTGGCGCGCGCCGCCAAGGACTCCGGCCTGCCCATCGACTTCTGGGTCACGGGCTCGCTGGTGCCGCAGATCTACAACGTCGGCGGCGACCTCAACTTCTTCGCCGAGGCCATCCGCACGGGCCGCCGCGAGGCGCTGCGCGCCTATGCCCGCGCCTGCGTCGATTGCGTGCACGCCGCCACCCGCGGCTTCGATACCGGCGCCGTGTCGCTGGCCATGATCGAAGGCACCGCGCTCGGCGGCGGCTTCGAGGCGGCGCTGGCGCACCACTTCGTGCTGGCGCAGAACAACGCCCGCATGGGCTTCCCCGAAATGGCCTTCAACCTGTTCCCGGGCATGGGCGGCTATTCACTGGTGGCGCGGCGCTCGGGCATGAAGCTGGCCGAGGAGCTGATCAGCAGCGGCGAATCGCACACCGCCGAATGGTTCCAGGCGCGCGGCCTGGTGGACGTGGTGTTCGAGCCGGGCGACGCCTACAAAGCCACCCGCACCTTCATCGACGTGATGCGGCCCAAGCTCAACGGCATGCGCGCCATGCTGCGGGCGCGCCAGCGCGTGCTGCAGCTGACCCGCTCCGAGCTGATGGACATCACCGAGGACTGGGTCGACGCGGCCTTCTCGATCGACCCGAAGGACCGCGCCTACATGGAACGCCTGGTGATGGCGCAGAACCGGCGCGCGCCGGCCGGCCCCGAGGGCATGATGGACGCGACCATGCATTGAGCGCGGCGGACGCCGGCGGTGTCAGGCGATCAGGTGCAGCCGGCGCCGCTGCGCCAGCCAGGTGGTCAGTTCGGCCGCGGGCATGGGCTTGGCGTACAGGTAGCCCTGCTTGGCGTCCACGCCCAGCGTGTCCAGGAAGGCGGTTTCTTCCTGGGTCTCGACGCCCTCGGCGATCACCTTCAGTTCGAGCGTGCGGGCCACCGCGACGATGGCCCGCGCCAGCGCCTGCGACACCGGGTTCTCGTTGACGCCGCGCACGAAGCTGGCGTCCAGCTTGATCGCGTCCAGCGGGATGCGCGCCAGTTGCGACAGCGACGAATAGCCGGTGCCGAAGTCGTCCAGGTGCACGCGCGCGCCCAGCTGGCGGAACTGCTTCATCAGCTCGATCGCGGCGACCTCGTCCTCGATCAGGCAGCTTTCGGTGAGTTCGATGTCGAGCAGGCAGGGATCCAGGCCGGCATCGTTGACCGCGCGCATGAATTCGCTGACCACGCCCTTGTCGTCCAGTTGCCGCGCCGACATGTTGATGGCGACGCGCAGGTCCAGGCCCTCGCGCTTCCAGGCGGCGGCCTGGCGCGCCGCTTCGCGCATCACCCACACGCCCAGCTGCGAGATCAGGCCGGATTCCTCGGCGTACGGAATGAAGACGCTCGGGCAGATCATGCCGCGCTCGGGCGAGCGCCAGCGCAGCAGCGCCTCGACGCCATCGACCTCGCCGCCGCGGCCGGCCAGCTTGGGCTGGTAGTACAGCATCAGGTGGCCTTCGGCCAGCGCCTTGCGCAGGTTGGTGTCGAGCCAGACGTAGTCGGCGTTGCGCCGGTCCATCTCGGGCTGGAACACGCGGTAGGTATGGCGCCCGGCTTCCTTGGCCACGTACATGGCGATGTCGGCGCTGCGCACCACGCTGTCGAGGTCATCGCCGTGCTCGGGGTACATGGCGATGCCGATGGAGCAGCTGGTGTAGACCTCGATCAGTTCCTGGCGGAACGGTTCGCGCAGGCGCTCGATGATGCGCGCGGCGGTGGCCTCCAGGTGGCAGGCCTCGGCGCCTTCCTGCAGCACCAGGAATTCGTCGCCGCCCAGCCGCGCCAGCGTCTGGCCGGGCGACAGGCAGCTGGAGATCGCCACCGCCACCGATTTCAGCAGGCGGTCGCCGAAGCCGTGGCCGTAGTGGTCGTTGATGCGCTTGAAGTTGTCCAGGTCCAGGAACAGCACGCCGCCGCTGGCGCCCTCGCCTTCGGCCAGCGCCGCCTTCAGGCGCGTGGTGATGGCGTGGCGGTTGGGCAGGTTGGTCAGCACGTCGGTGTTGGCCAGCACCCGCAGGCGTTCCTGCGCCTGGCGTTCCTCGGTGATGTCGGTGCCCGAGCAGATCAGGTAGACGCGCTTCTCGCCGCTGCCGCTGGTGACGAACTTGTTGCGGAACAGGAACAGCCGCGGGCCCTTGACCGTGTTGATCAGGCGCTCGACCTCGTACGACTGTCCGCGCTTGTAGAACTCGGCGATGTTGCGGCGCGAGGCCGCGGCCTCTTCGCGCGTCATGAACATCTCGAACACGCTGCGTCCGACGATGTCCTGCTCGCGCTTGCCGGTGTATTCCTCGCTGACCTTGTTGAAGCGCTGCACGCGGCCGTGCTGGTCGACGATGACGATGACCGAGTTGGCCTCGGACACCACGGTCTCGGCGAACGACAGGCCTTCGACCAGGTCGCGCGCGACCGAGTCGGTGTCGGTGTGGGCCGACGCGGTGCCGGCCCATTCGGTGGGGTTGATCTTGCGGCCGACCAGCCGCAGCTGGATCGGGTCGCCATACAGCACGATGTCGATGCGCAGGCTGGCCGTGATGCCGGTCAGGGCGCGGATGGCCTGCGCCTGGTCAGGCTGCAGCGCCAAGGCAATGTTGGTGGCGCCCTTGACGGCGGCCAGTTCGATCGCGTTGCTGTCGGCCGCCAACCGCCAATAGGGGCTGGACGTACCGAAATGCAGGTACAGGATCGATTTTTCGTCCTGAGTCTCAGTCATTGGAGTCCCCCGCCATCCTAGGAAGGCCTGCGAGAAACATACGGCCTAGTCAGTTCGGGGTCAACCACCCGCGTGAACAGCGTTTTAGCTGTATTGCGGATTATTTCAACAGACTTGGCAACTGTCTCCCGTCACCCCCTACCCACGCTACGAATATTTCGCGGGAGGAATGCAGGCCTCGCGATTGTTGCTCATCTGGCGGCGCAGCATGCAAACAATAACGTCGAAAATTTGTGACCATTTCCTGCATGTGGCGTAAAAGAAGCAACAAGAGGGGACATATGTCCCCTCTTGTTCGCATCGCCTATTCCGGCTTGACGCCGGCTTCGTCGATGACCTTGGTCCAGCGCGCCAGTTCGGCCGACACGCGGGCGCCGGCATCGGCGGGCGTGGTCCACTCGGCGATCGCGCCCTGGTTCAGCAGCGACGCCTTGACGCCCGGCTTGGCCAGGATCTTCTTGAGCTCGCCGTTCAGGCGGTCGATCACCGGCGCCGGCGTGCCGGCCGGCGCGACGATGCCGAACATAGAGCTGACCTCGAAGCCCGGCAGGCCCGCCTCGGCCGCGGTCGGCACGTCCGGCAGCGCCTCGACGCGTTGCGCCGAGGTCACCGCCAGCGCGCGCAGCTTGCCCGCCTTGATGCTGGCCTGGGCCGCCGGCACGGTCTCGATCATGCTGAGCACCTGTCCGCCCATCAGGTCGGTCATGGCCGGGCCGCTGCCCTTGTACGGCACGTGCAGGATGTCCACGCCGGCGGCGCGCTTGAACATTTCGCCGGCCAGGTGCTGCGGCGAGCCGTTGCCCGCCGAGCCCATGGTGATGTAGCCGGGACGCGACTTGGCCAGCGCGATCAGCTGCTTCAGGTCATTGGCCTGCACCGACGGGTTGACCACGAACACCAGCGGCACCGTGCCGACGATGGACACCGGCGCGAAGCTCTTTTCCACGTCGTAGGTGACGCGGCCGCGGTACAGCGCCGCGTTGATCGAGTGGCTGGTCAGCGCGCCCATCAGCAGCGTGTAGCCGTCGGGCTGCGCCTTGGCGACCTGGTCGGCGCCGATGTTGCCGGCGGCGCCGGCGCGGTTCTCGACGATCACCGACTGGCCCAGCGCGCCGGTCAGCTCCTGCGCCAGCACGCGGCCGATCACGTCGGTGGCGCCCCCGGGCGGGTACGGCACGATCAGGCGGATGGGCTTGTCGGGGTACGCGTCGGCGGCCAGGGCCGGCGCGGCGGCGCCGGTACACAAGGCCAACAGGGAAAGCAGCAAGGCGCGGCGGGGCCGCAGACGCAGGTCTGACATGTAGGTCTCCTGCCGGGATGGGTATAGGAATGGAACGGACGCCCGGCTCGTCAACGGCGCCAGTGTAGGAGGCCATTCTTGATTGATGAATCAGAATTTTTCTATCGACTGATCTTTTTTCAAGATCAATAAATATTTCAACGGTAAACCCTTGCATGCCATTTCCAAGGGTGGATATGATCTCGATCCTGGATTATCAATAATATTATCGGGAAGAAAAATGACGGACGAGACCAAGGGCGGCAAGCCCGCCAAGGGCCCCTTCGACAGCGACGGCGAGCGCAGCACCGGCGTGGCGCGCGGGCTCACCAACTACGGCGACACCGGCTTTTCGCTGTTCCTGCGCAAGGCCTTCATCAAGGGCGCCGGCCTGTCCGACGACGCGCTGGCGCGTCCCATCATCGGCATCGTCAACACCGGCAGCAGCTACAACCCGTGCCACGGCAACGCGCCGCAACTGATCGAGGCGGTCAAGCGCGGCGTGATGCTGGCCGGCGGCCTGCCGATGGACTTCCCCACCATCTCGGTGCACGAGAGCTTCTCGCAGCCCACCAGCATGTACCTGCGCAACCTCATGTCGATGGACACCGAGGAAATGATCCGCGCCCAGCCGATGGACGCGGTGGTGCTGATCGGCGGCTGCGACAAGACCGTCCCGGCGCAGCTGATGGGCGCCTCGTCCGCCGGCGTGCCCGCGATCCAGCTGGTGACCGGCTCGATGCTGACCGGCTCGCACCGCGGCGAACGGGTCGGCGCCTGCACCGACTGCCGCCGCTACTGGGGCCGCTACCGCGCCGAGGAGATCGACGCGCCCGAGATCGCCGACGTCAACAACCAGCTGGTGGCCAGCGTCGGCACCTGTTCGGTGATGGGCACCGCCAGCACCATGGCCTGCCTGACCGAGGCGATGGGCATGATGGTGTCGGGCGGCGCGTCCGCCCCCGCCGTCACCGCCGACCGCGTGCGCGTGGCCGAGCGCACCGGCGCCACCGCCGTCGCCATGGCGGCCTCGCGCCTGACGCCCGACCGCATCATCACCGGCAAGTCGATCGAGAACGCCCTGCGCGTGCTGCTGGCGATCGGCGGCTCGACCAACGGCATCGTGCACCTGACCGCCATCGCCGGCCGCCTGGGCATCGGCATCGACCTGGCCGGGCTCGACCGCATGAGCCGCGAGACCCCGGTGCTGGTCGACCTGAAGCCCTCGGGCCAGCACTACATGGAAGACTTCCACCACGCCGGCGGCATGCTGGCCCTGCTGCGCGAGCTGCGCCCGCTGCTGCACCTGGACGCGCTGACGGTGTCGGGCCGCACCCTGGGCGAGGAGCTGGACGACGCCCCCGCGCCGTTCAAGCAGGACGTGATCCGCAGCGTCGCCGCGCCGATCTATCCGGTGGGCGGCCTGGCCGTGCTGCGCGGCAACCTGGCGCCCGGCGGCGCCATCATCAAGCAGTCGGCCGCCAATCCCAAGCTGATGGAGCATGAGGGCCGCGCGGTGGTGTTCGAGGACGCCGAGGACATGGCCCGCCGCATCGACGACGAGGCGCTGGACGTGACCGCCGACGACGTGCTGGTGCTCAAGCGCATCGGCCCCACCGGCGCGCCCGGCATGCCCGAGGCCGGCTACATGCCGATCCCCAAGAAGCTGGCGCGCGCCGGCGTCAAGGACATGGTGCGCATTTCCGACGGCCGCATGAGCGGCACGGCGGCCGGCACCATCGTGCTGCACGTCACGCCCGAGGCCGCGATTGGCGGACCGCTCGCCTACGTGCAAAATGGCGACCGGATCCGCCTGTCGGTGGCGCGGCGCGAAATCGCCCTGCTGATCGACGCGGCCGAGCTGGCGCGCCGCATGGCCGCCGGCCCGGTCGAACGCCCGGCGGCCGACCGCGGCTACCGCAAGCTGTTCCTGCAGACCGTGACCCAGGCCGACCAGGGCGTGGACTTCGACTTCCTGCGCGCCAGCGCCACCCGCGACACCGTGCCCAAGCAATAACCTTCCCGCCACGCCCATGAACGCCATCACCCCCGCCGCCCTCGAACCGCAAGCGCCCGACGCCCTGGCGGCGGCCGTGGCCGCGCTGGAGGAAGACATCGTCTTCGGCCGGCTGCATCCGCGCGAGCGGCTGACCGAGGACGAACTGATGGCGCGCTTCGACATGAAGCGCCACGCGGTGCGCCAGGTGCTGGTGGAGCTGGAGTTGCTGGGCGTGGTCGAGCGCAAGCGCAACGTCGGCGCGGTGGTGCGGGCCTTCTCGGCGCGCGAGGTGCTGGAGCTGTATGCGCTGCGCGAAGTGCTGGAGGTGCACGCCGCCAGCCTGATGCCGCTGCCGGTGCCGCCGGCGCGGCTGGCGGCGCTGACCGCGGTGCAGCGCGAACACGACGCCGCCGTGGCCGAGGGCGACGCGCGCCGCGTGTTCCGCAGCAACCAGCGCTTTCACCGCGAGTTCTTCGGCCTGCTCGACAACGCGGTGCTGGGCCAGGCGATCGAGGAATACGCGCGCCGCACCCACCCGATCCGCTTCGGCTCGCTGGCCGCCGCCAATTACCGCGAACGCGCCCGCCAGGAGCACTGGGCCATGATCCACGCGCTGCGCGATGGCGACCGGACGGCGCTGATGACGCTGTGCCGCGAGCACCTGCTGCCCTCGCGCGACGCCTACCTGGCGTCGGAACAGGCGCGCCGCGGCGCCTGAGCCGCACCGCGCGCGACACCGATACGCCGGGCGCCTGAGCCGGCCGGCATACTGCGCCGCGATTTCCGGACGCCGCCCGCTCGCCTCGATCACCCCCGCCGCGAACTCAACGCGCCTCGTCCGCCAGGTACTGCCGCAGCAGCGCCACCAGCGCCGCGGCCGCCGGCGGCAGGCTGCGGTTGCGCGCCGTCACCAGCCCGATCGAACGCTCGGCCACCGGGCCGGTCAGCGGCCGCTGCACGATGCCGTTCTGCGCCACCGCGCCCGCCGCGATCTCGGGCAGCGCCGCCACCCCGAAACCGCACTCCACCATCGCCACGATGGTGGTCAGGTGTTCGGCCTCGAAGGCCGGCGTGAAGCGGATGCGGTTCTGCAGGAAAGCCCATTCGGTGTACTGGCGCACGCTGCTCGGGTGCACCATCGACACGTGCGCCGCGCTGGCCGTGTCGGCCCAGCGCAGCGGCCCCTTGGCGCGCGCCAGCGGGTGCGCCTCGGGAATCAGCAGCAGGAAGCTGTCGGACATCAAGGGCTGGTAATGCAGGTCGGCGTGCTGCGGGTCGGCGGCGGTCAGGGCGAAGTCCACGTCGCCGGCGCGCACCAGGTCGAAGGCCGGACCCGACAGCGTGTCGCGCACCTTCAGCGCCACCTGCGGGTGCGCCTGGCGGTAGGCCATCAGCACCCGCGGCAGCAGCCGCGCGGCCAGCGACGGCAGCGCCGCCACCGACACCTGGCCGTGCTCGGCGCTGGCGATGCCGCTGACCGCGGCGATGGCGTCGCGAAACGCCACCTGCAGGGCGGCGGCCTGCTGCATGAAGACCTCGCCCGCCGCCGTCAGCCGCACGGTGCGGGTGGTGCGGTCGAACAGCCGCACGCCCAGGGCGTCCTCGATGCGCTGGATTTGCGTCGACAGGGCCGACTGCGACAGGTGCAGCTGCGCCGCCGCCTGGCGGAAGTTGAGGGTGCGGCCCAGCACCAGGGTGGTGTCGATGTCGCGCATCGAAAGATTGATCTGCATGCCGCCGGGCGCCTTGTCCATTGATCCGATTTATCGATCATTCTATCCAAAAAATCTGATTCATCAATCAAACAAGCTTCTCTACACTCGGCGCCCAATACAGACACAGGCGCAGACACAAGCGCAGATGCAACAGCGGTTTCAGAACAAGGAGCAAACCATGCAGACGGACGCGAAGGCCCTGCCCAATCCGGGCGCGGCGCATGCGGTGGTGGTGGGCGGCGGCACCATGGGCGCCGACGTGGCGGTGGTGCTGACGCGCGCCGCCTGCCGCACGACGGTGATCGAGCCGGACGCGGCGCGCGCGGCCGCGCTGCCGGCGCGCGTGGCCGACAATCTCAAGACCATCGGCCGCGAGGCCCAGGTGGCGCAGCTGGCCACGGCGGCCAGCCTGGACCAGGTGGACTGGGCCAGCGTCGACCTGGTGATCGAATGCGTGCCGGAACGGCTCGACATCAAGCAGGCGCTGTTCGCCGAGCTGGTGCGCCACGCGCGGCCCGACGCCGTCCTGGCGAGCAACAGTTCCAGTTTCCCGATCAGCGCCATCGGCCAGGGGCTGGCCACGCGCGAACGCATGCTGGGCCTGCACTTCTTCATGCCGGCGCACCTGGTGCCGCTGGTCGAGGTGGTGATGGCCGAGACCAGCGACGAAGCCCGCGCCGATGCGCTGATCGCCTTCATGCGCCGCTGCGGCAGCGTGCCGGTGAAGGTGCGCCAGGACCTGCCGGGCTTTCTGGCCAACCGCCTGCAGCACGCGCTGTCGCGCGAGGCGTTCAACCTGATCGACCGCGGCATCGCCTCGCCCGAGGACGTGGACGCGGCGGTGCGCTTCGGTTTCGGCTTCCGCTTCCTGGCGGCCGGGCCGGTGATGCAGCGCGACCACGCGGGCATCGACGTGCACGCGGCGGCGGGCGCGACCATGTACCCGACGTTCTGCAATGACGACCACCCGGCGCGCTGCCTGACCGAGCGCGCCGCCGACGGCCGCTACGGCATGAAGGCGGGCGAAGGCTTCTACGCCTGGACGCCGGAGACCATCGCCGCCGAGCGCGCGCGCTATGACCGGCTGCTGCGCGCGGGCCTGGACCTGATCGCGCCGGAATTGCCGGAGATCCAGCCGTGAGCGCCGTGAACATTCCCCGTCCGGCCCTGGCCGAGTCGCCCGTCATCGTGACGGTGGCGCCCAACGGCGCCTACAAGAAGGCCGCCGACCATCCGGCGGTGCCGCTGACGGCCGAGGCCCTGGCGCTGGAGGCCCGCGCCTGCCTGGACGCGGGCGCGGCGATGATGCACATGCACGTGCGCAAGCCGGACGGCAGCCATCTGCTGGACGCGCAGGCGTACCGCGACGCGCTGGCGGCGGTGCGGCGCGCGGTGGGCGACGAGCTGCTGGTGCAGGTGACGAGCGAAGCGGCGGGCGTGTACCAGGCGGCCGAGCAGATGGCGCTGGTGCGCGAGCTGGAACCGGAGGCGGTGTCGATCGGCCTGCGCGAGATCGCGGTGCCGGAGATCGCGGAGGCCGAGCTGGCGGCGTTCCTGGCCTGGGTGGCCGAGCGGCGCATCATGACGCAGATCATCCTGTACGACGAGGGCGACGTGCGGCGCTGGCTGTCGCTGCGGGCGCGGGGGCTGGTGCCGCCGGGCGCATGGTCGGTGCTGTTCGTGCTGGGGCGCTATAGCGTGGGGCAGACGTCGTCGGCCTATGACCTGCTGCCGTTCCTGGCGGCGTATGACCACTCGCTGCCCTGGGCGGTGTGCGCGTTCGGGGCGCAGGAGAATGCCTGCGTGACGACGGCGGCGGCGTTCGGGGGGCATATGCGGGTGGGGTTCGAGAATAATTTGAAGCTGCGGGATGGGGCGGTGGCTTCGGGGAATGGGGAGTTGGTGCGGCAGGCGGTGGAAGGGGCGATTGCTTTGGGGCGGCCGCTGGCGGATGCTGCGCAGGCGCGGCGGATCTATGGGGCGGTTGCCTAACGGCTGGGTTTGCGCTCGATGTGTCGAGGCCTGGTTGCGGGTAGGTGATCCGATCGGCCTGGTCTTTGATTGCACGTCTTTGATTGTCTTTCTTTGATTGCCCGTTTTTGATTGCTCGCTCTGGGCAATTTGCTTGGGCCGCCAGGGGCGTCGGCCCCCCGGCGGGCGCGGCCTCCGGGGGTGGTCCGGCCCGCGGGGGCCGGACTGCCCCGCGCTCATCCTCGTTGGCGCCTGCGGCGCCTGCCTTCGGATTCCGCCGGGCACCCCCTGGACGGCCGCGCCCGCCGGGGGGCCGACGCCCCTGGCTACAGTTCTTGCTGGCCTTGGGGAGCTGGGACGACGAGGGATCCTGGCGTTCTTTTGGCGGGATTTTTTTGCTGGAAGACTTTGTATTGCCCGTCATCGAGGGCCGCCCTGCGCGGCCCTCGATGACTTACACGCTGACTTACACGCTGACTTACACGCTGACTTACACGCTGACTTACACGCTGACTTACACGCTGACTTACGCGGTGGCTTGTTCGGTGACTTGTGCGGTGGCTTGTGCCGGGGTGTTTTTAGGGGGGTGTTTCTTTCTGGGTTGGGTTGCGCAATATATATAAGTACATAGCGGCGGCGCGGGGTTTTGCGCTGTGCTGCAACATTGCGTGTTGAAAAGGCATCTGCTAAAAACTTCGACATCCGCACGTTAAACGCAATACCCCGACTGTCTGGTGAGGTGGTGTGTGTCAAACGAGTCTGATGGCTACACGAAGCCGCAGGAGCTGCGCAGTTTTCTGTTCCTGACGGCGGTCATGGCCCCCGTTCTTACGGTGATCATCGTCGCGGGCTACGGTTTCATTGTCTGGTTCTATCAGTTGTTTGCCGGTCCTCCGGGCAGCTGATGCGTACCGACGGAACCGCCCTCATGTCCGCGCCTCCTTCCCTGCCGGCCGCTGCGCCGGTTTCCCCTGAATTGCATATCGCCAGCCTGGTCGTGCATGCCACGCCGCGTCGGCTGGACGAGGTGCGCCGTGCGGTGCTCGCGATCGCGGGCGCCGAGATCCATGGCGCGTCCGAGACGGGCAAGCTGGTGGTGACGCTGGAAGCCCCCTCCACTGACGACATGATGGCGCGGATCTCGCAGATCCAGCGACTGGATGGCGTGCTGGCATCGGCGCTGGTGTACCAGCACGCCGACACGCTGGCCGCGATGAACGAGGAGATCGACGATGGCAATGGCCCGTAGGGAGTTCATCAAGCAGTCCGCCGCCGCCGCGGCCGCCACGGTGGCGGGGATTCCGGTGGTGGGCTACACGCAGAACATCGTGACCGAGTCGGAGGCCGCCAAGCTCAAGTGGTCCAAGGCGCCCTGTAGGTTCTGCGGGACCGGCTGCGGCGTGAACGTCGCGGTGAAGGACAACCAGGTGGTGGCCACGCACGGCGACTTCAATGCCGAGGTCAACAAGGGGCTGAACTGCGTCAAGGGCTATTTCCTGTCCAAGATCATGTATGGCAACGACCGGCTGACGCAGCCGCTGCTGCGCATGAAGGACGGCAAGTACGCCAAGGATGGCGAGTTCGCGCCGGTGTCGTGGGACCAGGCCTTCGACGTGATGGCCGAGCAGTTCAAGCGCGTGCTCAAGGACAAGGGGCCGGAGGCCGTCGGCATGTTCGGCTCGGGCCAGTGGACGGTGTGGGAAGGCTACGCCGCGCTCAAGCTGATGAAGGCGGGGTTCCGCTCCAACAACCTGGACCCGAACGCGCGCCACTGCATGGCGTCGGCGGCGGTGGGATTCATGCGCACCTTCGGCGCCGACGAGCCGATGGGCTGTTACGACGATATCGAAAACGCCGACGTGTTCGTGCTGTGGGGCTCGAACATGGCGGAGATGCATCCGATCCTGTGGACCCGCGTCACCGACCGGCGGCTGTCGGCGCCCAAGACCAAGGTGGCGGTGCTGTCGACCTTCGAGCACCGCTCGTACGAGCTGGCCGACCTGACGCTGACCTTCACGCCGCAGACCGACCTGGCGATCCTGAACTACATCGCCAACCACATCATCCAGACCAAGCGCGTGAACCGCGAGTTCGTCGACAAGCACACGGTGTTCCGCGAGGGCAATACCGATATCGGCTACGGCCTGCGGCCCGACCACCCGTTGCAGCAGGCGGCCAAAAATGCCGGCGATGCCGGCGGCTCCAAGCCGATGACGTTCGACGAGTTCGCCAGGTTCGTGTCGCGCTACGACCTGGACTACACCGCCAAGCTGACCGGCGTGCCGAAGAAATCGCTGCAGGACCTGGCCGAGCTGTACGCCGACCCCAAGCTGCGGGTGACGTCGTTCTGGACCATGGGCTTCAACCAGCACACGCGCGGGGTGTGGGCCAACAACATGGTCTACAACATCCACCTGCTGACGGGCAAGATCTCGACGCCGGGCAACAGCCCGTTCTCGCTGACCGGGCAGCCCTCGGCCTGTGGCACGGCGCGCGAAGTGGGCACGTTCTCGCACCGGCTGCCGGCCGACCTGGTGGTGACCAATCCCAAGCACCGCGCCCACGCCGAGGACATCTGGCAGTTGCCGGCCGGCACCATCCCCGAGAAGGTCGGCGCGCACGCGGTGCTGCAGAACCGCATGCTGAAAGACGGCAAGATCAACGCCTACTGGGTGATGGTCAACAACAACATGCAGGCGGCCGCCAACCTGATGAACGAGGGGCTGCCGGGCTACCGCAATCCGGACAACTTCATCGTCGTGTCCGACGCCTACCCCACCGTCACCACCATCTCGGCCGACCTGATCCTGCCGGCCGCCATGTGGGTGGAAAAGGAAGGCGCCTACGGCAACGCCGAGCGCCGCACGCAGTTCTGGCACCAGCTGGTCGACGCGCCGGGCCAGGCGCGTTCCGACCTGTGGCAGCTGATGGAGTTCTCCAAGCGCTTCAAGGTCGAGGAAGTCTGGCCGGCCGACCTCCTGGCCAAGAAGCCCGAATACCGCGACAAGACCCTGTTCGACGTGCTGTTCGCCAACGGCAAGGTCAACCGCTATCCCAACACCGAGCGCGACAAGGACTACGCCAACCAGGAGGCCGAGGCCTTCGGCTTCTATGCGCAGAAGGGCCTGTTCGAGGAATACGCCGAGTTCGGCCGCGGCCACGGCCATGACCTGGCGCCGTTCGACACCTACCACGAGGTGCGCGGGCTGCGCTGGCCGGTGGTCAAGGGCAAGGAAACGCTGTGGCGCTACCGCGAGGGCAGCGATCCGTACGTGAAGCCGGGCGCCGGCTTCGAGTTCTACGGCAACCCGGACGGCCGCGCCATCATCTACGCCCTGCCCTACGAGCCGCCGCCAGAGTCGCCGGACAAGGAATACCCGTTCTGGCTGTCGACCGGGCGGGTGCTGGAGCACTGGCATTCCGGCTCGATGACGCGGCGCGTGCCCGAGCTGTACCGGGCCTTTCCCAACGCGGTCTGTTTCATGCACCCCGACGACGCGCAGGCCATGGGCCTGCGGCGCGGGGTCGAGGTCGAGATCATCTCGCGGCGCGGCAGGATGCGCACCCGGCTGGAGACCCGCGGGCGCGACAAGCCGCCGCGCGGGCTGGTGTTCGTGCCGTGGTTCGACGCCGGCCAGCTGATCAACAAGGTCACGCTGGACGCCACCGACCCGATCTCGTTCCAGACCGACTTCAAGAAGTGCGCGGTCAAGATCGTCAAGGTCTGACGCGCGCACCGGAGACAGCCATGAACCGACGCGCTCTCGCTTTCGTATTGTGCGCAGCCTGTAGCATCGCGGCCTGGGCCGCGCCACCGCTCGAGGTGCAGGACCCGATGCGCGGCCCCACGCCCATCGCCGACGAGACCGACCCGCCGCTGATCAGTCCGATCGAGAACAAGGACATCAAGCGGATGCGCACCTATTCGATGCAGCCGCCCACCATCCCGCACAGCATCGACGGCTACCAGATCGACAAGAACTTCAACCGCTGCCTGGCCTGCCACGCCCGCGTCAACACCGAGGAGACCCAGGCGCCGCCGCTGAGCGTGACCCACTACATGGACCGCGACAGCAACGTGCTGGCCGAGGTCTCGCCGCGGCGCTACTTCTGCGTGCAGTGCCACGTGCCGCAGGCCGAGGCCAAGCCGCTGGTGTCCAATACCTACCAGGACATCGACGTGATCCTCAAGCGCCTCTCCGCCCCGGCGTCCGGCAAGAAGTAAGGCACGGGGAACCGCCATGGTCAAACTCATCAAGCGCTACTGGAACATCATCCGCCGGCCCAGCGTGCACTTCAGCCTGGGCTTCCTGACGGTGGGCGGCTTCATCGGCGGCATCCTGTTCTGGGGCGCCTTCAACACCGCCATGGAGTTCACCAACACCGAGAAATTCTGCACCGGCTGCCACGAGATGCGCGACAACGTCTACGCCGAGCTCAAGGGCACCATCCACTTCACCAACCGTTCCGGCGTGCGCGCGCTGTGTTCCGACTGCCACGTGCCGCACAACTGGACCGACAAGATCGCCCGCAAGATGCAGGCGTCCAAGGAGGTCTGGGGCAAGATCTTCGGCACCATCGACACGCGCGAGAAATTCGTCGACAAGCGGCTGGAACTGGCCAGGCACGAGTGGGCCCGCTTCAAGGCCAACGATTCGCTGGAATGCCGCAACTGCCACAACTACGACTACATGGACTTCACGCGCCAGAGCGTGCGCGCGCAGAACATGCATTCGACCTACCTGGCCGACAAGAGCAAGACCTGCATCGACTGCCACAAGGGCATCGCCCACAAGCTGCCCAACATCCCGCCCGGCGAACTGTCGTCGGTGCCCGGCCTGAACGGCCCGGACGGCCCGCATGCGGCCCGTTGAGCCGCCCTTCGCCGCCCTGGCCGGCGCCGCGGCGGACAGCGCCGGGACGGACAGCGACACCGCCACGGCGGACGCCGGCCTGCGCGCGGTCGGCCTGGTCGGCCGGCGCGGCGCGGCGGCCCCGATCGACCTGGCGCTGGCCCCGGGCCAGCTGCTGCGGGTGCGCGGCGCCAACGGCAGCGGCAAGACCAGCCTGCTGCGCATGCTGGCCGGCCTGCTGCGGCCGCTGGCCGGCGGCGTGCAATGGCGCGGCCGCGACATCCGCCGCGACCCGGCCTCCTATCACGCGCGGATGGCTTTCCTGTCGCACGGCAACGGCCTGTGCGGCGAGCTGAGCGCGGCCGACAACCTGCGCTATGCGCTGGCGATAGCCGGCGCGCCCGCCATCGACACCGGGCCGGCCCTGCGCGCCTGGCGTCTGGAAGCCTGCGCCGAGCAGCCGGCGGCGCGGCTGTCGCAGGGCCAGGGCCGGCGGCTGGCGCTGGCGGCCACGGTGCTGGCGGGCAAGCCGCTGTGGCTGCTGGATGAACCCGACGCGGGGCTGGACGCCGCCAGCCTCGACCTGCTGGACCAGGCGCTGGCCGCGCACCTGGCCGGCGGCGGCCTGGCCGTGGTGGCCTCGCACCGCCCACCCGGCCTGGCCTTCGCCGATATGCAAACCCTGGACATGGATGACTACGCCGATGCTGGCAACGCTGTGGCAGTTGGCGCGCCGTGAACTGCGGCTGGCCTGGCGGCGGCCGGCGGAAACGCTGGGCGCGACGCTGTTCTTCGTGGTGGCGGGCTCGCTGTTCCCGCTGGCCATCGGCCCCGACCCGGCGCTGCTGGCCGCCATCGGCCCCGGCGTGCTGTGGGTCTGCGCCCTGCTCGGCATCCTGCTGACGCTGCAACGCCCTTTCGCCCAGGACTACGACAACGGCGCGCTGGAACAGCTGCTGGTGTCGCCGCATCCCCTGCCCGTGCTGGTGGCCACCAAGCTGGCCGCGCACTGGTTCAGCAGCTGCCTGCCGCTGATCCTGGCCAGCCCGGTGCTGGCGCTGCAGTTCGGCCTGACGCCGGGCGCCATCGGCGTGCTGGCGCTGTCGCTGCTGTTGGGCACGCCAACGCTGGCGCTGGTCGGCGGGCTGGGCGCGGCGCTGACGCTGGGCCTGCGCGGCGGCGCGCTGTTGCCGCTGCTGGTGCTGCCGCTGTACGTGCCGGTGCTGATCTTCGGCAGCGGCGCGGTGGCCGCGGTGCATGCCGGCCTGGGCGCCGGCCCGCAATTGTCGTTGCTGGGCGCCGGCCTGTGCCTGGCGTTGCTGCTGTGCCCGTGGAGCGCCTCGGCCGCGCTGCGCGTGGCGTTGGACTGAGGACCGGCCATCATGCATTCGCCTCCGCATCTGACCCTGCTGCCAACCCCGCCCGCGCGCCCCGGCTGGCTGCGCTACGCCGCGCCGCAGCGCTTCTATCCGCTGGCCGGCCGGCTGATCCCGTGGCTGGCGCTGGCCGCGGCGCTGTTCGCCGCCGCCGGCCTCTACGTGGGCCTGGTCAAGGCCCCGGTCGACAGCCAGCAGGGCGAGGTCTACCGCATCCTCTTCATCCACGTGGCGGCGGCCTGGATGTCGATGTTCCTGTACCTGGTGATGGCGCTGTACGCCGCGCTCGGCCTGATATTGCAGACGCGGCTGTCGTTCATGATGATGCGGGCGCTGGCGCCCACCGGCGCGCTGTTCACCTTCCTGACCCTGTGGACCGGCGCGCTGTGGGGCAAGCCGACCTGGGGCGCCTGGTGGGTGTGGGACGCGCGCCTGACCTCGGAACTGATCCTGCTGTTCCTGTACCTGGGCTTCATGGCGCTGCAGGCGGCCAGCGACGATCCGCGCCGCGGCGACCGCGGCGGCGCCATCCTGCTGCTGGCCGGCGTGGTCAATGTGCCCATCATCTATTTCTCGGTGCGCTGGTGGAGCACGCTGCACCAGGGCGCCTCGATCAACCTGACCACCGCGCCCAGCATGGCGCGCGTCATGCTGGCGGCCATGCTGCTGATGGTGGCGGCATTCTGGCTGTACAGCGCGGCCGCGTCGCTGGCGCGGGTGCGCGGCATCATCGCCGAACGCGAACCGGCCTCGACCGAACCGCCCCGGGAGCGCCGATGAGCTGGGACGCGCTGTTCTCGCTGCAGGGCCACGGCCCCTACCTGCTGGGCGCCTATGGCGTGACGCTGGCGCTGATCGCCTGGGAAGCCGGCACGCTGTGGCGGCGGGCGCGGGCGCGCCGCCGCGCCGCCCGCCTGCACGCCGGAGGCGGCCGATGAGTCCGCGCCGGCGCCGCGTGCTGGCGCTGCTGGGCGGCCTGGGCCTGCTGGCCGCGGCCGTCGCGCTGGTGCTCAATGCGCTGCAATCGAACCTGGTGTTCTTCTTCACGCCGACCCAGGTGGCGGCGCGCGAGGCGCCGACCCATGGCAGCTTTCGCGTCGGCGGCCTGGTGCAGGAAGGCTCGGTGCAGCGCGACGGGCTGAAGCTGCGCTTCATCGTCACCGACACCGCGCACGCGGTGCCCGTGACCTACCAGGGCCTGCTGCCCGACCTGTTCCGCGAGGGCAAGGGCGTGGTGGCCGCCGGCAAGCTCGACGCCGACGGCGTGTTCCAGGCCTCCGAAGTGCTGGCCAAGCACGACGAGAACTACATGCCGCCCGAAGCCGCCGACGCGCTCAAGCGGGCCGCGGCCGGCGCCACCGCCAACGCGGCGCGGGCGGACGCGCGATGATCCCGGAAATCGGCCTCTTCAGCCTGATCCTGGCGCTGCTGGCGGCGCTGGTGCAAGGCACGCTGCCGCTGCTCGGCGCCGCCACGGGCTGGCGGCCGGGCATGGCGGTGGCGCGACCCGCCGCCGTGGCGCAGTTCGGCCTGGCCACCGTGGCCATCGGCTGCCTGGCCTGGTCGTTCCTGCAGAACGATTATTCGGTGCTGTACGTGGCCGCCAACTCGCACGCCGACCTGCCCGCCGCCTACCGCTTCGCCGCCGTCTGGGGCGGCCACGAAGGCTCGCTGCTGCTGTGGCTGTACCTGCTGAGCGCCTGGACGCTGGCGGTGGCGCTGCGCAGCGGGCGCCTGCCGCTGGCCTTTCTCGCCCGGGTGCTGGCGGTGATGGGGTGGATCAGCGCCGGCTTCCTGCTGTTCCTGCTGTTCCTGTCCAACCCCTTCGAGCGCCTGATGCCGCCGGCCATGGCCGGCCGCGACCTCAACCCGCTGCTGCAGGACCCCGGCATGATCGTGCACCCGCCCATGCTGTACATGGGCTACGTCGGCTTCTCGGTCGCCTTCGCCTTCGCCATCGCGGCGCTGCTGTCCGGCGAGCTGGACGCGCTGTGGGCGCGCTGGGTGCGGCCCTGGACGCTGGCGGCCTGGACCTTCCTGACCATCGGCATCCTGCTCGGCAGCGCCTGGGCCTATTACGTGCTGGGCTGGGGCGGCTGGTGGTTCTGGGACCCGGTCGAGAACGCCTCCTTCATGCCCTGGCTGGCCGGCACGGCGCTGATCCACTCGCTCATCGTCACCGAACGGCGCGGCGCGTTCCGCAGCTGGACGGTGCTGCTGGCCATCTGCGCGTTCTCGCTCAGCCTGCTGGGGACCTTCCTGGTGCGCTCGGGCGTGCTGACCTCGGTGCATGCCTTCGCCGTCGATCCCGGGCGCGGCCTCTACATCCTGGGCTTCATGACGCTGGTGGTGGGGGGCTCGCTCACGCTCTATGCCTGGCGCGCGCCCAAGGTCGGCCTGGGCGGCGGCTTCGCGCTGCTGTCGCGCGAATCGCTGCTGCTGGCCAACAACGTGGTGTTGACCGTGGCGGCCGCCTCGGTGCTGCTGGGCACGCTGTATCCGGTGGTGCTGGACGTGCTGGACTGGGGCAAGATCTCGATCGGCCCGCCCTACTTCGAGGCCGTCTTCGTGCCGCTGATGACGCCGGCCATCTTCCTGATGGGCGTCGGCCCGGTGGCGCGCTGGAAGCAGGCCAAGGTGCCCGAGCTGGGCCGCCGGCTGCGCATCGCGTTCGGCGTCAGCGTGGCCACGGCGGTGCTGCTGCCGCTGGCCATGCCGGGCCCGGCGCGGCTGGGCTCGCCGCTGGTGATCCTGGGCCTGTGGCTGGCGGCCTGGTCGATCGCCAGCGCGGCGGCGCATGCCTGGCAGCGCCTGACCGACGGCGATGGCCACTGGCCGCGGCGCCTGGGGCGCCAGCCGCGCGCCTGGTACGGCATGCTGCTGGCGCACGCCGGCATCGGCGTCTTCATCGCCGGCGCCACGCTGGCCAACGGCTACGAGGTCAAGCAGGAATTGCGGCTGGACCTGGGCGCGGCGCAGGACGCTGGCGGCTACCGCTTCACCTTCGCCGCGCTGGCGCCGGCCAGCGGCCCCAACTACAGCGCGCAGCGCGCCGAGTTCCGCGTCACCCGCGCCGACGGCCGGCCCGCGACCACGCTGTACCCGGAAAAGCGCCACTACACGGTGCAGGACATGCCGCTGAGCCAGGCCGCGATCGATAGCGGCTTCACCCGCGACCTGTTCGTGGCCCTGGGCGAACCGGCCGGCGGCACGGCCTGGACGGTGCGCATCCAGGTCAAGCCGTTCATGGCGTGGATCTGGTCGGGCTGCCTGCTGATGGCGCTGGGCGGCCTGCTGGCGGCGGGCGACAGGCGCTACCGCCAGGAAGCGGCGCGCGCGCCGCTGCCCCGGTCGCACGCCGACCCCGTGCCGGCCACGCCGCGCGAGGGCTACTGATGCTGCGCTACCTGGTGCCGCTCGCCGTCTTCCTGGCCATGGCCGTGTTCCTGGCCATGGGCCTGTCGCGCGATCCGCGCGCCGTGCCCTCGGCCATGATCGACAAGCCCGCCCCCGCCATCGGCCTGCCGCTGCTGCACGCGCCCGGCGAGCGGCTGGACGTGCGAGCGATGCGCGGCAAGGTCTGGCTGCTGAACGTGTGGGCCTCGTGGTGCGCGCCGTGCCGCGAGGAACTGCCGGTGCTGCGCGAGGTGGCGCGGCGCCACGACGTGCCGCTGTACGGCCTGAACTACAAGGACAAGCCCGAGGATGCCCTGGCCTGGCTGGGCCGCCACGGCGATCCGTACATTGCGTCCGCCAGCGACGTCGACGGCCGCGTCGGCATCGAATACGGCGTGTACGGCGTGCCCGAGACCTTCGTCATCGACGGCGCCGGCCGCATCCGCTACCGCCAGCTGGGCCTGATCACGCCGGAGATCTGGCGCACCCGGCTGCAACCGATGATCGAGGCGTTGCAATGATGGCGCGGTCCCTCCATCCCGCGCCCGCCCCGGCCTGGCGCCCGGCGCAATCGCCGGGCATCCAGGAGGGGCGCGGCGTCCAGCCGCCGCGGCGCCGCCCGGGCCATGGCCTGGCCGCGCCGCTGCTGGCATTGCTGCTGGCGCTGGGGTCGCTGGCGCCCGTCCAGGCCCAGGCCCCGTCGCCCCCGCTGCCGCCCGCGCTGGAGCAACGCGCCGAGCAACTGGCGCACGGCCTGCGCTGCCTGGTGTGCCAGAACCAGTCGCTGGCCGAATCCAACGCGCCGCTGGCGCACGACATGCGCAACCTGATCCGCGGCCAGCTGGCCGAGGGCCGCAGCGACGCCCAGATCATGCGTTTCTTCGAAGACCGCTACGGCGATTTCGTGCGCTACGAACCGCCCTTCAAGCCCGTCACCTGGCTGCTGTGGCTGGGCCCGTTCGCGCTGCTTGTGCTGGGCTTCGTGGTGCTGTGGCGCACCGTCGCGCGGCGGCCCCGCAGCCGGCCGCCGCTGACCGCCGACGAACGCGCCCGCGCGGCGCGCTACCTGGATAGCGGGTCATGACCGCGCTCTGGCTATCCGTACTGGCGCTGTTGCTGGCCACCCTGCTGTGCCTGGTGCCGCCGCTGCTGCGCCGTCCGCCGCCGGCCGAGGACAACGCGGCCGATGCCGGCCTGCGCGCCTTCTACCTGGCGCAGCGCGAGCAGTTGCGGCGCGACCAGCGCGATGGCGCCCTGAGCGCCGACGCGGCCATGCGCGCCGACGAGGAACTGCAACGCGACCTGCTGCAGGACCTGGCCCGGCGCGGCGCGGCAGCGCCGTCGGCCGCGGGCCAGCGCGCCGGCATCGCCGTCGCCTGCCTGTTGAGCCTGGCGGTGCCGCTGGCGGCGGCCCTGCTCTATCAGCACCTGGGCAACCCGCGCGCCGCCGCCACCGTGGCCACGGCCAACGCCGCCGAACCGCACGCCGGCGACGACGGCGACGCCATGGCGCTGGCCATCAACGCGCTGGCCCAGCGTCTGCGTGCCGCGCCGGACGACGCCGACGGCTGGTACACGCTGGCGCGTTCCTATGAAACCCTGGGCCGCTACGACGACGCGGCCGCCGCCTATCGCGAAGTGCTGCGGCTGGCGCCGGCGCAGCCGCAGGTGCTGGCCGACCTGGCCGACGCGCTGCTATCCGCCAACCAAGGCGCGCCGGACGCGGCCTCGATCGCCGCGGTGGCGCAGGCGCTGGCGGCCAACCCCGACCAGCCCAAGGCCCTGGCGCTGGCTGGCATGATGGCCCTGCGGCGCGGCGACGCCGCCCAGGCGCTGGAATACTGGCAACGCCTGCAGGCGCTGCTGCCGCCGGATTCCGAGGCCGCGCGCCAGATCGAATCGAATATCGCCCAGGCGCGCGCGGTCGCATCGGCCGGTGGCGCGCAGCCCGCGACGCCGGGCCAGGCCCAGGCTACGGCGCAATCCTCGCCCCCGCGGACGTCCGCCACCACGCCCCCGCCAGCCCGGCCGCCGCCCCGGGCCGCGTCAGCGGCCAGGCGCGCATCGCGCCCGCCCTGATGGCCCAGGTGCAGCCGACCGACACCGTCTTCATCCTGGCGCGGCCCGCCTCGGGCTCGCGCATGCCGCTGGCCGTGCTGCGGCTGCGCGCCGCCGACCTGCCGCGCGCCTTCACGCTCGACGACAGCAACGCCATGTCGCCGCAGGCCCTGCTGTCCAGCGCCGGCCGGGTGCGCGTCGAAATCCGCGTCAGCCGCTCGGGCACGGCCATGCCGCAAGCCGGCGACCTGGGCGGCACGCCAGTGGAGGTCGACGTGCCGACCAGCGGATTGGAGCTGGTGGCCGACACCGTGCTGCGCTAGCGCGGCACTTCACGCCCTTTCGATGCGCGCCGGCAACCCCTGCCGCACCGCCGCCCCCGAGACCCAGTCGATCCAGACGTTGGCATGCTCGCCGCGCGTCGCGTCGCCAAAGCCCAGGTCGTTCAGGTTCACGCCCGCCGCCAGCGCCGGATCGTGCGGCATCGGCTTGCCGTCGACCAGGTGGGCGCGCGCGCCCAGCTCGGTATGGCCATAGCCATGCTCGATGCCGACCGCGCCCGGCTGGATGCCGTCGCGCAGCAGCGCCAGGCCGGTCACCGCGCCGCCCGGCGTGACGATGCGCACCCGGTCGCCGTTGCGCAACCCAAGCCGTTCGCCGTCCTGCCGGTTGATCGACACCGGATTGTGCGGATGCACCTGGCGCAGACGGTCCACCCCGATCGACATCGAACTCATCAGGTTGGACTTGAACGAACTCAACAGGAACGGCCAGTCCGCCCGCGGATACTGCTGGCGCACGTCGCGCCCGTCCGCCAGCCGCGCCGGATACCAGGTGGGGCAGCCGCTGTAGCGCTCGCCCGTCATGGCGTGGCGGAACCCGGCCAGTTCCTCGCTCCACACCTGCAACGGCTTGGCCCAGGCCTGGCGGGTCTGGCCGGCGTCGTTCCAGGCATCCGGCATGCGGTCGAAGCGCCCGCCGCGGCTCATCACCATGGCCACGCGGCGCCACTCTCCGGGCTTGAGCTTGCCTTGCAGCACGTCGCGGTAGCGTGCCACGCCGGTCAGTTCCAGGTCGTCGTCGCTGGCCTCGGGCACGGGCCGCCCAGCGCCGAAGGCGATGTTGGCGATGCCGCGCAGGAAGAAGTCCTCGGCCGTGTCCAGCGAATAGCGGTTGCCGTCCGCGTCGGCGATGGCGTTGGCGCCGAAGCCCGGCATGCCCAGCCGCTTGGCGCAGGCAATCAGGAAAGATTCCAGGCACACCGGCGCGCCGTCGGCAGTGCGCGTCACCGTGGGCTCGACCGCCGGCCAGCGCACCGTCGAGGCCTTGGCCACCACGTCCGCCCACGGCGCCGACACGCCCCAGCTTTCGTAGGTGACGGTGTCGGGCACGATGTAGTCGGCCAGCGCATTGGTCTCGTTGATGAACGGATTGATCGACACCGACAGCGGCAGGACCTTGGGATCCTTCATCTTGTCCAGCAGCACGTTCTTCAACCCGGCGATGCCGTAGATCGGGTTGCTCATGTGGTTGAACCAGACCTTGGCGCGGTACGGATAGCCCGCCAGCGCCGACGCCAGCATCTCGGAACTCAGGCCGCCGGTGGCCGGATACCAGGGCGCGGCGGCCGGATAGACCGGCTGGCCGGCGGCCTGCTTGCGCTTGAACTCGCTCGACTTCTCGTACGGGAAGCGGTTGCGCGACAGGCCCACGCCCTTGGGCGTGGCGCGGTTGGCAAAGCCCGCGATGTTGTAGCGCGGCCCCGCGCCATAGGGCGGGAACGGGCCGGCGTCCAGCACCAGGCCGCCCTCGACGTTGAGGTTGCCGACCAGCGTGTTGAGCATGGCGATGGCGTAGGCGGTGTAGAAGCCCGCGCCGCTCATGGTGCCGCCGTGCGCATCGGCCACGGCGCGCTTGCCGTGGCTGGTGAAGCGCTCGGCCAGCTCGGCGATCTTGGCCGCCGGCACGCCGCACAACGCGGCGTATTCCTGCGGCGACTTGCGCCGCGCCTCGTCGCGCAGCAGCGCCAGCGCGCTGCATACCCGCAACGTGGCCGGCGCGCGCGCCAGGCCCGGCGCCGCCACCGCCTCGTCCACGAACAGCGTGGCGGGCAGCTCGCCGGTATGCGGCGCCAGCGTGCCGTCTTCCCGCCGCACCACGTACACGTCTTCCCATTTGTCGCCGGCGTCGGCCGGCTTGGCCCAGCCCAGGTCGGCGCCGCGCAGGAAGCTGCCCAGGCGCGCATGGCCGGGCTCGGCGATCACCAGGTGCGTGGCATTGGTCCACGCCGCCTCGCCCGCCGCCTTCATCGCTGCCGGGCCGGGCTGCGCCAGCGCCCGCGCATCGAAGCGCTCGTGGTCCAGGATCCAGCGGATCAGGCCCATCGCCAGCGCCAGGTCGCTGGCCGGATTGACCGGCACCCATTCATTGCCCGATCCCGCCGACAGGCTGGACGAGGCCGGCAGCATCGGCGACACCACCACATAGGTGAAGCCGGCTTCCTCGGGCCGGGTGCGGGCCTCGGCCAGCTGGCGCGCCTGGCGCTGGAACGGGTTGCCGGCCTGCGCCGGCGCCGCGCCGATGAACAGGCCGAAGCGGGCGTTGTCCCAATCGGGCTTGCCGTGCGGCATGCCCTTCAGGTCGCCCAGCGCCGCGCCCGCGCCGACGCGGAAGCTCTGCCCGCAATACGAGCCGTGGTTGCTGAAGTTGACGGTGCCGAACGACTGGCCGGCAAAGCGCTGGATCAGCGGCGTGCGGCCTTCGTTGGAGGCATCGGTGAACAGGAACTGGTTGACCTTGGCGCCGTACTCCGGGTTGGCCGGATCCAGCGGCGTGTCGCGGTCGAAAATCGCGCGCAGGCCCTCGACGTGGCCCTCGCCGAACAGGTCGCCGCCCTCGCACACCTCCTGCACCAGCTGCTCGAAGGAAATCGTCTGCCACTTGCCTTCGCCGCGGCCGCCGACGCGCTTGAGCGGCTGCAGCACGCGGTACGGGCTGTGCATCTGCTCCAGCATGGCCGAGCCGCGCGCACAGGACGTGGCGCGCCCTTCCAGGCCGGCGTCGCCGCCCAGTTGCGCGTAGGTCTCGCGCACCGGCGTGTCCATCGCGGCCGGCCGGGTGGTGGCCAGCGGATGATAGGGGTTGCCGGCCACCCGCAGGATGCGGTTGGTCGCGGTATCGACGCGCAGGCGCACGCCGCATTGCGTCCAGCACCCCAGGCAGCTGGAGGGACTGACGGTCTGGCCCGGCTGGGTCGACAGCAGGCCCGTGACCGCGTCGATGCGGAATTCCGGCGTCAGCGAATTGCCGCGCACGGCATGCGCGGTGGGCACGCCGGCCGTGCCCTGCGCCAGGCCCTTGACGGCCTTGGCGACGGTCTCGCCGTAGCCGGCCGCGAAGGCGGCCAGGCCACCGGCCACCACGCCGCCGCGCGCGATCAGCTTGCGGCGCGCGGCGTTGTCGGGTTGATCGGGTCCGTCCGCGTGGGCGTCGGGCGTATCGTCTTGGTGTTGCTTGTCCATGGTCATCTCGATGCGAATTCGTGTCGGGCCGGCGGCGTCAGGCCGCCAGGCCGCGGGTGCGGGCCGGGAACAGTTCCAGCGCGTAGGTCACGGCGGCCACCAGCGCGACGCACAGGCCCAGCACGCCGATCATGCCGAGCAGGCCGTCGCTGCCCCAGGGCATGTCGTAGAGGTACAGGCCGGCGCCATACTTGGGCACGCCCTGCACGCTCATGAACACCACCCAGCGGAAGATCCAGGCGGCCGCCAGCATGGTCAGCGCCAGCGCGGCCGACGGCAGCGGCGCGGCCAGGGTGCGCGGCGCGCGCTGCAGCAGCGCGATCATGCACAGCCCGGTGATCACGGCGCCCGCCAGGCTGGCGCGCCACACCGGGAAGCCGCCGAACAGGCGCAGCGCGGCGTCGAACGACGGGTCCTGGCCCAACAGGCCCAGCAGCACCCAGGCGCCCGCCCCGATCAGCATCATCACCACCGCCGTCACGCTCAGGCGGCGCAACAGCTCGACCGGCAGCGCCTTCAGGCCGCCCGGCAGCCAGCGCGCCACCAGGAACATCGCCCCCAGCGCCCCCAGCCACGCGGTCAGCGCGAAATTCAGCGGCAGGAACGGCGTGTGCCACAGCGGCCGCGCCCGCAGCACCATCACTTCGGCGCCGGTGTAGACCAGGATCGACACGGCCGACAACGCCAGCGCGATGCCCAGCAGGCGCACCCAGACCATGCGCCCCCACCACCAGGCGGCGCAGAACAGCACCGCCAGCCCGGTGAAGACCGGCAGCAGCAGCGCGCCCAGCCACATCCACGACCACGGCGTCAGGCGGGTATAGAAATGCCAGAAGCGGCCCGGCTGGTGCAGGTCGGCCAACAGCGACACGGGCGCGGCGATGGCGCACACCAGCAACACGGTGACCGCGGCCGGCAGCAGGCGGCGCGCCGGCGATCCGGCCTCGCCAAAAGCGGCGCCGGCGGCGGTCAAGGCCGCGGTGGCGGCGATGCCGATGAGGAAAAAGTACTGCACGGCCCACGGCAGCCAGGCGGCGTCGTAGACCGGCGTCAGCAATTCGGTGATCTGCATGGTGGTCCCCTTCTCAATGGCCGCCGGCCAGCCGCACGCCGGCCTGGCCATCGATCTGGTGCACGAAGGCATCGGGCAGGCCGATGTAATAGACGTGGGGGTCGGTCTTCATCTCGGGCTTGAGCACCTTGATGTCGGCGCGATGCTCGGCCAGCTGCCGCGAGATGGCGCTGTCCGGATCGTTCAGGTCGCCGATGACGCGGGCGCCGCCCACGCAGCTTTCGACACAGGCCGGCAGCAGGCCGGCTTCGAGCCGGTGCTCGCAGAAGGTGCACTTGTCGGCGGTCTGGGTGTCGTGGTTGATGAAGCGGGCGTCGTACGGACAGGCTTGCACGCAGTAGCCGCAGCCGACGCAGCGCTGGTTGTCGACCAGCACGATGCCATCTTCGCGCTGGAACGTGGCCTGCACCGGACAGACCGGCACACAGGGCGGGTTGTCGCAGTGGTTGCACAGGCGCGGCAGCATCACCATGGCACAGGGGCCGCCGCTGTCGGGCTGCACTTCGTATTGCAGGACGGTGGTGCGGAACTGGCCGACGGGCGGCAGGTTCTCGAGCGAACAGCTGACCGTACAGGATTGGCAGCCGATGCATTTGCGCAGGTCGACGAGCATGCCATAGCGCTTGCCGGGGATGCCGGGACGACGGGGGGGTTGCTGGTTGATGCCGGTGCCGGCTTCGGCACGGATGGGGATGATGGTGGCCGCGGCGCTCAGGCCGAGCAGGTTTTTCAGGAAACCGCGTTTGCCCGGGAGGGGGACTTCGGGTGGGGGGTGAGGCACAGACTTCTCCGCGAATTATGTCGTTGTGCCATTAACTTATCGCTTTTAGTTATATAGAGAGTTGATGCCGATCAATGGGGGACGGGTTTATATCAGACCCTCCCTAACCCCCTGCCTCGAAAGACCCCAGGTAGTCCCGATCCAGGTGAACAAAGGCGACCAGCAGCGCCGCGACCGCCGGATAGAAGCGGAACGCCAAGGTGTCCACGGCATCCATCCTGGCCTGCCACTGCCCCACCCAGGGCATCAGCGCGGCGTCCAGATAGACGGCCTGCTCCCTCGCGCAGCCGGCAACATCATCCGCCCGCCCGCACTCCCGGCTCCAGCGCGCCAGCACCCCCAGGATGACGGCAATGTGGTCTTCGGGCTCCTTGAACTGCGCGTCGAGCTGCAACTGGCTGGACACCAGGAACGCGCGCATCACCCGCGCCGATTCGCCGTACAGTTGCCCGCCCCCTTCCAGGTAATGCGAGGCGTAGGGAATCGGCGCCCCCCGGCCTTCCAGCAGGAACAGCGCGGCGAAGTCGGCCGCGTTCTCCAGCGGCGCGTCGGAGTGTCCCGCCCACGCCTTGAACACGGCGGCCACGGCATCGGCCCGCCGGCCCAGCCCGAGCGCCTTGAACACCGCCAGCAAATGCTCGGCGCCCCCCTGCAGGCACAACGCCATCGCGTCGGGCTCCATTTCCCTGGCAAAGACGGTGGAAAACCACCCATACAGCTGCGACCGCATCTGGCAGGCCGCGCCCCAATCCGGGTCCGATAATGCACCGTTCAACGCGCGCTCCATGAAATCACAGGGTTCACTCCGGCCAGCCACATCGCGCCGGCCGCGGCCTCAATGCCGGACCAGCGCCTTGCCATCGATGTCCACCTCGATCGGGCCGCCAAACGCGGTCACGGGCGGCGCCACGCCCTTGTACGGTTCGATTTCCACCAGGCAGGTATTGGGGCTCGGCGCCTGCGCCAATTCCGAGGTGCCGATGTCGAGCGTCAGCGTGTTGGGATCGCCATAGGTGTCCAGCGCGCCGATCTCCGGCCCGGTCGGCCCATACCAGGCGCCCTCCTGGATGCGCACCACCCCAGGGGGAAAGTTGGTGGAAAGAGACGCGCCGGCCAGCAACTGGCCACGGTCGTTGAACACCCGCACCAGGTCGCCATGCCTGATACCGCGCCGGCGGGCGTCATCGGGGTTGAGGTAGACCGGTTCGCGCCCCTGGATGGTGTAGGTGGCGCGCCGCGTGGGCGATTCGCAGGTCTGCGAATGCAGGCGGGTATCCGGGTGCGCCGACTGCAGCCACAGCGGATACTTGTCCGAGCACGGGCCGTTGTGGGACCGCTCGGCCTTTTCCATCCAGACCGGATGCCCCTTGCAGTCGCGGTAGCCGAAGCCGGCGATCTTGCGGCTGTAGATCTCGATGAACCCGGACGGCGTGCCCAACGCGTTGACCTCGGGATCCGCGCGGAAATCGGCATGGCGCACCCATGGCTTGCCCTCGGGGAACAGCACGTAGCCCTGCTCCCAGAATTGCGCGAAAGGCGGCATGTCGAAGCCCTTGCCGGCATTCTCCTTGCGGCACTCCTCGTACAGCGACTCGACCCATTGCATCTCGCTCATGTTGCGCGTGTATTCCACGTCGCGGCCCATGCGCTTGCAGAAGTCCGTCCAGATGTCGAAGTCCGAACGCGAGTGGTACAGCGGATCGACCAGCTTGTGCATGGCGATCACCCCGCGGTTCGAATAGGAACCGTAGGCATCGATGTCGTTGCGCTCGTAGGGCGTGCAGGCCGGCAACACGATATCGGCGAAACGGCAGGTGGCGGTCCAGTTGTAGTCGATGGCCACCACCGTTTCCAGTTCCTGGTAGGCGCGCTTCATGCGATTGCGGTCCTGCTGCCGGTGCCACTGGTTGCAGCCCGAGAAGATCGCCACCTTGTAGGGCGGCAGCTTGACCTTGTGGCCGTTGAAATTGATTTCCTTGCCCGGCTCCAGCAATGCGTCGATCACCCGCGACACCGGCACGACGGCGCTGTACCCCTGGTAATCGTCGTTCTCGTGCCGCGGCTTGCGGCCGGTATCCAGGTTCAGCGGAAACGCGCCCGGCATCGAGGCGCCCGAGGCCGACACGCCCACCGAACTGTAGTGGTGCGAATAACTGATGCCGCCGCCGGGCAGGCCGATCTGGCCCAGCATGGCGGCCAGGATCGCCCCCATCCAGTAAGGCTGCTCGCCATGCTGCTGGCGCTGGATCGACCAACCGAACATCAGCTGCGTGCGATTGGCCGCCATCAGGCGCGCCAGCTCGCGGATGCGCTGCGCCGGCACGCCGCAGATCGATTCGGCCCATTCGGGGGTGCGTTCGATCTTGTCCTCGGTCTTGCCCTCGACGTAGGCGATGAACTCGTCGAAGCCCACCGCATAGGTCTCGAGGAACTTGGTGTCGTACAGGCTCTCTTTCCACAAGGTGTGGGCGATGCCCAGCATGAAGGCCACGTCGGTCAGCGGGTTGACGTACTGGTGTTCGCAGTCCAGGTAATTGCGCGTCTTGCTTTTCACCGGGTCGACGCAGATCACCGTGATTTCCCGGTTCGCGACCTTCCGCTTGAGCTGCTCGAAATAGGCATAGGCCTCGTGCGTTTCGGTGTTCCAGCCGACCTGCAGGTTCTTGATCGGATCGCTGGCCCAGAACACCAGCACCCGCGTTTCCTTCAGGATGATGTCCCAGGACGTGCCCTGCGAATACACCTCGGTCGAACCCAGCACGTAGGGCAGGATGGTCTGGCCAGCCCCGGTCGAATAGTCGCCCGCCGTGCCGACGCTGTAACCGTGCATGCCCATGGCGCGCAGCATGTGGTTGCCGCAGCTGTGCATCAGCCCCACCGAGCGCCAGCCGACGTTGCCCACGTGCAGCGCCCAGGGGCCGTGGTCCCGTTGCACCCGCTCGAGCTCGTGGTAGACCAGGTCCAGCGCCTCGTCCCAGCCGACCCGGATGAAGCGGTTGTCGCCGCGCAGCGCTTGGCCTGCCGCGCCGCGCTTGCGATACCAGTCGAGCCGCACCATCGGATAGCGCACCCGCGAGGCGCTGTACAGCACGTCCAGCGTGCCGTCGAGGATCGGCGTCGGATGCTTGTCGAACTCGAAGGGCTTGATTTCCACCACGTGGCCGGCCACGACCCGGGCGCGGAATGCGCCCCAGTGCGCGCCGGAGAACCGCCAGCGGCCCGCTCCGGCGCCCTCCTCGTCAAGCGTGGCGGCGCGCAGCACCCGGCCATTGCGCAGCAGCGGCGGCACCACCATGGAACCCAGCGAGGCGGCGACACCGCCCAGGAAACGACGACGGGAGAGTTTCATGTCTTTCTCAGTGGGCCGCGGCCACACTGTCCTTTGCAGCAAAATCGGAGGAATGCAGTTGCAGGTATTTCAGGACCAGCTTGGCGGTCTGGTCGTCCATGTTGGTGAAGCCGACCATGCCGCCGAACAGCCCGGGCCATTGGTTGGCGTCGTGCGAGGCCTCGTTCGGCTGGCGGTGGCAGACGCTGCAGCTTTGCGAATAGCTCTTCCTGGCCACGGCCCAGATCGGCCCGACGTCATCGACCAGGCCGCCGCCACGCAGCCACACCGTCGCGGCGATCTTCTGCCATTGCAGGCCGGTCACGTCGTCGATCCGGCTTTCGACCACATGGACCACGCTCTCGTCGCGCGACACCTCCTGGCTCAACACGGCGCTGGTGATGTTCAGGCCGAACCGGCCGTACAGCACCCGGGCGTAGCCCTTGTTCTTTCTCCAGAGCTGCAACTCGACCTGCACCGCGTCCTTGTTCTTCTGCAGCACCTTCACGCCGGTGGCGATCTCGATGGCGCCGATTTCCCGGGCCAGCCCCTCGTCCGCGTAGATCGGCTGCGGCATGACGCTGTAGTAATCGTGGCCGGCGTCGATGGCCGCGCCACGAGCGCCGGCCGTCAGCGCCGCCAGCGCCGGATTGCCCTGTGACTTGACCTCGGGCAGCCGGTGCGCGATGCCCTTGTGGCAGTCGACGCAACTGGCATTGCGCTCGGCCGCGCCGTGCATGGTGGTCTGCGAGGTCACCCGCATCTTGTCGAAATCCATGCTGGCGTAATCATGGCAATTGCGGCATTCCTTGGAATTGTTGGCCTTGAAGCGGGCCCACTCGCGCGTGGCCAGCACGATGCGATGTTCCTGGAATTTTTCGGGCGTGCCGATCGTGCCCATCAGGTGCCCCAGCACTTCGCGCGAGGCCTGCATCTTGCGCGCGACCTTGGAAGTGAAGTCGTGCGGCACGTGGCAGTCCGGACAGTGGGCGCGCACGCCCGAACGGTTCTTCCAGTGCACGCTCTGCTGCAGCTCCGGCAGCACGGTGTCGCGCATCGAGTGGCAGGAAATACAGAACGCCTCGGTATTGGTGGCGTTCATGCCGGTGTTGAACAGCGCGAGGAACGTCACGCCGCCCAGGAACCCGCCGATGACCAGCACGCCCAGGCCGATGCGGGTGGCGGGGCGCAGCAACAGCGCGCCCGTCCATTGGAAGACGGATTTAGCGATCTTGAAGGGATTTTTCATGTCGATGGCTCAGGCTGCGTTTTTCTCGGACCACGCATTCATGTCGGCGGCCCCCAGAACAGGATCTGGCCGAACCACACGATGAATCCGTACACGCAGATCATCAGAAACGCCACGACGGGACACGCCACGAAGGCCAGCGAGAGGAACTTCGTCCACTCGGCCCCACCACCACTACTACTGTGCTTGGGTTTGTTTTTCACGGGATACAACGATTTGGAGATGAACGACTACCGCCTCGAACCGCGCCGCGACTAAAGCAAGGCCGCGAGTCCCGCGAGGGCCGCTGGCGGTTCGATGCCTTTCCATGATCGACGCGCGACCGGCACCCGCATGTTGATCTCCGTCAAGTGCCCCATGCCGCGCGCGCCGCGGCGCGCATTACTCAGACCGATCTGAAGCCGCGGCCGGGATACGCCCCAAAAACGCACACCGGAGCGTGGCAATCGACATCGCGATGTCCGGGACGGTAAACGCGTCCGACATAAATCGAAATGCGCCGCGGCCGCGCAAAACCGCGGTCCGGAGTCATTAATATCCCATCCCGTTATCGGCTTCGCGCCGCCCTTGATGCAGCGGGGATTGTTGTCATGAGTATCTGGATGGGCACCGGCCATGCTTGAGGCGGAAGGGCTCACCTGTTCGAAAGGAACCCGTCTTCTGTTCGAAGACGTGTCGTTCCAGTTGCCCGCGGGGCAACTGCTGCGCGTGACCGCGCCGAACGGCCATGGCAAGACCAGCCTGCTGCGCATCCTGTGTGGCCTGGCGCGCGCCGACGCCGGCACGGTGCGCTGGTGCGGGATCGACATCCACCGCCTGGGGCCGGCCTTCCGCCAGCATCTGCTCTACCTGGGCCATGCCGACGCCCTCGCCGACTCCCTGACTCCGCTCGAGAACCTGCGCTTCCTGTGCCAGGCCCAGGCCGATGCCGTCTCCGCGGCGGCCTGTCGCGACGCCCTCTGCCAGATGGACCTGGCGGCGATGCTCGACCTGCCGGCGCGCGTCCTCTCGCGCGGCCAGCGGCGCCGCGTGATGCTGGCGCGGCTGTCGCTGCGTCCGGCGCGGCCGCTGTGGATCCTGGACGAACCCTTCAACCTGCTCGATGCGGCCACGGTGGCGGCGCTGACGCGGACGCTGGCAAGCCATTGCGATAACGGCGGACGCGTTCTCCTGACCACGCACCAGGAGGTTGCCTTCGACCGTCCGGTGCGTACCCTCGATCTCGGTCCGGACGCGCCATGACGTGGCTGGCCAGCCCCTTCTTCGCCGTCCTGCGGCGCGACCTGCTGCTGCTGGGCCGCGGCCGGGCCGACGTCATTGTCTCGCTGCTTTTCTTCGTGCTGGTCGCCTGCCTGTTCCCGCTGGGCGTCGGCGCCGATGCATCCTTGTTGCGCACGCTCGGGCCGGGCGTCCTGTGGGTCGCCGCGCTGCTCGCCACCCTGCTGTCGCAGCATCGGCTGTTCGCGCAGGACCACGCCGACGGCACGCTCGAACAACTGCTGCTTTCACCGGGCGCCGCCACGCTCTGGGTGCTGGCCAAGATCACGGCGCACTGGATCGGAACCGGTCTGCCTTTGGTGGCCGTGGCGCCCGTCATGGGCCTGCTGTTTGACCTGGGTCAGTGTTCCCGCCTGACCCTGTCGCTATCTTTCGCGCTGGGAACGCCGGTACTGGCCCTGGTCGGCGCGATCGGCGCCGCGCTCGCCCTCGGGGTGCGCGGCGGCGGCGTGCTGCAGGCGCTGTTGCTGCTGCCCTGGTTCGTGCCGGTGCTGATCTTCGGCGCGGGCTCGGTGGCCTCCTGTGCCACCGACCAGGCGCCGACGACGGCGTTCCTGCTGCTTGGCGGTGCGCTGCTGGCGGCGCTGGCGCTGGCCCCGCCCGCCTGTGTCCTGGCGCTGCGCTTCGCCGTCGAAGAATGAGGATGCCTGCCATGCCGCCCACTCCCCCCGCCCGCCGCGCCACGCGCCTGCTGCGGTTCGCCGCGCCGCAGGCCTTCTATCCGCTGGCGGGCAGGCTGGTTCGCTGGTGCGCCGCGCTCGCCGCCGTGCTCGGCGCCTGCGCCTTGGCGATCGGCTTTTTCGTCGCGCCCACCGACGCCACCCAGGGCGAGGTTTACCGCATCATTTTCATCCACGTCGCCGCCGCGTGGATGTCGCTGTTCATCTATCTGCTGATGGCGTTCTGGTCCGCGCTCGGCCTGATCCTGCGCACCCGCCTGTCGTTCATCATGGCGCGCGCGCTGGCCCCCACCGGCGCACTGTTCTGCTTCGTCGCGCTCTGGAGCGGCGCGTTGTGGGGCCGGCCCACCTGGGGCGCCTACTGGGTCTGGGACGCGCGGCTCACCTCGCAATTGATCCTGGGGTTCCTGTACCTGGGCTACCTGGCGCTGACCGCCCTGACCGTCGATCCCCATCGCGGCGACCGCGCCGGGGCGCTGGTGGCGCTGGTGGGCGCCATCAACGTACCCATCATCTATTTCTCCGTGTCCTGGTGGAGCACGCTGCACCAGGGCGCCTCGGTCAGCCTGACCCGCGCGCCGTCCATGGCGACGACCATGCTGGCCGCCATGCTGCTGATGGCGCTGGCCGCGTGGGCCTACACCGCCGCCGTCGCACTGGCGCGTGCCCGCGTTCTGGTGCTGGAACGGGAATGGCCGGCCGGCTGGGTGCGCGACCTGGCGCGCCGCGAGGCGGTGACACGCAAGGAGCCGGCATGATGCACTGGGAATCCTGGGCCGCGTTCTGGCACATGGGCGGGCGCGCCGGCTTCGTCTGGGGCAGCTATGGCGCGCTGGCCCTGCTGGTGCTAGCCGAATGCGCATCGCTGGCGCGCCGGCGCCGCCGCGCGCTGCAACGCCTGGCCGCGCTCGATCGCGCCACCCGCCCGGCGGCCAGGCGGCAACGGCAGGACGGAGGAACCGCATGACGACACCCCGCCGCCGGCGCCTGTTCCTGCTGCTCTGTGCCTTCGCGCTGCTGAGCGCGGCCGCCGCCCTGATCCTGACGGCCATGCGCCAGAACCTGGTGTTCTTCCACACGCCCAGCGAAATCGCGCGCGGCGAGGCGCCGCGGCAGCGGCTGTTCCGCGTCGGCGGCATGGTGCTGGCCGGATCGCTGCAACGCCACGCCGACGGCCTGGGCGTGCGTTTCATCGTCACCGACACCGCCCACGACGTACCGGTGGTGTATCGCGGCGCCCTGCCCGACCTGTTCCGCGAAGGCACGGGCGTGGTAGCCCAGGGCACGCTGGACGCCGACGGCGTGTTCACCGCCACCAGCGTGCTCGCCCGCCATGACGAGAACTACACGCCGATCGAGGTCCGCGACGCCATCGAGCGCGCCCACGACGCCGGCAGGACGGTGCGGCCATGATCGCCGAGGTCGGCCACTTTGCCCTGATGCTCGGCTTCGCGCTGGCGCTGGTGCAGGCCATCGTGCCGCTGTATGGCGCCTGGCGCGGCCGCGCCGCGCTGATGGCGGTCGGCCGCGGCGCCGCGCGCGGGCAACTGCTGTTCGTGCTGCTGTCATACGCCTGCCTGCACCTGCTGTTCATCGCCAATGATTTTTCCGTGCGGCTGGTGGCCGACAACAGCCACACCCGCACGCCGCTGATCTACCGGATCACCGCGGTCTGGGGCAACCACGAGGGCTCCATGCTGCTGTGGATCGTCTCGCTGTCGCTATGGACGGCGGCGGTGACGCGCTGGAGCCGCGCGCTGCCCGAGGCGTTCACGGCGCGGGTCCTGGGCGTGCTGGGCGCGGTCAGCGCGGGGTTCACCGCCTTCACGCTGCTGACCTCCAACCCCTTTGCGCGCCTGTTGCCCGCGGCGCAGGAGGGCCGCGACCTGAATCCGCTGTTGCAGGATCCCGGCATGATCATCCACCCGCCGTTGCTGTACCTGGGCTACGTGGGTTTCAGCATTGCCTTCGCCTTCGCCATCGCGGCCCTGATGACGGGGCGGTTCGACGCCGCCTGGGCGCGCTGGTCGCGGCCCTGGACCGTGGCCGCCTGGGTCCTGCTGACCGCCGGCATCGCGGTGGGATCGAGCTGGGCCTATTACGAGCTGGGCTGGGGCGGCTGGTGGTTCTGGGATCCGGTCGAGAACGCCTCGTTCATGCCCTGGCTGCTGGGCACCGCGCTGATCCATTCGCTGGCCGTGACGGAAAAGCGCGGCGCGTTCCGCGGCTGGACCGTGCTGCTGGCGATCGGCACCTTCTCGCTGTCGCTGCTTGGCACGTTCCTGGTGCGGTCCGGCGTCGTCACCTCGGTGCACTCATTCGCCACCGACCCGGCGCGCGGCCTGTTCATCCTGTGCCTGCTGGCGGCGGTGGTCGGCACATCGCTGCTGCTGTACGCCTGGCGCGCCCCGCGGCTGCAAGGCGGCGGCCACTTCCAGCTGGTCTCGCGCGACGCCGCCCTGCTGGCCAATAACGCGCTGCTGTCCGTGGCCTGCGCGGCGGTGCTGCTCGGCACCCTGTACCCGCTGTTGCTGGACGCCCTGGGACTGGGCAGGATCTCGGTGGGTCCACCCTACTTCGACACCATCTTCGTGCCGTTGATGACGCCGGTGCTCATCCTCCTGGTGCCCGGCGCCCTGGCGCGCTGGAAGGCCGACACCTGGCAACGGCTGGCGCGCCGGCTGGGGCCGGCCGCGCTCGCCAGCATGCTGCTGGGCCCGGCGCTGGGCTACGGGCTCGGGCACCTCACCTGGCGCACCTGCCTGGGCCTGTCGCTGGCCGCCTGGATCGTGCTGGGCAGTGTGCAATTGCTGGGCGAGCGCCTGCGCGGCGGCGGCCGGGCCGACGCCGCTACCCGCCTGCGCGGCATTCCCGGAGGCTGGTGGGGCATGTGGCTGGGCCACCTCGGCCTGGGCGTGTTCATCGTCGGCGTCACCATGGTCAACAGCTTCCAGTCCCAGCTGGACGTGCGCATGCTGCCCGGCCAGACCGCCCACCTGGCCGGGTACACCTTCACCTTCGGCGGGGTCGAGCAGGTCGCCGGCCCCAACTGGATCGCCGCGCGCGCCACCCTCGATGTCACGCGCGGCGACAAGCATGTCGCCACGCTGCGACCCGAAACCCGCCGCTACGTGGCGCAGGCGATGCCGATGACGCAGTCGGCCATCGACGTCGGCCCCTTGCGCGACCTCTACACCGCCCTGGGCGAGGCCCTGCCCGACGGCGGCTGGATCGTGAACCTGTTCCACAAACCGTTCATCAGCTGGATCTGGGCCGGTTGCGCGCTGATGATCCTGGGCGGCCTGGCCGCCGCCGGCGACCGCCGCTACCGCAAGCCGGCGTCGCGGCGCGACGCCGCGCCCCCGGCCTCCCCCCAGCCACCCGAAGGCGGACAACCATGAAACTCCGATCCCTCGTGCCCCTGCTGCTGTTCCTCGGGCTGACGGCCATGCTCGCCGTCGGCCTGGGGCTGGACCCGCGCGAACTGCCCTCGCCCCTGGTGAGTCAGCCCGCGCCGCCTTTCACCCTGGCACGGCTGGACGCGCCCGACCGCCGGTTCGGGCTGGACGACATGCGCGGCCAGGTCTGGCTGCTCAACGTCTGGGCCAGCTGGTGCGTCGCCTGCCGCGCCGAACACCCCGTGCTGCTGCGCGCCGCCCGCGAAGGCCGCATCGCCATCGTCGGGCTGGACTACAAGGACGAAGACAGCGCCGCCCGGACGTGGCTGGCGCGCCTGGGCGACCCCTATACCGCCACGGTGGTCGATCCCGGCGGCAAGCTCGGCATCGACTATGGCGTCTACGGCGTGCCCGAGACCTTCCTCATCGACGCCCGCGGCGTCATCCGCTACAAGCACGTCGGGCCGGTCACGCAGGACGTGCTCGACAACATCCTGATCCCCCGGGCGCGGGAGGCGCTGAATGAACCTTGACATCTCCCGCCCCGCAACCGCACGGGCCGCCTTGGCCAGCGGTCTGCAGGCGACCTGCCGCGGCATCGGGCTGGCGCTGGTCATCGCGGCCCGGGCCGTGGCCGGCGAAGCGCCCGCCGCCGCGCCCGACCCCGCCCTGGAGGCGCACGTCCAGGCCTTCACGCGCGACCTGCGCTGCCTGGTGTGCCAGAACGAATCCCTGGCGGACTCGCGCGCGCCATTGGCGCGTGACCTGCGCGACGAAGTGCGCCGCCTGTTCCAGGCGGGCCAGGGCGACGTCCAGGTGCGCCAGTTCCTGGTGTCGCGTTATGGCGATTATGTGCTCTACCGCCCACCGCTGAAGACCCGCACCGCGCTGCTCTGGATCGGGCCCGGCGTGCTGCTCGCCGGCGCCATGGGGGGCCTGCTGTGGCGCTTGCGGCGTCATGCCCGCACGCCCGAGCCGCCCCTGCCAGCGCGGCAGGCGCAAGCAGCCCGGGCCCTGCTGGCCGAGCCTGCCGAAGGCGCCGGCCCGTTCCCGCCCGACCGGGAGCGCGCGCCGTGACCCTGTTCTGGATCCTCGCGGCCGGCATGGTCGCCGTCGCGCTGCTGTTCGTGCTGCCGCCCCTGCTGGCGCCGCCTGCCACCGGCCGCCGCGACGGTCCGCCCCAGGCGCAGGCAGCGCTGGCGGTGTTGCGCGAACAACTGGCACAGTTGCAGGCCGACCATGCCTGCGGGCGCATCGCGCCGGACCACTATGCCCTGGCGCGCGCCGAGATCGAACGGCGCGCCCTGCGCGAAGGACGCCCGGCGCCGGACAGCCGCGACACCCGGCCCGCGCCACGCTGGGCGCTGGCCGTGGCCTTGGGGCTGGGCGCGACCAGCGTCGGCCTGTATGTCGCGCTCGGCACGCCATCCGCCCTGGTTGCAGCGGATGCCGGCCCGGATGCGTCGATCCCCGCCGGCGCCGGCGACGACGCCGGCGATCCCGTGGCCCAACGGCTGGCCGGCTTGATCCGACACCTGCAAGCCCACCCGGACGACATTGCCGGCTGGACGACATTGGCCCACACCTACGCCTCGCTGGGTGATTTCGCCGGCGGCGCGGCAACCTGGGCCCGCATCGGCGCCCGCGCGCCGCAAGATCCCGGCGTGCTGGGAGAATGGGCCGACCTGCTGGCCACGGCGGCGGACGGGGATTTTGCCGGCGAACCCGACCGCCTGATCGACCGGCTGCTGGCGCTCGCGCCCGATGACGTGAAAGGCCTGGCCCTGGCCGGCACCCGCGCGTTTTTCCGCGGTGACTTCCACGGGGCCATTGGCTACTGGGAACGCCTGCTGCCCCTGGTCGACCCGGAGGGTCCCGTCCATGAACAGGTCCAGGCCAGCCTGGCGCAGGCCCGCCGCGCGGCCGATCGTGCGGCGTCCGGCGCCGAAGGCGCCGCTTTCCCGCCCGGCTCTTCAGCCGCTGGCGCAGGGAGTCGCGGCCCGCAGGATTGACCGGCTGCACCTCGGGGGCACCGGCTGCGCCGGCGCCCCGGACGCAGGATCAGGCGGGCACCGTCAGCGCCTCGCGCCAGGCGGCCAGCTTCTTCTCGAACGACGCGGCCGCGTGCGCCGGGCTGGTGGATGGCAGGTCGACGTACTGCAACGGGTGGTCTGCCAGCCGCGGCAGCACGTGGCGGCGGTAGAGGGTGGCGGCCTTGGCGCCGTTGAAGCAGATGCGGATGAGGTGCGGGTGGGCCTGGAGGAACGCCGGGAAGTCGTTGGGGACCAGGGTGTCTGCGCGGATGTCGGCGTCGAGGCTGCCGGGGCGTTCGCAGGCCTGCAGCACGTCCCAGAGGGCGATGCCGGCGTGTTGCAGGGCCTGCAGGCGCGCGGGGTAGTCGGCGGCGGGGTCGAAGCCGAGGACCTGGGCGGCGATGGGCCAGAAGGCGTTGCGGGGATGGGCGTAATAACGCGCCTGCCTGAGCGAGGCGACGCCGGGCATGGAACCCAGCACCAGGATGCGGGCGTCGGCGGCGGCGACCGGGGCGAAGCTCTGGACGTGGAGGGATCGCGCTGTCCCGGCGGTATCGGCTTGAGGTGGCATGGTGCAAGGATACCCGTACGGCAGTCAGCGTCCTATTCCTGGAACGGTGCTTATCAATAGGGGGGACTACCGCAACCGGCGTCCCGCCCTTATCTTGATAGATATGACGAACGGCCCCGCAGGGGCCGCGCAACAGGAATGACGATCATGAAGAAGATTCTGGGTGTGCATGCCAGCCCGCGTCCCCACTGGGTGGGCGACGGCTTTCCGGTGCGCTCGATGTTCTCCTACAACGACAAGGGCAAGAACGTAAGCCCGTTCCTGCTCCTGGACTACGCCGGGCCGGCGCAATTCACGCCGGCCACGCAACCGCGCGGCGTCGGCCAGCATCCGCACCGCGGCTTCGAGACCGTGACCATCGTCTACAGCGGCGAGGTCGAGCATCGTGACTCCACCGGCAACGGCGGCGTCATCGGGCCCGGCGACGTGCAGTGGATGACGGCCGCCTCGGGCATCCTGCATGAAGAGTTCCACTCCCCCGCGTTCACCCGCAAGGGCGGCGAGCTGGAGATGGTGCAGCTGTGGGTCAACCTGCCGGCCAAGGACAAGAAGGCGCCGGCCGGCTACCAGAGCCTGCTGAATGCGGATATCCCGGTGGTGTCGCTGCCCGACGGCGCCGGCTCGCTGCGCGTCATCGCCGGCAGCTACGGCGGCCAGACGGGTCCGGCGCGCACCTTCACGCCGATCGACGTGTGGGACGTGCGCCTGTCCGCGGGCAAGCGCGCGACCTTCGCGATCCCGGCGGGCCGCAACAGCATGCTGGTGATGCTGCGCGGCACGGTGCTGGTCAATGGCGACGCCGTGGCGCGCGACGCGCAGCTGACGCTGTTCTCGCAGGACGGCGACGAGATCACGGTCGAAGCCAACAACGACGCCGTGTTCCTGGTGCTGAGCGGCGAGCCGATCGACGAGCCGGTGGTGGGGTATGGCCCGTTCGTGATGAACTCGCAGGCCGAGATCGTCGAGGCGATCCAGGACTTCAATGCCGGGAAGTATGGGCAGATGCACTGAGGGGCGGGGCCGGCGTTGATTCGTCGGCGCCGCTGAGTGGGGCCGCGTTTCCTGTCGGGGGAACGCGGCCTTTTGCTTTGATCCGCGGGATAGCGCGAGCGTCCCGCTACGACGCGCAGCGGTCAGCTGCCCTCCACGGTCATCGGTTTTGCAAGACGTCAGGATCTGCGGGATCCATGTCCGAAACTTCACTGTCATGCACCAGTCCCCAACGGCTATAAAGCCTGGGGCGCCAACTCGGCGCGGCGCAATTTCATGTATCGAACCTATCTCCAATTGGCCAAGCCAGGCATCGTGGCCGGCAATCTCATATCCCTCGCTGGAGGCTACTTGCTCGCATCGCAAGGCGTCGTGCAGGCAAGTCACCTTGCACTGGTGATATCTGGCGCCGCGCTCGTGATCGGATCCGGATGCGCCGCCAACAACGTGATTGACCGCGACATCGACAGGCTCATGGAACGCACCCATGCGCGGCCGATGGCCACCGGGAGCATTTCGATAAGGGCGGCGCTCGCCTTCACCTGTATTCTGGCGCTCATCGGGTTCTCGCTCCTGTATGCCGCGACGCATCGCATCGAGCCGCTGTGCCTGATGCTCATCGGATACATCGTCTATGTCGGCCTGTACTCGCTTTTCCTGAAACGCAGATCGGTCCACGCCACCCTGGTCGGCAGCATATCGGGAGCGATCCCTCCCGTGGTGGGCTATTGTTCGGTGCGCGGAACCATCGACACGGCGGCCGTCGCGCTCTTCGTGATCTTCGGGATATGGCAAATGCCTCATTCGTATGCCATCGCCATGTTCAGATGGAAGGATTACGAAGCGGCGTCCATCCCCGTCCTGCCCCGGGTGAAGGGACGACCTCAAGCGAAGAGACGCATCGTCCTGTACATCGCCGCATTTCTCGCGGCCGCGCTTTCGCTCCCGGCGTTGGGATACGTGGGTAATCTCTACATCTCAGCGGTGCTGCTGAGCGGCCTCTACTGGCTGAAAACCGCGCTGGCCGGGTTCTCGGCCAGCGATGATGCGCGCTGGGCGCGGCGGGTGTTCGCGGCCTCCATCGCGGCGGTGGTCGTGATCAGCGTCGCGATGTCCATCGATGCGGCTTGAGGAATTCAGCAGTCCTGGAGATTGGGACGAATGAAATCCAGAAACGCCCGGACTCTCGCCGGCACCTTGCGCGTGGGTAGCAAGGCGACCAGGGGAACCCGCGGCAGGGACCATCGTTCCAGGACATGGGCAATCTTGTCGCCGCCGCTGGCTCCCCCGGCCTCGAACTTCAAGAGGGGCCCGATTCCGACTCCCGCGCGGACCAAGGATCGAATCATGCCGGAATCGTTGGCCGCCACCTTGCCCGATACGCGCACCCTCTCCTCCCGCGCTTCTGATCGCAATACCCATTGGAACTCGCCTGTCGGCGCGCCGACCAGGCATTGATGCCTGGCCAGGTCGGCCGGCGTCCGCGGTGCGCCGTGTCTATCGAGATAGTCGACGGAGGCATACAGGCGCGGCGTCATCGCGCTGATGACGTGGACGATCAGGCTGGAACTCGGCTGCTGGCCAAAGCGCAGCGCGATGTCGCAGGTGCTGCTGATCGGGTCGACACGCTGATTGCCCAGTTCGAAATGGCAATGGATGTCCGGATACCGGCGGTGGAAGGCGTCGATCACCGTCGGCACGAATACCTGGGCCAGCGAGGCCGGCAGCGACACGCTCAGCTGGCCACCGGGGCAGGCGATGCCGGCCTGCAACTGCTCATGCGCGACGCGCGCTTCATCGATGAGGTCCCGGCAACGCTCGAAGTAGAGCGCGCCGGCCTCGGTCAAGCCGATTTTCCGGGTGCTGCGCTTGAGCAGCGGCATCCCCAGATCGCGTTCCAGTTCGCTCACTCGCCGCGACAGCGTCGAGGGGGGAACGCCGAGCGCGGCGGCGGACAGGCTGAAGCTGCCCCGCCTCGCGACCTCGACGAACAGGGCAATATCGTTCAGCTGTATGTTCGCCCGGGGCGCGCCGGCCGATGCGCGGGCCGCGCCGGGATCCGCGGCCTGGCGTTCTGTTTTCATGCCTTGCGCCCTCCTTCCAGAAACAAACCGCCCCCCCCTCCATCCGGAAAACCGCGGGCTACCTGGCCACCACGCGCTCGGCGCTGGCAGACTCCCAGCCTCCGCCAAGCGCCTTGAACAGGTCCACCTGTGCATTCACGACCCGCGCGTCGCCCTCGGCAAGCTGCGCCTGCGCGTCGGCGTAGGTGCGCTCCGCGTCCAGCAAGGCCAGGCTGTCTGCGCGCCCTTCCCGCGCCTGCGCCCGGACGATGCGCGCCACGTTCTGCGCCTGGTCCCTGGCCGCGGCCAGGGACACGCGCCGGTCCAGGCTTTGGGCGTAGTTCGAGAGCGCGGTTTCCGTTTCGCTCAAGGCCTGAATCATCGTGCCGTCAAACGCCGCCAGCGCGGCCTGGGCGTCGGCGGTGGCGCCGTCGATACGGGCGCGGATCGCTTCCTGGTTCGGGAACGACCAGGACAGGAGCGAGCCGGCCAGCCAGCGTAGCGGGCCGCTCCCAAAGAAATCGTTCAGGCCGAGCCCGGTGGAGCCGACCGACGCGCCGATGGATACGCGCGGGTAAAGCTCGGCCGTCGCCACGCCGATCCGGGCCGTTTCCGCCGCCAGTCGCCGCTCCGCGGCGCGCACGTCGGGACGCCGGGCGAGCAGAGCCATGCCGTTGCCGACAGGGATGGGCTGCAGGATCGTGGGCGGCGCCGCGAGCGCGCCGGCCTCGGACGGGAGGTCCTTGGGCGATCGGCCGGTCAGCAGCGAGAGCCGGAACAGCTCGGCCTGGCGCTCGGCGACGATCTGGGGAATGTCGGATCGCCGCTGGTCCCGAAGCGCCGCGATACGCGCGGTGTCCAGGGAAGTCGTCAGGCCCGCGTCCTCCCTGCTGCGCGTCACGCTGACCGCGCGGTCCAGCAGCTCCACGATCTGTCTTGCCACGGCCAGGCGATGCGCGGCGCTGGCGGCGCCCAGGTAGGCGCGGGTCGTCGCCGCCACGGTCGATACCCGCACGGCGTCCAGCTCGGCCTGCGCCGCCTGGTAGTCGCCGCGTGAGGCTTCGACGTTCCGTCTCACGCGGCCGAACAGGTCGACCTCATACGCCACGGACAGACCCGCATCGACCACGGTATTTTCGCGATCGACGCTGGGCGAGGCCTGGATGGCGGATTGCCGCTGTCGGTTCGCGCTTGCGCCAATCTCGGTGGTCGGCAGCCGATCGGTGGACGTTTGGCGAAGTTGGGCGCGCGCGCGGGCGAGCCGCGCGATCGCCACGCGCACGTCGGTGTTCGCGGCGAGCGCATCCTGCACCAGCCTGTCCAGCACCGGGTCCCGGTACAGCTTCCACCAGTCCCCGGAAACGGGAACGGCATCAGGCGCGGTGGCATCGCTTCGGGACAGGAACGGCCCCGCCGCGGAAACCGGCACCGGCGGCTTTTCGTAGTTCGGGCCGACCGCGCACGCGCTCAGGAGCAGCGGCGCAACCAGCATGGATAGGGTGTGCAATCGAGTCACGTGAGGGTTCCTGGTTGTTCGTGTCGCGGCGCCAGCGAACGGGCGCCGGTCCGTCGGGACAGCCGATCTCCGAGCTTGCGGCACACGACGTAGAACGTGGGGGTATAGAGCAGGCCGAAGACGGTGACGCCGACCATGCCGAAAAAGACGGAGGTGCCCAGCGCCTGCCTCAGCTCGGCGCCCGCGCCCGTGGCCAGGAGCATCGGCACGGCGCCAAGAATGAAGGCAAAGCTCGTCATCAGGATCGGGCGCAGGCGGGTCTGCGCCGCGCGCACCGCCGCGGCCGCCGGACTCAGGCCGTCTTCCTCTTCCGCCTGTTTCGCGAACTCGACCACCAGGATCGCGTTCTTGGCGGCAAGGGCGATCAGCACCACGAGACCGATCTGCGTCAGGACGTTGTTGTCCATCCCGCGCAGATTGACGCCGACCATGGCCGCGAACAGGCACATGGGCACGATGAGGATGATGGCCAGGGGCAAGGTGAGGCTTTCATATTGGGCGGCCAACACCAGGAACACGAACACCACCGCCAGCGCGAAGACGAGGCCGGCGGTGTTGCCCGCGATCTTCTGCTGGAACGCGATGCCCGTCCATTCGTAGCCGTATCCCGAGGGCAGCGTCTCGCCGGCGAGCCTTTCCATCGTGGCGAGCGACCTGCCCGTGGAAGAGCCCGGCGCGGTGTCGCCATCCACCTCGACCGCCGGGAACAGGTTGTAGCGCACCACCCGGAACGGCCCGGTTTCGCTCTTGAACGTGGCCACCGAGCCGATGGGCACCATTGCCCCGCTGTCGGAGCGCGTCTTCAGATTGGCGATGTCGGATTCGCTGTTGCGCTGGCCTTGTTCGGCCTGCGCGATCACCCGGAACGTGCGTCCCAGCAGGTTGAAGTCATTCACATAGGCCGATCCCAGATAGACTTGCAGCGCTTCGAAGACGCGATCCGGCGGGACGCCCAGCGCCTCGGCCTTGCGCCGGTCGATGTCGGCGAAGATGCGGGGCGTGGCTGTGTTGAAAAACGAGTAGACCTGCGATAGCCCCGCGGTGCCGTTCGCCTTGGCCATGAGCTGATCGGCAGTCGACCCCAGCGGCTTGTAGCCGTGGCCGCCACGATCCTGCACCATCATCCGGTAACCGCCCGCCGAGCCGATGCCGTCGATCAGCGGAGGCGGAATGATGAGCACCCGCGCCTGATCGATGTCCGCGACGGCCTTGCGGGCTTCATCCAGGATGGCGCTGGCGGGCCGGGACCGTTCTTCGAATGGCTTGAGCGGGATGAAGGCGGTAGCGGTGTTCGGCGAATTCGTGTTCGACGCGGCGTCGTAGCCGGGCAACATGATCGTGCCACGAATCCCGTCGATCTTCAGCAGCCGCCTGGATACCTCCTGCACCACGGCGTCGGTGCGCGCCAGCGAGGCGCCTGGCGGAAGTTGGGTGATCGATATCAGATAGCTCTGGTCTTGCGCGGGAATGAAGCCGGTGGGCGTCACCCAGAAAATGCCCAGGGTCGCCAGCACCAGGCCGCCATAGCTGACCAGGACGCGCTTCGGACGGGCCACCAGCCACTGCGTCAAGCGGCCGTAACGGGCGCTGAAGCGGTCGAATCGTTCATTGAACCCGTCGCCGGCAAGCTGCATGCGCCGGATGACGGAATGCCGGCTTTTCTCCTTGCTGTGCGTGCGCAGCAGCACCGCGGCCAAGGCGGGCGACAGCGTCAGCGACAACACGAGGGAAATGACGGTGGCGCCGGAAATGGTGAGCGCGAACTGCTTGTAGAACGCCCCGGAAAGGCCGGTCAGAAAGAACGTGGGAATGAATACCGCGCAAAGCACCAGCACGATGGCCACCAGGGCCGCCGACACTTCGTCCATCGAAACGCGCGCGGCTTCCAGCGGGCTCAGGCCCAGCGCCAGGTTTCGTTCCACGTTTTCGACCACGACGATGGCGTCGTCCACCACGATGCCAATGGCCAGGACCAGGCCGAACAACGACAGGCTGTTCAGGCTGTAGCCAAACATGGCCAGCAAGGCGAAGGTGCCCACCAGCGAGATGGGAATCGCCACGACCGGGATGATTGCGGCGCGCCAGTTCTGAAGGAAGATGAAGATGACGAGGACAACGAGTGCCGCCGCTTCGAACAGCGTGTCCCGGACCGCTTCGGTGGACTGCGCGATGAAGCGCGTCGAATTCCACATGATCCGGTACTCAAGGCCCGGTGGAAACGCCTTTGCGGCCGCCTGCATCTCGCGTTCGAGGGTGATGCCGGTTTCCAGCGCGTTCGTGCCAGGCCGCTGGAAAATGGCGATCATGACCGATGGCTTGCCCGAGAGATAGGAATTGGTTCCGTAGTCGTCGGCGCCCAGTTCGACCCGGGCGACGTCGCGAACACGCGTCTGGCGGCCAGCGGCATCCGTGCGGATGACAATGTCGGCGAACTGCTCCGGCTCGCTCAACCGCCCCTGCGTTCGGACGTTCAGCTGGAAGGCCTGGGCGCCCGGGTTGGGCGGCTGGCCCAGCGCCCCGGAGGCGACCTGTACGTTCTGGGCGCGCATGGCGGCGACAATCTCGCCGGCGGTCAGCTCAAGCGCCGCGGCGCGCCGGGGATCGATCCAGACGCGCATGGCCACTTCGCGGCTACCGAAAATCCGGGCCTCTCCGACGCCGTCGATACGGCTCAGCTTGTCGCGCAGTTGGGTAAGGGCGTAGTTCGACAGATAGGCTTGATCCAGCGAGCCATCCGGAGAAACCAGGTTGATCGCCATCAGGGCGCTTGGCGACGTCTTGCGGGTGGTGACCCCCAGCCGCTGCACCTCTTGCGGCAGGCGAGGCACGGCCGCCGCCACCCGGTTCTGCACCAGCATCTGCGCGGCGTCGAGATCGGTCCCGACCCTGAACGTAATCGAGATGGACACCTTTCCATCCGCCGTGGACTGGCTGGACTGGTAAAGCATGTTCTCCACGCCATTGATCTCCTGCTCGATGGGAGCGGCGACGGTTTCCGCGACGGTTTCGGCCGATGCGCCGGGGTAGGTCGCGGACACGACGACGGTGGGTGGAATGATGTCCGGGTATTGCGCAACGGGAAGCGCGAAATAGGAGATCGCCCCCACGATCGTGATGACGATCGCCAGCACCGCGGCGAATATCGGGCGCGTAATGAAAAAGCGCGACAGGCGCATGAGATTTTTTCCTTTATGGCAGCCGCCGGGGCCTCGTTACGACGCGAACGCCGGTTCTGGCTTCGTCTGCACCTTCGCGCCCGGAATGGCGTGCTGCAGTCCGCCGACGATCACCCGGTCATCGGCGGCCAGGCCGGCACGCACGATCCGGAGCCCGTCGACGAGCGGGCCCAGTTCGACGGTCCTGACAAGCACCGTGTCCTCGGCGGAAACGGTGAGAACCGTCTTGCGCGTCTGGTCGATCTGGACCGCGGAGTCGGGAATCAGCAAGGCAGGCGCGCCGGATCCGCTTGCCAGCCTCATGTTTCCGAACAACCCTGGCGTCAGGAACAACGTCGGATTCTCAACCACGGCGCGCATGCGTATGGTCCCCGAGCGGGGGTCGATGCCGTTATCCGTGAAGTCGAGCTTTCCGCGCCAGGTGTAGTCCGGTTCATCCTGAAGCCGCACCTCGACCTGGGTTTGCGCCGCACCCGGTTCCCGAGCACGCATGGCTTTCAGGTACAAGGCTTCGGATGCGTCGAATGTGAAATAGATCGGGTCCAGCGCATTGATGGTGGTCAGGCGGGTGCCGTTGCCCGCTTCTCCACTCATGACCAGGTTGCCGGGGTCGACACGGCGATCGGAAACCCTGCCCGTTATGGGCGAGCGTACCTCCGTGAATTCGAGTTCGAGCGACTTCAGCGCAACGCGGGCTTGCGCACCGGCAACGTTTGCCGTGCCGGCCCGCACGCGCGCCTGCAACTGATCGATGTCGCTCTTTGAAATCGCGCTGTCGCCCACCAGCCGCTGCGCTCGAGCCAGGTCGGCGCGCGCGAGCTCGAGCTCGCTGGTCGCGCTCGCGAGGCCGGCCTGCGCCTCGGCGTAGGCCGCCTTGTAGGGGCGCGGGTCGATGGAGAAGAGCAACTGGCCCTGCTGGACGATTTCGCCGTCCTTGAAATGCACCCCCACGATTTGGCCAGACACCCTGGGCCGGACTTCCACCCGGCGACTGGCCTCGAAACGGCCGACATAGTCGTCCCATTCAACGACGGTGCGCTGCTCCGGCAATGCCACGGATACCGTGGGAAGCGCGACGGCGCTGACTGCCAGCGACTTTTTGGGGGGCAGGAGAAACAAGGCGCAGGCCGTCGCCGTGGCGAGCCCCGCGGCCAGCAGCGCCGTGCGCAGGAAGACCGGTTTTTTACCCGTGCGAGAGGAAAGGCGTGGAGGGGTCATGCGGCCGCTCTCCGCGCAAGGTTGGACTTTCTAGGGTTCATGTTGAATGTCACTCTGTAAGAGAACTCGGATTCTCCCGCTGGCGCGCCGATGCCAAAAGGACTTAGTTCCCTCCTTTTTCGCCACGCCGGGTCAGGCGGACTTCCCGCATGCGTCGCTGCGTGGGCCATGCAATCCGGCTTGCCTGCGCGCCGCGTCACATGTCTTTTTTTGAGGGATATATGTCTTACTGGCCACCATGAAGGCTGGGTAACATCCATTCCAGGCCACGCGCCGGCCATGGCCGGGATGCGCTGGAACCTGCTTCCGAACGTGGTGCAAGAGTGTCATGAACCCAATATCATCCGGCGCGAGCCGCACCCCGCGGGATATCGCTTTCCTCGTATTCCACGATTTCCAGATCCAGGACCTGACGGGTCCGCTGGCGGCGTTCGAGGTGGCCGGCGGGCTCCTGGGCGATCATTCCTACCGATACCAGGTCATATCGCTGGCGGGAGGCCCCGTGCGCAGCTCGGCAGGCCTGGAAGTCACCACGCAGAGGGCTGGGTTTTCCCCCTACGACACCGTGATCGTGGCGGGCGCCGGCCTTGGCGCCTACCCCGACGCGGCATTGCCGGAAACCTGCGACTACCTGAATCACGTCGTCGCCAAAGGCGCTCGGCGCATCGCAAGCGTATGCACGGGCGCCTTCATATTGGCGGCAAGCGGCCTTCTTGACGGCCTGTGCGCGACGACGCATTGGAAATACGCCGCACGCCTGCAACGCGAGTACCCCAGGGTGAAGGTGGATGGCGACCGGATCTTTACCCGGGAGGGCGGCATCTGGACGTCGGCAGGCGTCACCACCGGCATCGACATGGCATTGGCGATGATCGAAGAGGATCACGGCGCAGGCTTGTCTCACGCCGTCGCCCAGATGCTGGTCGTCTACCATCGCCGGCCCGGCGGGCAATCCCAATTCTCAGCCATTGCCGATATGGAGCCCGAGTCCGACAGGATTCGCAACGTGCTGACTTATATTCGCGAACACCTGCATGAATCATTGTCGACCGAGCTTCTGGCTTCCGTCGCCTGCTTGAGTCCCCGGCAGTTCGGACGCGCATTCCTTGCCGAAACGGGGGAAACGCCGGCCAAGGCCGTCGAACGCCTGCGCGTCGAGGTGGCCAGGCAACGCGTCGAGCGCGGCGCGGAACCGATCGAAATCATCGCTCACAGAATCGGCTTCACCGATCCCGAGAGAATGCGCAGGGCCTTCATTCGCGTACTGGGGCATCCGCCGCAGAGCATCCGACGCATGGCTTCGCGGCCAGCGCCGCTACTGGCCTGACGCGGGTTCCGGCGCGGCCGCGAGGCCGGTCTTTGCATTTGGCACCTTTCCGGCGGTTCGCGGCGACTGTCCCCCCGCGGGAGGCGCCGGCCCACCCGCCGATCAAACGTGCTGGCCGCCGTTCACGTCGATTTCCGCGCCGTTCACATACGAGGCGCCGTTCGAACACAGGAAGAACATGACGCCTGCGATTTCCGTCGGGTCGCCCAGCCTGCTCATCGGCACGCTGGCCTCGACCAGGGCCTCGGTGCCCGGAGACAGGATGGACGTGTCTATCTCCCCGGGCGCGATTGCATTGGCCCGGATTCCCATCGGACCGAACTCGAAGGCTTGTTCGCGCGTGAGCGCGGCCAGCGCCGCCTTGGAGCAGGCATAAGCCGCGCCCGCAAAGGGGTGAACGCGAGAACCGGCTATCGACGTCACGTTGACGATCGCGCCTCCCGCCAAGCGGAGCTCCGGCAGAAGCAGGCGGACGATCATCGCGGCCGAGAAAAGATTGACGTTGAAAAGCGAGAGCCACTCTTCGTAGGTCGTCATGCTGACGCCCTTGCGCCCGCCATTCGCCAGCTTCGGTGAAATCGCCGCATTGTTGATAATCGCGGCCAGCTTCGCGCCGCCCAGGCGCCGGCGCACTTCGGCCGCGATCCGCTCATACGAACTCGGGTCCGCCAGATCGGCGGTAATGTGGTCGTCGACACCGCCCGCCCACGCGCATTCGCTAGAAAAGCTCGCTCGCGATACGGTCAAGACACGCCACCCGCTTTGGTGAAACAGTTTCACCGTCGCATGGCCGATACCACGGCTCGCGCCGGTTAGCAGGAGAGTGGGCCGCGCCGGGCAGGCGCCCGCCAAGTCGTTCATGCTTCGGTCCTTTTTTTGCCAAAGGTGCCAGCCTTTGCATAGGCAATACCGAAGTTTCTCCCGCCAGGCGCTCTGCGTAAAAGACGTTGATCCCTCAGATTTCGTCAGTGCGGCCGGCGCGCTTGCACCCGGTCATGGGTCGTTGGGGATCCCGCGGCACGCATGCGCGACATGCGAGCCTTTTTGCATGGCGCTGTGCGCAGCGCCCACCCAGACTCTGTTTCGGGGGGCATCGTGGCGACTGACGCCGAGCAACGTAAAATGTCAGGTCTCCAGCCTCCACATGCTTACCTTATGAACCTTGACCGACTGCGTCGCGAATTTCCCGACTTCGACATCACAACCCTGCCGACCCTGCCCGAAGGGTATATCGACACGTCGAGCTACATCGATGCAGCGCCTTCTTTCGAGAACGCGGAGCGCGGCTTGAAAGTCTATGTCGACTACGCCAACTACGACGACCGCGAATCCGGCAGGAGCCAGCGCTTCTGTGTTTCGCGCTACGACGAGGAAGAGGGCGACTACGAGGACGTCGCCCTGTCGACCAACGATTGGGCCGAAGTCACGCGCTTCCTGACCGCCTGAACGCCTTCGCCCGCGGGCGATCGGTTTCCCCTCCGATCGTCGGATGATCGGCCGAATCGCCCATCTCAGACAAACCCGATTTCCCGCCCGTCCCCTCCGAATTCGCCGGATTCCCCCACCCCATCGACTATAAAAACATAACGCTTTCCATTCGCACTCCCATCCCGCCGTTCCTCCATGAAAAAGTGCCTCGCCACCACCGCCCACCAGGTCGGAGGCCTCTACCGCGAGCATCACGGCTGGCTGCGCAACTGGCTTCGCACCAAGGTCCGCCGCGCCGAGGACGCCGATGACCTGACCCAGGACACGTTCGTCCGCGTCCTCTGCGCCGCCCCTCCCCCCCATACCGACACCTCCCGCCTGCGCGAACCCCGGGCCTACCTGGCTACCGTGGCCGGACGGCTGGTCGCCAATTTCTACCGCCGGCAGGCGCTCGAGATCACCTATCTCGAAGTGCTGGCGACGCTGCCACCGCAGCAGGTCCCTTCCGTCGAGACCCAGGCGCTGGTGCGCGAAGCGCTGTTCGAGTTCGACCGCATGCTCGACGGCCTCGACCCGAAGGTGCGCCTGGCCCTCGTGCTATCGCAATTCCAGGGGCTGCCCTACGCGCAGATCGCCGTGCGCCTGAACGTTTCACTGCGCACGGTCAAGAACTACATCGCCCAGGCCATGGCGCACTGCTGCCTGGCCGCCGTCTGACGGCCGATTGACCGCATGGCCGAGGCCCTCACCCCCGCCCCGCCCTGCGCCGAACAGTTGGCCGTGCACGAGGCAGCGCGCTGGTTCGCCTGCCTGATGGCCGAAGACGCCACACCGCGCGATCATCTCGACTGGCAGGCCTGGCTCGACGCCAGCGCCACGCATCGTCAGGCCTGGGAACGGTTGCAGACCGTGCGTTGCGCGTTCGGTCGCGTGCCCGGCAACGTCGCCGCCGCCGTGCTGAGCCAGCCCACCCGCCGCCAGGCGCAGCGCCGCAGCCTGCTGTCGCTGGCGGGCATGGGCCTGCTGGCCGGCAGTGTCTATGGCGTGGTGCGCGACAGGGACCCGGACGCGTGGCATACCGCCACCGGCCAACAGCGCCGGCTGCGGCTGGACGACGGCTCCGAGCTCTATCTCAATACGGCCACCCGCGTGACGCTGGATTTCAACGACGCGTGGCGGCGGGTCGTGCTGCGCACCGGCGAGATCCTGGTGCAGGCGCACCCGGACGACGCCGCGCGGACGACGCGGCGCCCCTTCGTCGTCAGCACCCCGCACGGCGACATCCTGCCGCAAGAGGCCCGTTTCACGGTGCGTCTGCATGATCGCTCCACGCGAGTCGAGGTGCTGCAACAGCGCGCCACGATTCGACCTGGCCGTGCGGCGTATCCGCCCGCCGTTCTGCTGCAGGCTAGCCAGGCGGTGTCATTCGACGGCAGCGGCGCCGGCCCGGTAGGCGCCGCGGTCGCCGACGCGGCCGCATGGCTGCACGGCCAACTGGCGGTGGTCGACCGGCCGCTGGCCGAGGTCATCGCCGAACTGGCGCGCTATCGCCCCGGCATCCTGCGCTGCGACCCGGCCGTGGCGGACCTGAAGGTCTCCGGTGTCTTCTCGTTGCGCGACACCGACGAAGCGCTTGCGGCAATCTCGGACAGTTTCCCCGTACAGGTGCGACGGCATACGCGCTACTGGGTAACGGTCATGGCGCGCCCGGTGGCGTAGCCGGGCGGCGGCGGGCGGCTCGCCCATGCGTGGGTCGCCGGCCTCCAAGCGCAAATACGATCACATAAGTATTTTTTTCAATCGCATTTGCACTTTTGCATCGCGTCGCGTGTCCTCGTAGCGATGGCGCCCGCCCTGAACGCGAACCGAACTGCTTCCGGGCCCGCCGCATGTTCAATCTTCCTATCGCCGCATCGCCATGTCCGCTACTTCCCTCGCATCACCGACCACCCGCCCCGTCCACCCGCGCACGCGGCGTCCATCGCGCCAATTCACGCTGAATCTCACGCTGCTATGCCTGCTGGCCGCTTTCGCGCCGCTACGTGCCGGCCATGCGCAAACGCCACCGGCATCCCTGGCCGCCAGCACCTTGCAGGTGGACATCCCGGCCGGTCCGCTGGCCAATGTGCTGAACCAGTTTGCGCAGGCGACCGACGTCAGCCTGTCGTTCGACGCATCCCTGCTGGCGGGAAAGGAATCCGCCGGGCTGCGCGGCAGCTTTGACGTGGAGACGGGTTTCCGCCGCATCCTGCAAGACAGCGGCTTCGAAGCGGTAGCGCGCGCGCCGGGACGCTACATGCTGCGCGGCTTGCCGAAGGCGGCGGATGCGCGGGGCTCGGGTTCGGACTCGTCGGACGTGACCCAGCTGAACGCCGTCACCGTCAGCGGCTACCGCGAAGGCGACGCGCCCAACCGGGGCTACACCGTCAGCAGCACCTCCAGCGCCACCAAGCTCGACCTGGCGCCGAAGGAGACGCCGCAGAGCATCACGACGTTCACGGCGCAGCAGATCCAGGATCAGGGCTTGTTGACGGTGGGCGAAGTGCTGGACCAGACGCCGGGGATCACGCTGATCACCGCCGGGGTGGCGGGGGCCGGCAACCAGCCGATCTTTTCGCGCACCTTCCCGGTCACGTCGGTGCAGATGGACGGCGTCATGGCCAGCAGCTACATCCTGTCGGGCCGTGCGGATGGCAACATCGGGCTGCAGGACTCCTTCCTCTACGAGCGCATCGATATCCTGCGCGGCTCCACCAGCCTGACCGGCGGCGAGGGCGACGCCTCGGCCAGCCTGAACTTCGTGCGCAAGCATCCCTACCTGGACCGCCACCTGTCGGCGAACCTGAAATACGGCAGCTGGAACAATCGCCGCGCCGAGCTGGACTTTTCCACGCCGATCAATGATCGGCTTCGGGTGCGGCTTGCGGCGGCCATGCAGAAGGGCAACCACTGGGTCGAGCGGGTCAAGAGCGACCGCTCGGCGGTGTCGCTGATCGGGGACCTGGACGTGACCGAGAACAATCGTATCAGCGCCGGGGTGACGCAATTCGACTTCAAGCTGGACGGGGCCTCGCCGCATGGCGTAGCGCGGTTTTCGGAGGTGTACAACAATAGGTTTACAAAAAACGAAATCAAATATCTGCCCGAGGGCCTGCGCGACCTGCCGCCAGGCACCACCATCTTGCCGACGACCGGCGTTGCGCGCAGCTTCAACAACGCCACCCCGTGGTCGCGCACCCATCGCGCCTACACCAATCTGTTCCTGACCTGGGATCATGATTTCAACGACGACTGGTCCTTCAATGCGAGCTACAACCATGCCAGCAACAAGGACGATATCCTGTACGGGGAAATGGGCAGCGCGTTTTACGTGCCGCAGGCGGCGGCCGATTACGCGCCGGGCGGCATCGCCAGTTACGTGGCGCGGCGCGACAATGATGTGAACATCGTCAACGCCGTGGACGTCCACCTGAAAGGCCGTATCGAGGTGCTGGGCCGGACGCAGGAATTCGTCGTGGGCGCCAATGCCTATAACACGCATCACATGAGGTATGGCGGTTATGCCAGTTACGGGACAACGGACTATCCGTATCTCGGGCTCAACCCGTGCAGCCGCTGGGGTAATTTAAATCGGTGCGACCCCCCCCAAAAAAACCCACTAAATACGATATCGAGCGGCATTCCCATCGACAGCATTGCCTCCAGACCTCCAGAGGATTGGGGCATCCTTTGGGGGGATGATAGTAGTGGCCGCAATATGTACCGCTCAGTAGAACGATACCTCACCACGTATCGGCAGACCGGATACTACTTCAGCAGCCATTTGCGCCCCATGGAGCGCGTGCACCTGATCCTGGGCGGCCGCTGGGCCAAGGATGAAAAGAGGGATGCCGGAACTGACTGTTTCGAAGAGGGGCGCTGCTCCAATTATGAGACCACGGCCCCGCTCACCAACCCTGTGCTGCGCCCGAAATTCCTGCCCTATGGCGGCCTGATCGTCGAACTGACGCCGCAGATCAACGCCTACTACGGCTATGCCACGTCCTACGTGCGCGACCCCCAATACAACGGCGAAAATGGCGGCACCAGCCTCCAGACCGGGGCCTATCTGCCGCCGGTGCGCTCGGTCACGGAGGAAGGCGGCGTCAAGGGCGCGTTCTTCGATGACCGGCTCAATGTCGCGGCCTCGTATTTCCGGATGACACAGAAGGACTTCCCCAGCCAAAGCTACGATCCCAATGCCCCGACCACCAACAACAAGGGCTGGCGCGTCTATGGCTGGGAGTTCAACGCCACCGGCGCCATCACCAAGGACTGGAACATCGCGCTGGGCTATGTAAAGCAAAAGCAGATCCTGCCGCCCTACGAGGGCGAAGTCATGTTCTCCGCCGTGGACGACCTGACCGGCAGCTATCGCGCCCCCGAGAAGTCCCTCAAGCTGTTCACCACCTACCGCCTCAAGCGCCTGACCTTGGGCGCGGGTGTGCGCTGGCAAAGCGCCACGCAGTCCGCGTGGATTCCCATGGACACGCGGAAGCGCAAACAGGACTGGATGATGAAGCAGGATGCCTACTATCTGGTGGACCTGATGGCGCGCTACCAGATCGACCAGCGTTTCGCCGTGCAGTTGAACGTCAACAACGTGTTCGACAAGATCTATTACCAGCATGAGCGGTCCCTGAATTCTGGCGCGCCGCGCAATGCGCTGTTGACTCTGAGCTACCGCTTGTGAGTGATCGAGCCAATCCTTCTACAGCCCGCAAGGAAAACCCATGCAGATACAAATTTTTCGGGCCAACCCTTGCACTTTCGCGGGCCGTCGCGTGTCCTCGGTAGTGTGGGCACTGACTGGACCGGATTTCCTTGAATGTTCCGGAAACGCCGTCGGGCAGTGAATTCACGTCCCCCAGGACCAACCCGGTTGTTCCTTGGTTGCCACTGGGATTTCTTACCCTCCTTTTTCAAGGAAATGATCATGAACAGACTCACCCAGATCTCCGCCGCGCTGCTTCTGGCCGGCTTTGCCGGCGCCGCCTCCGCCGGATGGAACCAGTTGGACCTCAACCAGCCCAGCAACCTGGAAGGTCAGACAGACGTGGTCTACCAGGGTTCGTTCAACTACAACGGCCAGACCTACGGCCCGTCCACCGCCGTGGCCGCGCCCACCCAGGCCAGCGCCGGAATCGCCAACGTGTTCGACCTGAACGCCCTGCAAGCCTTCACCCTGTACGGCAAGAACGGCCCCGGCGGCACGGGCCACAACGATGACTTGAGCCTGACTTCCAACGACAGTTCCTCGGCCGCTGGCGTCAAGACGCCGGTGGTCTACCGTGTGTACCGCCAGAACTATTCGGCAGCGGTGGTCAACCTGGCGCGCGGCACCGAGGCCCGCCATTTCGTCAAGAGCATCGTCGGCGACCGGACCGCGCCGGGCACGTTGGTGAACGGCACGTACAACTACGCCGGGGTGACCTTCTCCAACTTCCCGCGCGGCATGTTCGACTATCAGGTCACGGTGACCGGGCCGAGCGCGGCCACGGGAGAGGGATCGTTCTCGCTGGACGGCATCAAGATTCCGGCCAGGATTTCGCCGACCGCCAAGGATATCGTCTTCAACATCGACGATGGCAAGCTGGATCAGACGGCCCTGGCCGCGACCGATAACGGGTTGGTCTTCAAGGGGTCGGTGACGGTCAACAGCGCGGATGTCAGCAATCCGGAGGCATGGAAAGAAATCAACAAAGGACCGCAAGGTACGCCAGAGTACGCCCTGACCCTGTTCGGCCCGAACGGCGCGGAAATCGCCGGCGCCATCACCGGCCTGCCGGATCGTATCGGCGGCGTGGCCGTCATCGGCGCCAAGCAGTAAACACCGTGGCAAAGCCGGATCAGGGATTTTCATTTAATAGATATCAATCTCACTTGCACTTCTATTTGAAATTTCAAATTCCCTGACCGCCGGTCTCGCCCATCACGGACTGCAAGGAGTTTTCCTTGCAGTCCTTTTGCCTATCTCTCTTCACCGCCGCATCCGGGAGACCCGTGCCCCCTCGTCCTCCGCGCCACCCCGTGCATTTCGCCGCGCCCGCGCTCATCCTCGCGCTGCTCACCCTGGGCCTGCCACCCGTCCTCCAGGCCCAACCCGCCGCGCCGCTCCCCGCCACCCTGCCCGCCCCCGTCCGCCCCTTGGAGCCGGACACCCCCGCCCTACCGCCCCCGCCGCGCCCCACCCCCGCCATCACGCACCGCCAGCCCGCCCAGCCCGCGAATCCACCGCTGGAACTGACCGACCAGGACCTGGCCCACAACCTCAAGCTGACCGAACGCATCCTCAACCAGGCCATGCTGCAGGAAGACTGGAGCACCTTGCGCCGGGTGATGCGCTTCTACCCGTGGATGGCCGGCGTCGACCCGATCCTGCGCGACTACGTCCATGGCGCCCTGCTGCGCCACGACGGGCGGCTGGCCGAGGCCATCGCGCTTTACCGCCAGTTGATCGCGCAGCATCCCGACCTGGACTACGTGCGGCTGGAATTGGGCACCCTGTTGATGGAGGACCGCCAATTCGCGCAGTCCGACGCCGAACTGGCCGACCTGCGCCTGGCATCGCTGGAGCCGGCGGCGCAGCGCAGCGTGATGCAGTACCGGCAGGCGCTGGCGCAGCAGCGCCGCTGGAATTTCCGCCTGGGCGCGGGCACCGTCTACAGCGACAACGTCAACTCGGCCAACCGCGATCCGATGTTGTATCTGCCGGTCGCGACGCGGCGCGGGCCACTGTGGGTGCCGTTCGCCAAGAGCCGGGATGCCCTGCCCAAATCGGATTGGGGCTTGAAGTACAGCGGCGGCGCCAATGTCGAGCGCAATCTCGGCGGACATCACTACTACACGCTGGGCGCGGATATCGATGGCACCGCCTACCGCATGCAGCGCGACTACAGCGACCGCGCCCTGACCCTGCGCGGCGGCTACAAGTGGCAGGACGCCACGCGTTGGTTCGCCGCGACGCCGCAGGCGGGCCGCAGCTGGATGGGCAGCCGGCGCTACAGCCACAACCACGGCATGAGCCTGGAATACGGCTGGCGGCCAACGCCCGGGTGGCAATTGATGGGAGCCTGGCTATGGCTAAAGCGCGGCTATGACGACCGCGCCTACGCCGCCTACGACGGCCACCTGGACGTGCTGTCGTTGACGGCGATCCGCATCTTCTCGCCGGCGCTGCTGGCCTACGGCAGCGTTGGCCTGCAGCGCGAGGCGGTGGCGGCGGGCGAGTACGGCTATCGCTTCCCCTGGGCGCAGCTCGGCGTGGTCAAGACCTTCGGGCGGATGCTCGGCGCGCGCTTGAGCGCCCGCTACGGCCAACAGTCGTATAAGGCGCCCTACGCCCTGTTCCTGAACCAGCGGCGACACGATCATGAATTGCGCGTGGACGCTTCGGTCTGGACGCCGGATTTCACGATCGCCGGCCTCGAACCGAAGCTGAACCTCAGCTACCTCAAGGTCACCAGCGACTTGCCCATGTATGCGCGGGACAGGACCGAGGTCAGCCTGATGTTGGAGAAACGGTTCTGACGGCATCCACGCCGGGTTCGGCTCAAGGTGGACGTGTTGAGCACAGCCTCCCTAACGAAGCTTGCCCGCCTGGGTTACGTTCACACATCGTGACTGGCCGTCTCACTCGACATATGTCGGCGGCCAACGCCGCCCCCTGAGCGAGGTTTCGCAAATAGGACGAAAGCCCCTGCGAAATACGCGCTTGAGCGACCCAAATCATGCCCGTATCGGGTACATTTAGGAGACACCGATGAAACGCATGCTGAAGCGAAAGCGCTTTGCCCGATGGCAGGCAGAGGAACGCCTGCCTGACGCCGCGCTCTGCATGGCAGTCAGGGCAATGGAACACGGCTTGATCGACGCCAGCCTGGGAGGCCTGCTCTACAAACAACGAGTCGCCCGGCCGGGCGGGGGCAAGAGCCATGGATATCGCGCGCTGCTTTCCGCCCGACTTGGTCACCGCTACGTGTTTCTGCATGGCTTCTCCAAGAACGATCAGGAGAACATAGCGCCGGACGAACAGAAGGCACTGCAATTCGCAGGAAGAGTGTTCCTCGATCTATCCCTGAAGCGCTATCGAAAGCGATAGCGTCCGGCATCTTATTGGAGATCCCTTGTGAGCAAGATCATTGAAGGCATCCGCGACGATCTGGCCGCGCTGCACGATGCGGGCGTAGTCAGCAAAGTCACCATGCGCGAATTCGACAGCATCTGCCCGCCGCCGGTCCGTCCCCTTGCCGCGGCCGACATCCGCCGCCTGCGCGAATCCCTGAATTTCAGCCAGCCGGTGTTCGCGTTGCACCTGCACACCACCGCCTCGACCGTGCGCAAGTGGGAACAAGGCGAAACCCGCCCCACGGGCCCGGCGCTCAAGCTGCTCAATCTGATCGCGGACAAGGGGTTGCGCGCCATCCTCTGATGGCACCCGCCGGCCCCTTCCCCCAAGAACAGCCGCCGGCGCCGGACAGTTTTCGCAGTCGGTGGACAGGCTGTGCAGAAAACGGATAGCCCGATACCGGCTGGGACGGGTTTTCCAGCAGTCCCGCCCGGGGCGCGGCGTTTTACTATGAGGACCATCATAAAGGCCTGCCGCGGACGTGGCAGCCAGGGGAACCGGTGGCCGTTGCCCGCCGGACATCAGGACCAGCGCAAGGAATCCCGGCCATGCTGAACACGATGCAGTCCGATGCCGAGACATCATGGCAACCCGCCGAGCCGCGCCCGGCAGGCGCAGGAACGGCCGGCGCCTCGGGATGGCGCATCGACACCATCCTGGCGACGCCGGCGCAGCAACTGTTCGCCTCGGGCGACCTGGACGAGGCGCGCGCGATGGTGGGCCGGGTGATGCGGCCGCACCACCTGGGCGTGGTGGGGTCGACGCAGCGCCTGAACGCGCGCATGCACCACCAGCCGCTGGGCGAGGTATCGCTGAACCGGCTGCGCTACGGCGCGAACGTCGAGATCCGGCCGGGGCCGCTGGAGGACTTCTTCCTGGTGCAGATGCCGCTGTCGGGCACCGCCCTGATCGAAAGCGGGCCGCAGCGGGTGGATTCGACGCCGGACGTGGCGTCGGTGGTCAGCCCGGACGACGACCTGGCGATGCATTGGGCCGACGACAACGACCAGTTCATGTTGCGCGTGGGCCGCTCGCTGCTGGAGCGCACGCTGGTGGGCCACCTGGGCTGTACGCTGGAGCGGCCGCTGCGCTTCCAGCTGGGGTTCCGCTGGCGCGAGTGTCCGGCCTGGCGCTGCCTGATGGCATACCTGCTGGATTGTTCATCGCAGCATGCGGATCTGGCCGAGCACAAGCTGATCGTGCACCAGATGGAACAGCTGGTGGCGGCGACGCTGCTGTCCACCCTGCCCCACAACTACAGCGCCACGCCGGCGGGCCGGCGCGGCGCGGTGCTGCCGCGCCACGTGCGCTGCGTGCAGGATTATCTGCAGGCGCATGCGCATGAACCGGTCAGCGCCGAACAACTGGCGCGCATCGCGGGGGTCAGCGTGCGCAGCCTGTATGCGGGCTTCAAGGAATTCCTGGGAATCAGCCCCATGCATTATCTGCGCGACCTGCGCATGGAGCGGGCACGCGCCGAGCTGGTGGCGGGCGAATGCCAGAACGTCGCGGGCGTGGCGCTGCGCTGGGGTTTCGCCCACCTGGGGCGCTTCAGCGCCAGCTACAAGGCGCGCTATGGCGAAAGCCCCAGCCAGAGCGTGCGGCGGCACGGCTGAAGCGGCAACATCAACCGCACGCGCGGGACCTTCGGTTCAAACCACCGTGGGGAGAGCCCATCGCAGACGATCATCCGCGCGCGCTGAATGCGTTCAGCGCGGCTTCCAGGTCAGCCCGTCGGTCGAGCGGTATTCCGGCGTGCCGGTGCAGCAGCCGCCGGCGCCGAACGCCTGGCGGCCGATGAAGGCCTTCACGTAGCCCTTCTCCGCCGTCAGTTCCTGGCGCACGCAGAGCGTGGGCAACAGGTAGAAATCGCCTTCCAGCACTTGTGTCCAGGTGACATTGCCGCCCTCTGCCGGGTCCACCTTGTAGACCTTGCATTCATGCATCAGCAGGTGGATGGGCTTGCCCGCCAAGGTGCCCTTGAACTGGAGTTCGGGCGGCGTCTCCTGCGTGGCCAGGGTCTCGGCCGTCAAGCGGGACACGGCGGGCGGCGGCAGCGACGAATCGCAGCCCGCCAGCGCAACCGCCGCGCACAGGGCAAGGCGGGCGGCGCGTGTCATGGCGCGGCCCGGTCAAGCCACGTTTGCGTAGCGTTGTTCAAGGTACGCGATGATGTCGTTGGACTCGTACATCCAGCGCGTGCCGCCCGCTTCTTCGATGCGCAGGCACGGCACCTTGACCTTGCCGCCGCCGGCCTGCAATTCAGCGCGCGCCTGGGGATCCCCCTTGGCATCGCGCAGCGCGACGGGCACGTTCAGGCGATGGATGGCGCGCCGCGTCTTGACGCAGAACGGGCAGGCATGGAATTGGTAGAGCGACAGCGCGGTCGCCTCGCGGTCGACGGCGGCCTGGCCCTGCGCCGAGCGTTGCTGCGGGCGCGGACGTGTCAGCGCATCGCCCAGAACAATCAATTGACCCAAACCGACACGCAAGGCTTTGACAATCATGGATGGCAACTTGAAACGAAAAGAGGCCTTGAGTCTAGCCGATTCGCGGCGACAGGCGGTTTACGCCCGCCTTGCCATCGCCCCTTCCCCGCGGCGGGCCCGCTGCCGGGCCGGCCCGCCGCACGCTGCCCCAAGGGCCTGTTCACCCAAAAAGGCGCCTGGCACAGGTCCTAGAACGGAATCGCCAGCTTGACGTACAACTGCGCGCCTTCCGGCCGGTTCTTGACCTGGAATTCCTGCTGCCACTTGGCGGTGAACAGCCAGCCGCGGTCGTTCATGTAGCGCACCGACGGCCCCACCCCAAAGGCGCGGGCGCGGCCGGCGGCGCTGTTGGGGCCGTTGTCGTCGGTGACCTGCTGGAAGGCATGGCCGCCCACGCCCAGCACCCAGCCCTTGCCCACGCCCCAGCCCAGCGCGTAGTCGGCGTGGATGGCCTGGCCGGAACGGGTGTCGGTGGCGCTGTTGCGGAAGTTGAAGTCGTACATCAGCTTGAGGTCGGCGTTGAAGCCGTCGGGGCTGATGCGGCTGAGCGCGAACACGGGCTGGGCGGTCCAGTAGTTCTTGCCCAGGCTGGACGGGTCCTTGCGGTCGTATTCGCCGGTGGGCGCGTACATGTCCAGGCCAACCACGTAGTGCAGCGATTCGGACAGGTGATAGCCGAGCGCCACGCCCAGCGTCATGTCGCCCAGGCCGGTGCTGCGGTAGCGCTGGCCGCCGGCCTTGAAGGTGACGTCCAGCAGCGGCGCGATGGCATGGAAGGCCAGCTGGCCGCCGAACACCTGCTGTGGCGTGACCCAGATCAGGCGCGGGGCCAGCACGTTGACGTCGACCTTGAAGTCCGGCACCGGCAGGCGCTCGCCGTCGTTGCCGCGCAGCTTGTCGTAGCGGGCGCCGCCGCCATAGACCAGCATGTGCACGCCGGGCGGCGGCAGCGCGCCCGACATGAAGTTCTCCAGGCCGTCCGGATAGATGCCCAGGCCGCCGCCTTCAGTGGCGTGCGCCACGCCGCCGGCCAGCGCCAATGCCGCGGCGCAAGCCAGCCGGCGTGTCAGGTGTCTGCTCATGTTCCGCTCCTGCCCCCGCGGGGCGCGAGATGTTGTGCGACGAGATAGCCGGAACCGCCGCCCAGTCCGGGACCCGGGTGGGTGGCGGCGCCGATGTGGAAAAGGTTGCGCAGCGGCGTGCGGTGTCCGCGCGCGCCATGGCTGCCGGCAAAGGGCCGCAGCCAGAAAAACTGGTCGGGCGAACAGACACCCGAATACGGATCGCCGCCCACCAGGTTGCAGTTCAGCGCCTCCAGGTCGGCCGGCGAGTAGCTGCGGCGGCCGATGACGCGCTGCGCCAGGCCCGGCATGACCTGCTCCAGGCGCGCCTGCACGCGGTCGGCGACGGCTTCGCGCAGGGCCTCGGTCCAGCGGCCGTCGGCGGGCGTCTCGATCTGGCCGGCGGCGTCGCCTTTGACGCGCACCGGCAGTTCCTGCATCTGCACCCACAGGATCCAGCCGCCGGCCGGCGCGCGCGACGGGTCGACGGCGACCGGCTGGCCGATGGCCAGCGTCGGCCGCGCAGGCAGCAGGCCATTGTTGGCTTCGGTGACCGAGGCGCAGACCTGCTCCATGCTTTCCGTCAGGTGCACCAGCGGCACGTGGCGCAGTTCCGGCGTGCGCCAGTCGGGCGGCGCGTCGAGCGCGAAGTGGATCTGCATGCCGCCACGGCCGTGGCGGTAGCCGGCGGCGCGGCGCCGCACCGGCTCCGGCGCGTCGGGCAGCAGCGTGCCGTACAGCTGGCCCGGCGTGACGTTGCAGACCACGGCTTCGCTGGCGCGGTATTCGCGGCCGGCGGCCACCACGCCGACGGCGCGGCGGCGGCGGCCCTCGCCGCGCGTCAGGATGCGTTCGACCGCGCAGCCGGTCAGCAGCTGGCCGCCGTGGTGTTCGATCACCTTGGCCAATGCGTCCACCACGCCCTGGCTGCCGCCCTTGACCACCGGCATGCCGCCGGCCACCACCGCGGCGAAGGTCAGTTTGCCGATCAGCGCCGAACAGGCGTCGTCCGGGCCCAGGCCGGTGTGCAGCACCCACGGCGCGATCAGCGCGCGCACGGCGTCGGATTGCAGTTCGCGGTTCGACCAGCGGCGAAAGCTCTCCAGCGAATCGGCGGCGAACGCCATCAGGCCGTCCAGGCCGCGCCGGCGCCACTCGCCGAACAGCAGCTTGAGCATGCCGGCGCCATAGGGGTTCTGCCCCAGCAGGCCGAAGGTCAGCGCGGCGTCTTCGCCGAACAGGCGTTGCGCCATGGCGCCGAAGGCGGCGCCGTCGCCGGGCGCCCAGGCGTCCAGGCGCCGCGCGCTGTCCGCGATGTCCTGCTTGAGCGCGATGCCGCTGCCGTCGGGCAGCACCAGGCCGGTGGTGTAGTCGCACTGGGCGAATTCCAGGCCGGCCGCTTGCAACGCCGGCTTGAGGGCGGCGTAGGCGGGACTGCCGACGAACAGCGGGTACCAGCTGGACAGCACGTCGTGGCGGTAGCCGGGAAACAGCTCTTCGGTACGGATGCAGCCGCCCAGGCGGTCGTTGCGTTCCAGCACCAGCACCGATTTGCCGCGCTGCGCCAGCAGCGCCGCGCACACCAGCGAATTCATGCCGCTGCCCACCACGATGATCTGGGCGTCGGACGCTGAAGGTAAGGACATCACAGGCTCCGGCCGGTCACGCGGACCGGGAAGGTTGATGAAGCAAGAACGCGCGGGGTGCCGGACTTGTCGCGCCATCACGCGCTGGCGCGTCAGGTCAGCGCGGTGAAGCGTCCCGCGTGGAACACCAGCGGCGTGGCCTCCAGGCTGGCCACGCGCAGCACCCGGCCGAACAGCAGCAGGTGGTCGCCGGCCGGGCTCTGCTGATCGTTGGCGCAGACCAGCGTGGCCACCGCGCCGGCGATGGCGGGCACGCCCTCGGGCACCTCGTGCAGCTCGGCGCCCTCGAACTTGTCCGGCACCGCCGGGTCGGCGAAGCGCCGCGCCAGCGCCTCCTGGCCGCAGGCCAGCACGCTGATGGTGAAGTGGTCGCAGTCGCGGAACGCCGCCAGGTTGGGCGAGCGGTTCACCAGGCTCCACAGCACCAGCGGCGGATCGAGCGACAGCGAGGCGAACGAGTTGATGGTCAGCCCGACCTTGCGGCCGTCCGGACAGCGCGTGGCGACGATGGCCACGCCGGTCGGGTAGCTGCCCAGCACGCCGCGCAGGACCTTGGGATGCAGGTCGGTGCTGCCCCAATCCAGGGCCGCCATCACGCCGCCGCCCGGGTGGATTTCTCAGCGATGAAGGCCTCGCAGGCCGTGGCGTCGGTCCACCACGGGAAGAAGCTGGGCGGATGGTTGAAGCCGTTGGCGACGGCGCTGGCCAGCGCGGGCGCATCGCCGGCGGCCTGCAGCAGCTGCAGCAGGTGCGGCGGCGGCGGCAGCAGCATCGAGTTGGTCCAGTCGACCACGGCGCTGGCGTAGTCCCAGAAGCGCTCGAAGGTCTGCTGCATCCACTCGGCCGCGAAAGCCTGGTCGCCGCGCGCCAGGATCGCCTCCAGATAGACGGCGCAGGCCTTGGTGGCGTTGTTCGAGCCCTGGCCCGTGATGGGGTCGTTGGTGACCACGGCGTCGCCCAGCCCGAACACCAGGCGGCCGGACGGCAGCGTCATGACCGGCTTGCGCACCGTGGGCGCGAAGCTGCCGGCCAGGATGCCGTTGGCATCGGTCAGCTCGACCGACGCGCAGCGCTCGGCCTCCCAGGGCAGGAAGGTGCGCAGGATGTCCAGACTCCTGGCCAGGTGATCCTGCGGCGTCTTGATATCGCGCCAGCAGTCCATCGGGCCGCCCGGCACGCCTTCGAACACCATGATTTCGCAGGGGCCGGTGGTGGTGAGCGCGGGGAACACGAAGTACTCGCCGACGCCGGGGATCAGGTTGAAGGCGACCCGCGAGAACACCGGCGCCGGGCGCATGCCGTGCACGTAGGTCAAGGCCAGCGCGCGCTGCGGCTTGTCGAAGCGCGAGCGCGCGGTGTCGCGCTCGAACAGCTTGACCACGTCGCCCTTGCCGGCGGCCAGCAGCACCAGGTCGTGCGAGGCCGCCAGCAGTTCCAGTTCGGCCACGCCGCCGTCCTGGATCAGCAGCCGGCCGCCGCGCGCCGCGAACAGTTCCATCCAGGCGGGCATCTTGATGCGCTGGTCCACCGCCTGGGCCGGGCGGTCCAGGCGCGCGGCCCAGTCGATCAGCTTGTGGCCGGGGCGCTCGGGGTGCGGCACGGCCAGGCCGATGCCTTCGACCGGCGGACACGCGGCTTCCCACTGGTTCAGGCCCAGGTCGCGCTCGATCTGCAGCGAGGCATCGAACATGCACTGGCTGGACATGACCTTGCCGCGGCGGATGTCGTCCGGCTCGCGGTTGGTGACCACGGTCACCTCGTAGCCCTTGTCCAGCAGGCCCAGTGCCAACGGCAGGCCGGCCTGCCCGCCTCCGACGATTGCGATTCGACGCATGATGGATCTCCAGTGTGATGTGCGGGCCCGCCACATGGGCGGCGGGCCGGTGAACGTCAGGCCGGCCTTATTCGGCCAGGCGCGGGATGGCGGGACGGGCCTGTTCGGGGCCCATGGCGGAATAGCCGCCGTCCACGGCGTAGTCGGCGCCAGTGACGAAGCTGGCGTGGTCCGACAGCAGGAAGGCGACCACCTCGGCCACTTCGGCCGGATCGCCGGCCCGGCCCAGCAGGTGGAAGTCGGCGGCGACCCGGTCGGTCTTGGCGCGGTCGCCGTGGGTCAGTTCATCCATCACGCGCGACCAGGTCCAGCCGGGCGAGACGGAATTGACGCGGATGCGGTCGCCGGCATAGTCCATCGCCAGGCTGCGGGTGACCTGCAGCAAGGCGGCCTTGGAGACCGGGTAGAGCCAGCGGCCGGTCTGCGCCACGCTTGATGAGATGCTGGTGAAGTTGACGATGGCGCCGCCGCCGGCGGCGACCAGATGCGGATGCACGGCGCGGGCGGCCATGACGGCGCTGACGACGTTGATGTCCAGGGCGCGCAGCCAGTCGGCGCGGCCGGAGGCGGCGCCGTCGTCGAGGTAGGTGGCGGCGAGGTTGACCAGGTAGTCGATGCGGCCGAAGTGGGCGGCGGTCTCGGCGACGGCGCCAGCCAGCTGGGCGTCGTCGGTGATGTCGAGCGGCCAGGCGCGGATGCCGTCGGGGTCGATGGCGGCGACGCGGGCGGCGCCTTCGGCGTCGATGTCGAAGATGGCGACGCGCACGCCCTTGGCGCGCAGCGCGGCGACGACGCCGGCGCCGATCAGCGTGGCGCCGCCGGTGACGATGGCGGTTTTATCGGCCAGTCCCTTCATTTGTTTGCCTCTTGGGTTGCTGAGATCGTGAGGCGGATGTTGAGGGCGGGCGCGGGCGGGGCGGTAGCCGGATTTGGCGGTGGGTATCCGGGGAGTGCGGGTATTGCGGGGTGGGTTGATGCCCGTCAGGGGGGGATGGCCGGTGGCTGCTGTGGGTATCCGGTTTTTGCTTCGTATGTATGCGAGCGGGGAGAGTTGTGGCTTTGGGAGGAGGTGCTTCGTAGGTCGCCCCTCGGTCTGTCGCGCTGCTGGACCCGTGTGCAGGGAATGGAACTTTCAGGGCTGCCAATCTTGGCCGCGCGGGCGGCCAAGATTGGCGTCCAGGCGTTTGAGGGGGTGGCGAATGCGCTGCGCGCCGGTGATCGATGCATATCCATCTTCCGCAACTTGCGGGGAGATAGAGAGAGGTTGGCCATTCCACCGATGCGGGGAGCGGAGGGTGAAGCGCGTATCGGGTCGTGCGGTCAGTCCACCCTTCTCCACACGCTGGCGAGCCAGGGTTGTTGTTCGCGCGGCAGGCCGTCGGGGCGGTAGTAGTGTTCGAGTTCTTCGAAGCCGGCGGCTTGCAGCAGGGTGTGCCAGCCGTCCAGGTCGTGGTAGGCGCCGTAGCGGCCGCGGTTCCAGCCTTCCTGGTTGCCGCCGCGGGGGTTGGAGCTGAAAAGGACGCCGCGGGGTTTTAGGGTGGCGCGCAGGTCTCGCAGGACGCGGGGCAGTTCCTGGGTGGGGACGTGGAACAGGACGGCGTTGGCGAAGATGCCGTCGAAGCGGGCGGCGGGCAGTTGCAGGTGCAGGAAGTCCTGGTGCCAGACCTCGCAGCCGCTGGCGGCGCGGGCCATGGCGACGAAGCTGGGGGTGCCGTCCAGGCCGACGGCGCGGTGGCCGAGGGCGGTGAAGGTCTTGAGGTCGCGGCCGGGGCCGCAGCCCAGGTCGAGGATGTCGCAGGGGGGCTCGCCCTCGATGTGGCGCAGCAGCGCGGCGATGTTCTGGCTGACGTCGTGGTCGCGCGTGCCTTGCTCGAAGGACTGGGCGCTGTCTTCGTAGTGGGCCAGCGTCAGCGAGGTGATCTTGGCGAGGTCTTCGGCGTCGAGTTTCATGGGACGATTGTGCCGCAAAAAAAACCGCGCACGTCACCGTGCGCGGGTTTGTGGTCGAGAGCGGCCGGCTAAGGTTCGGCCGACTGCATTGCGACCGTCGTCAGGCGGCCAGGCGGCCTTCGATCTTGATCTTGGTGGCGGGCAGGTCTTGCGGCAGGCCCTGGGCCAGCTGGCCGAACAGCTCGTCGTGCAGCGCCAGTTCGTCGCGCCAGGCGCCGGCGTCGACCGACATGACCTGCTCGAACTTGTCGGGACTGAATTCCAGGCCGGTCCAGTCGATGTCCTGGTAGCTGGGCGAGACGCCGAACACCTGGTCGACGCCGCTGGCCTGGCCGTCGATGCGGCCGAGCATCCAGCGCAGCACGCGCATGTTCTCGCCGAAACCGGGCCAGACGAACTTGCCGTCGGGGCCCTTGCGGAACCAGTTGACGCAGTAGATGCGCGGCAGCGTGGCGCCGGCGGCTTCGAGCTGCTTGCCCAGGTTGAGCCAGTGGTTGAAGTAGTCGCTCATGTTGTAGCCGCAGAACGGCAGCATGGCGAACGGATCGCGCCGCACCACGCCCTGCTGGCCGACGGCCGCGGCGGTGGTTTCCGAGCCCATGGTGGCGGCCATGTAGACGCCTTCGACCCAGCTGCGGGCCTCGGTCACCAGCGGCACCGTGGTGGAGCGGCGGCCGCCGAAGATGAAGGCGTCGATCACCACGCCCTGCGGGTTTTCCCATTCCGGATCGATCGACGGGCACTGCGCCGCCGGGGCGGTGAAGCGCGCGTTGGGGTGGGCGGCCTTGCGGCCGGTCTCGCGGGCGATGGCCGGGGTCCAGTCCTGGCCCTGCCAGTCGATCAGGTGCGCGGGCGGCGTGTCGGTCATGCCTTCCCACCAGACGTCGCCGTCGTCGGTCAGGGCGACGTTGGTGAAGATGACATTGGCCTTGAGCGTGGCCATGGCGTTGAAGTTGGTCTGCTCGCTGGTGCCCGGGGCCACGCCGAAATAGCCGGCCTCGGGGTTGATGGCGTGCAGGCGGCCGTCGGCGCCCGGCTTGATCCAGGCGATGTCGTCGCCGATGGTGGTGACCTTCCAGCCATCCATGCCCTGCGGCGGGATCAGCATGGCGAAGTTGGTCTTGCCGCAGGCCGACGGGAACGCCGCGGCCACGTGGTACTTGCGGCCCTTGGGCGATGTGACGCCCAGGATCAGCATGTGTTCGGCCAGCCAGCCCTGGTCGCGGCCCATGGTGGAGGCGATGCGCAGCGCGAAGCACTTCTTGCCCAGCAGCGCGTTGCCGCCGTAGCCCGAGCCGAAGCTCCAGATCTCGCGGCTCTTGGGGAAATGGACGATGTACTTGGTGGCGTTGCAGGGCCAGACCACGTCGGCCTCGCCGGCGGCCAGCGGCTTGCCGACCGAGTGCACGCAGGGCACGAAGTCGCCGTCGGCGCCGAGCACGTCGTAGACCTGCTTGCCCATGCGCGTCATGATGCGCATGTTGACCGCGACGTAGGGGCTGTCGGACAGCTCGACGCCGATGTGGGCGATGTCGGAACCCAGCGGGCCCATCGAGAACGGCACCACGTACAGCGTGCGGCCGCGCATGGCGCCGTCGAACAGGCCATTGAGCGTGGCGCGCATCTCGGCCGGGTCGGCCCAGTTGTTGGTCGGGCCGGCGTCCTCGGGACGGTCGGAGCAGATGAAAGTGCGGTCTTCGACGCGCGCCACGTCGGACGGGTCGGAACAGGCCAGGAACGAATTGGGCCGCTTGGCCGGGTTCAGGCGGCGCATGGTGCCGGCCTGGACCATCAGTTCGCACAGGCGGTCGTATTCTTCCTGCGAGCCGTCGCACCATTCGACGCGATCCGGTTTGGCCAGCGCCACCACACTGGCGACCCAGTCGATCAGGCCGCGGTGCTTGACGTACGCGGGTACGTTCAAGGCCGCCAGGCCCCCGTCCAAGGGCTTATTCATTAGGGTTATCTCCATACTAAGGCTAATGGCGATACGGCCCCTTTTGAGTGGGGCCGTATACATGTTTGCGCCATCATACTTGCAGCGCCGGGTCGGCCGTCAACCCGACCAAACGGACGAGTTTGTCACCGGGTTTGTCATCGCTTTTTTCAATGGCTGGCGCGCTCAGGCATAGCTGCCGTCACGCAGGGAACGGCGGATGATCTTGCCGGTGGCGGTGGTCGGCAAACTGGTTACAAAGCGGATGCGGCGCGGGTATTCATGCGCCGCCAGGCGGGTGCGCACGTGCGCCTGCAGCGCCTTGACCAGCGCCTCGTCGCCGGCCACGCCGTCGTGCAGCACCACGTAGGCCATCACCACCTCGGTGCGCTCGGCGTCGGGCACGCCCACCACGGCGGCCATGCGCACCGCGGGGTGGCCCAGCAGGCAGTCCTCGATCGGCCCGGGGCCGATGCGGTAGCCGGCGCTGGTGATGACGTCGTCGTTGCGGCCGACGAAGCGGATGAAGCCGTCGGCGTCGCGCACGCCCATGTCGCCGGTCAGCAGGTAGTCGCCGGCGAATTTCTCGGCAGTGGCCTGGGGGTTGTTCCAGTAGCCCAGGAACATCACCGGGTCGGGCCGCAATACGCCGATATTGCCCTCCTGGCCATCGGCCATTTCGGCGCCCTGCTCATCCACGATGGCGACCCGGTGTCCGGGCGCGGCGCGGCCGATGCTGCCGATGCGCGGCGCGAACAGCGACGAGCACGACGACACCAGCATGTTGCACTCGGTCTGGCCGTAGAACTCGTTGATGGCCACGCCCAGCACGCGGCGGCCCCAGTCGATCAGCTCGGCGCCGAGCGACTCGCCGCCGCTGGCCACCGAGCGCAGCGCCAGCGCGCCTGGCGCGGGCGGCTGGGCCACGCCACGCATCATCTTGAGCGCGGTGGGCGGCAGGAAAGTGTGGCTGACGCCGTGGCGCGCCATCAGGTCGAAGGCCGCGGCGCCGTCGAATTTCTCGAAGCGCCGCGCCAGCACCGGCACGCCGTGGTGCCAGGCCGGCAGCAGCACGTCCAGCAGGCCGCCGATCCAGGCCCAGTCGGCCGGCGTCCACATCAGCGTGGCGCGCTCGGGGAAGAACTCGTGCGACATCTCCACGCCGGGCAGGTGGCCCAGCAGCACGCGGTGGGCGTGCAATGCGCCCTTGGGCTTGCCGGTGGTGCCCGACGTGTAGATGATGACGGCCGGGTCGTCGGCCGCCGTGGGCGCCGGTTCGAACTGCTCGGACTCGGCGTCCAGCGAGGCATGGAACGGCAGCGCCCCGCCCTCGCCCGGGCCGTCGATGCAATAGACCGTGCGCAGGGCCGGCAGCGTGGCGCGGATCTCCTGCAGGCGGCGGCAGCCCTCGGCGTCGGTGACCAGCGCGGCGGCGCCGCTGTCGGCCAGCCGGTACTGGATCGCGTCGACGCCGAACAACGTGAACAGCGGCACCGCCACCGCGCCCAGCTTGTAGACGGCGATGTGGGTCACGGCGGTCTCGGGCGCCTGCGGCAGGTAGACCGCCACGCGGTCGCCGCGCCGCACGCCCTGGCGCCGCAGCGCGTTGGCCAGCTGGTTGCTGCGCGCCTTGATCTGGTCGAAGCTGTAGCGCGTCTGGCTGCCGTCGCTCTTCTCGTGGATCAGCGCCAGGCGGCCGCTGCCGTCGGCCCACTTGTCGCAGGCGTCCACGCCGATGTTGTAGGCCGCCGGGACGCGCCATTGGAAGGAGGACGCCAACTGCGCGTAGGTATCGGTTCTGGACAGCATGATGCTCGGGTCTCCGTGTCGCGGTTCTTGTGTTCGCTGTTCTTGTGGTCGTTTTTGTAGTCGTTATGATAGTAAGCCCCGGCCACTTCCGATCGTCCCAGCCACCCATGCAGAAAACCGCCGCCGTCCCGATGCGCCGCCCACCGGCCAGCGCCAAGTCCGAGCAACGGATACGGGACATCCTGCGGGTCGCGCGGCAGGTGTTTTCCGAGGCCGGCTTCCAGGCCGCCACCACCACCGAGATCGCGCAGCGGCTGGGCGTGTCCGAAGGCACGGTGTTCACTTATTTCGGCGGCAAGCGCGAGCTGTGCGTGCGCGTCATCAGCGACTGGTACGACGAGATCATCGCCAAGGTCGAGGACAACCTGCCGCTGGTGCAGGGCACGCGCGCCCGGCTGCATTACCTGGTGCATGCCCACCTGCGCCACCTGCTGGCCGAGGGCACCGGGCTGTGCGCCTTCATTCTGTCCGAAGGCCGCGCCCGCAACGACGATTTCGGCGAGATCTACGCCGGCCTGCAGCGGCGCTACACGGCGCCGCTGATGCGCATCCTGGCGCAGGGCCAGGCCGACGGCCACATCCGCCAGGACATGCCGCTGCGCCTGCTGCGCTCGGCGGTCTACGGGCCGATGGAACACGTGCTGTGGGACGCCATCCTGGGCGGCGCGCGGGTCGACGTGGCCACCACCGCCGACCACCTGGTCGACTTCCTGTGGCAGGCGCTGCAGCCGCCGCGCCGCGATGCCCTGGCGCTGGCGCAGTTCCGCGGGGAAGTGCAAGACGCCCTGCATCGGCTTCAGTCCGCCGAGAACAAGGACGGCGGCGCGTACTGAGGAAAGCCGTCGTAGGTGTCGCCGCGCTCGGCCGGCGGCAGGGTCCAGGAATGGCGCGCGTTGGGCACGCCGCCATCGACGCGGATGACGCTGCCATTGATGAAGGCCGCCGCCGGCGACAGCAGGAACACCACCGCCGCCGCCAGCTCGGCCTCGGTGCCGAAGCGCTGCAGCGGCACCTTGGCGGCCAGCCCGCGCAGCACCGCGCGGTATTCCTCGTCGTAGCTGTCCATGCCGCTGGAGGCGATCCAGCCCGGCGCCACCGCATTCACGCGCACGCCGGCATGGGCCCATTCGCAGGCCGCCGTCTCGGTCAGGTTCCAGACGCCGGCGCGGGCCGCGCCGGAATGCCCCATGCCCGGCATGCCGCCCCAGATGTCGGCCAGCATGTTGACGATGGCGCCGCCGTGCTGGCGCATGTGCTGGGTGTAGACCTCGCGCGCCACCAGGAAAGTGCCGTGCAGGTTGTTCTGCACCACCGCGTTCCAGCCGTTGAAGCTGATCTGCTCCAGCGGCGCGGGGAACTGGCCGCCGGCGCAGTTGAACAGGCCGTCGATGGCCCCATGCGCGGCCAGCGCGTCGGCCACCGCGCCGCGCACGCCGGCTTCGTCGCGGATGTCGCAGGCGTGCAGTGTGATGCGGCCGGCGGCCTCGGGGTAGACGCGCGCCAGTTCATCGCGCGTGGCCGTCAGCTTTTCCGGCTTGCGGCCCACCAGCGCCAGGCCCGCGCCCAGCGAGGCCAGCTCGTGCGCGGTGCAGCGGCCCAGGCCGCTGCCGCCACCGGTCACCATGACCGTCTTGCCATCGAACAGGCCCGGCCGGAAGACCGACGCGTAGCGCGCCGCGGCGCCCGCGCCGTCGGGGGAATGGCTCATGTCTCGCTCCATCGTTATTTTTTTGAGGATAACTCAATATTCGTCCTACAAATATCCCGTATTGGCGTAACACCCTATATCTTCATTGAATTGGTCCGGGTTATTAATTGAGTTGAAATCAATATACGGAGACCCGCATGACATCCGACAGCCCGCTGCTGGCGACCCGCGACGGCCCCGTCGCCCGCCTGACGCTGAACCGCCCCGACCTGCGCAACGCCTTCGACGAGACGCTGATCGCGGCCCTGACCGCCGCGGTGCGCGAGGCGGCGGACGATGCGGCCGTGCGGGTGCTGCTGCTGACCGGCGCGGGCAAGGCCTTCTGCGCCGGCGGCGACCTGAACTGGATGCGCCAGATGGGCACGCTGACGGACGCCGACAACCGCGCCGACGCCGCCCGCCTGGCCGACATGCTGCGCGTCATCTGGACCTGCCCCAAGCCGGTGGTGGCCGCCGTCAATGGCGACGCCTATGCCGGCGGCATGGGCCTGGTGGCCGCGTGCGACATCGCCATCGCCGCCGACCATGCGCAGTTCTGCCTCTCGGAAACCCGCCTGGGCCTGCTGCCGGCCACCATCAGCCCCTACGTCATCCGCGCGATGGGCGAGCGCGCCGCCAACCGCTACTGCCTGACCGCCGAGCGCTTCGACGCCGCGGCCGCCTACCGCATGGGGCTGCTGCACGGCGTGGCGCCGGCCGCGCGATTGCAGGACGAAGCCGAGGCGATCTGCCGCGCCCTGTGCGACAACGGCCCGCAGGCGGTGCAGGCCAGCAAGCGGCTGGTGCGCGACTTCGCCGGCCAGCCGCTGGACGCCGCGCTGATCGCCGATTCGGTCGAGCGCATCGCCACCGTGCGCGGCTCGGACGAAGCGCGGGAAGGCGTCAGCGCCTTCCTCGAAAAGCGCCAACCCGCCTGGCGCGCGCGGTGACACGCCATGTGACGCGCCACACAGCAGGCCGCGGCGCCCCGCCCGCATTGCGGACGATGCCCCGCGCGGGCCAGGGGAAATATCCGGGTTAACCCCAGCCGGCGTTTAACATGCGGGCTTCGTCCACAAGAGAAGCCGCATGTCCGCCTGCCGTCGCGCCGCCTGGAAACGTGAAATCGTCGCCACCCTGCTGCTGAGCCTGCCGCTGGTGCTGACCAATCTCGCCCAGATCGCCATGACGGTGACCGACGTCATGTTCATCGGCCACCTGGGCTCGCAGCCGCTGGCGGCGAGCGCGCTGGGCGCCAACCTGTATTCGGCCATCGCTTTCTTCGCGCTGGGCCTGGTCAGCGCCACCGCGCCGATGGTGGCGCGGGCCGAGGGCGCGCGCCGCAACTCGGTGCGCGATGTGCGCCGCACCGTGCGCCAGGGCCTGTGGACCGCGGTGCTGGTCTCGGTGCCGGGCTGCCTGGCGCTCTGGTATGGCGAGCAGATCCTGCTGTTGCTGCGCCAGCCGCCCGAGTTGGCGGCGCCGGCCGGCCAGTACCTGCGCGCCCTGCTGTGGGCCATGCCGCCGTTCCTGGGGTTCCTGGTGCTGCGTTCGTTCGTGGCCGCGCTGCAGCAGGCGCGCTGGGCCTTCATCGTGGCGGTCGGCGCGATCCTGTTCAACGTGCTGGGCAACTGGGTGCTGGTGTTCGGCAACCTCGGCTTTCCGGCGCTGGGCCTGATCGGCGCGGGCGTGGCCAGCGCGATCGCCAGCCTGAGCCTGTTCCTGGGCATGGTCGTGGTGGTGCTGCGCGACCGGCGTTTCCGCCGCTATCGCCTGTTCGGCGACCTGTTGCAGCCCGACTGGAAGCGCCTGAAGGCGTTCTGGAAACTGGGCCTGCCGATCGGCGTGGCCACCGCCTTCGAAGTCACCATCTTCAACGCCGCGGCCTTCCTCATCGGCTGGCTGGGCGAATCCGAGCTGGCGGCGCACGCCATCGCCATCCAGATCGCCAGCGTGACCTTCATGATTCCCTACGGCGTGGCCCAGGCGGCCACGGTGCGGGTCGGCTACGCCCAGGGCGCGGGCGACAGCGTGGGCGTGACCCGCGCCGGCTGGAGCGCCTTCGGCCTGGGCATCGGCTCGATGGTGATCGCCGCGGCCCTGATGGTGACCGTGCCGTACGCGCTGGTGTCGGTGTTCATGGACGTGCGCGATCCGGCCAACGCCAAAGTGCTGGCCTTCGCGGTCAGCTACCTGGCGGTGGCGGCGGTGTTCCAGATCGTCGACGGCGCGCAGGTGCTGGGCGCGGGCATGCTGCGCGGCCTGCACGACACCCGCGTGCCGATGATCTACGCGGCCATCGGCTATTGGGGCGTGGGCCTGCCGTGCGGCGCCTGGCTGGCATTCCAGGCAGGCTGGCGCGGGGTCGGCATCTGGAGCGGACTGGCGATCGGCCTGGCGGTGGTGGCGGTGCTGATGATGCAGCGCTGGACCCGTCGCGGCACGCTGGGGCTGGTGGGGCGGCACGTGTCCCACATGCCATAATCGCCGATGCATTTCCTGGAACCCCCATGCCCACCGATTCGCCCGCTTTGCCCCCGTCCTTTCCGCCCCTGAACGCCGAGCGCCTGTGGGCGCGCGTCGAAACCCTGGCGCGCTACACCCTGCCCGACCAGCCCTGGACCCGGCGCGCGTTCTCGCCGCTGTTCCTGGAGGCGCGCGAGTGGCTGCGCGGCGAATTCGAAGCCGCAGGCCTGACCACGCGCCTGGACGCCGGCGGCAACCTGGTCGGCGCCCGCGCCGGCCGCAACCCCGCGGCAAAGCCCATCGCCACCGGCTCGCACTGCGACACCGTCATGAGCGGCGGCCGTTTCGACGGCATCATCGGCGTGCTGGCCGGCATCGAGGTCGCCCACGCGATGCAGGAACACGGCATCGAGCTGGAGCACCCGTTCGAGGTCATCGACTTCCTGTCGGAAGAGCCCAGCGACTACGGCATCTCGTGCGTCGGCAGCCGCGCCCTGAGCGGCCAGCTCAGCGCCGACATGCTGGCCGCCCGCAACGCCGACGGCGAGACGCTGGCGCAAGGCATCGCCCGCATCGGCGGCGACCCCGCCGCGCTGGCCCGGCCCTTGCGCGGACCGGACGGCACCGCCGCCTTCGTCGAACTGCACATCGAGCAAGGTCCGGTGCTGGAGTGCCGCCAGCTGCCGATCGGCGTGGTCACCAACATCGTCGGCATCCGCCGCGTGCTGATCACGGTCGAGGGCCAGCCCGACCACGCCGGCACCACGCCCATGGACATCCGCCGCGACGCCCTGGTCGGCGCGGCCCGCATCATCGACGCCGCCAGCCGCCAGGCCAGCGCCGCCAGCGGCAATCCGCACTACGTGGTCGCCACCGTCGGCAAGCTCGCCATGACGCCCAACGCCGCCAACGCCGTGCCCGGCCGCGTCGAGCTGACGCTGGAAATGCGCAGCGACAGCAACGCGGTGCTGGACGCCTTCCCCGAGACGCTGATGGCCGGCGTGGCCGCCGACCTGAAGGCGCTGCGCCTGAGCGCCGGCTTCGTGCCACTGAGCCGGGCCCAGCCCACGGACTGCACGCCGCTGGTAATGGACGCGGTGCAAGCCGCCGCCGACCAGCTCGGCTACGCCAACATGCGCCTGCCCAGCGGCGCCGGCCACGACGCCGTCTACATGGCGCCCACCGGCCCCATCGGCATGATCTTCATCCCCTGCCTGAACGGGCGCAGCCACTGCCCCGAGGAATGGATCGAGCCGGCGCAGCTGCTGGACGGCACCCGCGTGCTGTACCAGACCGTGCTGGAACTGGATCGCAGGCTGTCCCGATAACCTCCACCCCGATGCCGCCATGGACCAGATAGAACTGAACGACAGCACCGCCGACCGCTACCTGCTGGACACCCCCGGCCTGACGCTGCTGGTGTTCCACAGCCGCACCTGCGGCACCTGCCGCATCGCGCGCGAACAGTTGCCGAAGCTGGACCTGCCGGTGGAACGCGTGTGCTGGGTCGATGCCGGCGAGAACGGCGGCCTGGTGGAACGCTACGAGGTCTTCCACCTGCCGGCCATGTTCGTGACCCGCGACGGCGCTTTCTTCGGCCCGGTGCAGGCCAGCCTGGCCGAATGGGACCTGCGCCAGCAAATCGGACTGGCACTGGACAGCTACCCGGCCGAACTGCCATGAGCGCCGTCGCCGCCCTCGCGCCCCCGGCCCGCCGTCCGCTGGACTCGCTGGCCACCGGCGTGATGCTGCTGCTGTGCGTCTGCTGGGGCTTCCAGCAGATCGCCATCAAGCTGGTGGCTGCCGACATCTCGCCCATCATGCAGGTCGGCCTGCGCTCGGCCTTCGCGGCGCTGGTGCTGGGCGTGGTGGTATGGCGCGGCGAAGGTTCGCGCGCGCTGCGCGACGGCACGCTGGGCGCCGGCATCCTGGTGGGGCTGCTGTTCGGCTTCGAGTTCCTGGCGATCGCGCAGGGGCTGGTCTACACGACGGCCTCGCACATGTCGGTGTTCCTCTACACCGCGCCGATCTTCACCGCGCTGGGGCTGCACTGGCGCGTGCCCGAGGAACGCATGGCGCCGCTGCAATGGCTGGGCGTGGCGGTGGCGTTCGGCGGCATCGCCGTGGCCTTCCTGGGCAATGGCCAGCCGCAGGCCGCGGCCGCCGCCAGCAACATGCTGCTGGGCGACGCGCTCGGCCTGCTGGGCGGGCTGCTGTGGGGCGCCACCACGGTCGCGATCCGCCGCACCGCGCTGTCGGAAGCGGCGCCGTCCAAGACCCTGTTCTACCAGATGGCGATCGCCGCGCTGGTGCTGCTGGCATATGCGGCCGCGACCGGCAACGCCGGCATCCGCTACACGCCTTCGGCCATGCTGAGCGTGGCGTTCCAGTCGGTGGTGGTGGCGCTGTCGAGCTACCTGGCGTGGTTCTGGCTGCTGCGGCGCTACCTGGCCTCGCGCCTGTCGATCCTGTCGTTCATGACGCCGCTGTTCGGTGTGTCGTTCGGCGTGCTGATCCTGGACGAGCCGCTGGACGGCGCATTCGTGATCGGCGCGCTGATGGTGCTGGCCGGCATCTCGCTGGTGAGCGGCGCCGGCCTGCTGCGCGAGAAGCTGCGGCGCGGCCGGCGGGTCTGACCGGCGCCGGGCCACGCGCCGGCCTTCAGGCCCGGCGCGCGCCGCCCAGGTTCAAGACGATCAGCGCCGCGCCCGCCAGCACCAGCGCGAAGCCCCACCAGTCGGCCGCGGCCGGGCGATCCCCCACCAGCGCCATCGCGCCCAGCACGCCGACCACCGGCACCATCAACGTGGTCAGGGCCGCCACCGTGGCGCTGACCCGTTCGCTCAGCACGAACCACAGCCAGTACGCCACCGCCGTGCCCAGCACGATGTGGAACGTCAGCGCCGCCGCCACCCGCGGGCTCCAGCCCTGCAGCGGAAACGCCTCGCCGGCCAGCAATACGCCCGCCAGCGCGCAGGCCGCGCCCACCGCCAGCTGCCACGCCGTCACCACGATGCGATGCCCCATCACCGGCCAGCGCTTCAGGTAGACCGTGCCGGCGGCCCACCCGAAGGCGGCGGTGAGCGGAAACACCAGGCCGCGCGCGGCGGCCAGGTCGTGATCGGCAAAGATGGCGCGCAGCACCGGCCAGGCCAGCACCGCCACGCCCAGGCCGCCCAACAGCAGCGCCAGGCCGCGGCGGCGATCCAGGCGTTCACCCAGCACGGCCCAGGCCAGCAGCGCCGACATCATCGGCATGGTGAAGGTCAGCACCGCCGCGCGCGAGGTGCTGGTGCTGAGCTGGGCCCAGGCCACCGCCAGGTTGAACACCGCCACGGCCAGGATGCCGCCGATGACGATGCCCGGCCAGGAGGCGCGCGGCGGCAGCAGCGACAGCCCCTTGGCGCGCGCCAGCGCCAGCAGCAGCAAGGCGCCGCTGCCCAGCCCCAGCAGGCGCAGGGTGAACGGCGGGCAGATCGACAGCACGATCTTGACCGCCGGCCAGTTCAGGCCCCAGAACAGGGCCAACGCAACGGGGATCAGGCGCACGCGGCCTTTTCCCGGGCGATCAGCGCTGCCAGGCCCTGGCGCTGGTTGCCTTCGGCGTCGAAGTTGTCGGGGCTGAGCCAGCTTTCGTAGGCCGCGCGCAGGGCGGGCCATTCGCTGTCGATGATCGAGAACCAGGCGGTGTCGCGGCTGCGGCCGCGATAGACGATCGCCTGGCGGAAGATGCCCTCGAACTGGAAGCCCAGGCGGGCTGCCGCCGAGCGGGACGGCGCGTTCAGGCTGTCGCACTTCCATTCATAGCGGCGGTAGCCCAGCTCGTCGAAGGCGCGGCGCATCAGCAGGAACTGCGCCTCGGTGGCGATGCGGGTGCGCTTGAGCAGGCGCGAAAACGCCACGTGGCCGACCTCGATCACGCCGTGCGCGGGTTCGATGCACATCAGCGACAACGAACCGACCGCGCGGCCGCTGGCCAGGTCGATGACGGCGTGGTGGAACGGGTCGCTGCCCGGCTGCGCCTGCGCCTGCTCGGCGAACTTGCGGTAGGCGGCCTCGTCGGCAAAGGGGCCGGCGGTCATGTAGGTCCAGTCGCTGCCATCGGGCGCCTGGTTGAAGGCATGGAACAGGTCGGCCGCGTGGCGCTCGGCCGACAGCGGTTCGAGGCGGCAGTAGCGGCCCTGCGCGTTCGCCATGGGCGGGCGCGGACGCGGCCTCCAGTCGGGGAGCGCGGGGCCGACGGGTTGTTGGTATTCATTGACGCGGGGTTGCATGCTGCGAGGCCTTGTCCAGGTTGGAAAGCAGGTGGGGTGACGCCGCCGCCATCGGCGGGCGCCAGCCAGGTTTTTCCGTCGCGGCGGGCCTGGCATGCTCCCACGATAGCCAAATCGTGGCATGATAAAAAGCACCACGACCCTTGAATTTAATAGAGCCATGACCGACCAAGCCGCCCTGCTCTCCAGCCCGCTGGCGCGCGGGCCGGGCGCCCTGCCGCGCCAACGCCAGCTGATCCAGCGGCTCAAGCAGGCCATCCTGGCGGGCCAGTTGCCCGCCGGCGGCAAGCTGCCGGCCTCGCGCGTGCTGGCCGACGAGCTCGACATCTCGCGCAACACGGTGCTGATCGCCTATGAGCAGCTGACGGCCGAGGGTTATGTCATCGCCGACCGCCAGGGCACCCGCGTGGCGCCGTTGTCGGCCACGGCCGCCAGCGCCGCGAGACAGGCCGCCCAGCGGACCACCGGGCGGGGCTCCCTCCCCGAAGCGCCGGCCTTCCGCACCGCCACGCGGCTGTCGCGCATCGTCTCGACGCGCGCGCCCAACGACGGCTCGCTGCCGCTCACGCCGGGCACGCCGGCCCTGACCCAGTTCCCCATCAACGCCTGGCGCCGGGCCCAGGACCGGGCGCTGCAGGCCGCCCCCGCCGCCACCCTGGGCTACGGCCCGCCGGTGGGCGAACCGGCGCTGCGCGAAGCTATCGCCCAATACCTGCGGGTCTCGCGCGGGGTGCGCTGCGACGCCTCGCGCATCGTCATCACCGAAGGCGCCCAGGGCGCGCTGGCGCTGTGCGTGCAACTGCTGACCAACCCCGGCGACACCGCCTGGCTCGAAGAGCCCGGCTACCGGGGCGCCAAGTCGGCCTTCCACGCGGGCGACCTGAACGTGGTGGCGATGCGGGTCGATGTCGATGGCGTGGCGATCAGCGACGACGACTGGCGCGCGCGGCCGCCGCGCCTGATCCAGACCACGCCGACGCACCAGTACCCGACCGGCGCCGTGCTGTCGCTGGCGCGCCGGCTCGACCTGCTGGAACGGGCGCGCCGCGCCGGCGCCTGGATCATCGAGGACGACTACGACAGCGAATTCCGCCACCAGGGCGAGCCGATCGCCGCGATGCAGGGCCTGCTGCCGGACGCGCCGGTGCTGTACGTGGGCACCTTCAGCAAGACCATGTTCCCCGCCCTGCGGCTGGGCTTCCTGGTGCTGCCGCAGGCCATCGCCGAACCGGCCATGCCGTCGATCACGGAAATGCTGCGCGGCGGGCACCGGCTGGAACAGCTGACCATGGCCGCCTTCATCGACAACGGCCAGTTCTCGCGCCACCTGGGCCGCATGCGGCGGCTGTACCGCGACCGCCAGGCGGCCCTGCGCGAGGCGCTGGCGCAGCACCTGGGCGTCGACCATGAAGTGCTGGGCGGCCACAGCGGCCTGCACCTGACGGTGCGGCTGCCGCCGGACATCCCGGACCGCGCCATCGTCGAACAGGCGCGCCAGCTGGGCATGAATCCCAACGCGCTGTCGACCTTCGCCATCACGCCGCAGCCGCAGGACAACGGCCTGGTGATCGGCTACGGCAACACCAGCGCCGACCGTTTCCCGGCGCTGGTCCGGCAATTGGGAAGGCTGGCCGCGACGCCGCGACGCTGACGCGCGGCCGGGGCCGCGTTCAGCGGAGAATGTTCAACGGCGCGAATCCAGCGCCATGCGCACCGCCAGGCCGGCCAGCACCGTGCCCATCAGCCAGCGCTGGATCACGATCCACAGCGGCCGGCCGGCCAGGAAACCGGCGATCGAGCCAGCCATGATGGCGATGACCGCGTTGACCGACAGGCTGATGGCGACCTGCGTCAGGCCCAGCGCGATCGACTGGGTGAATACGCTGCCATGGTCGGGCTGGATGAACTGCGGCAGCAGCGACACGTACAGCACGGCGATCTTGGGATTGAGCAGGTTGGTCACCAGGCCCATCGTGAACAGCGTGCGCGGGCTGCTGGCCGGCAGCTCGCGCACCTGGAACGGCGAGCGGCCGCCCGGGCGCACCGCCTGCCAGGCCAGGTACAGCAGATAGAGCGCGCCGCCAAAGCGCAGCGCGTCGTAGGCGAACGGCACCGACATCAGCAGCACCGTCAGGCCAAAGGCCGCGCACAGCACATAGAAGATGAACCCCACCGCCACCCCGGACAGCGAAATCAGGCCGGCCTTGGGCCCCTGCGAAATCGAGCGCGACACCAGATAGATCATGTTGGGCCCGGGCGTGAGCACCATGCCCAGGGCGACCAGGGCGAACGTCAGGAGATTGGCAATGTCAGGCATGATGCGCCGGCGCGGGCCGGTCGGTAGTGGGGGGATGAGCCGTCACATTATCTGAAATCTGTATCGGAACAGCGCGATTTTTCTGGGACCGCGGCGCGCCTGTTGCGCGGCCGCCGCGGACCGGCCCGCGCAGGCGGCGGCGCCGGCGCGCGGCCCGCATACAACAATCGCGCCGCTTTTAAATGTGGCCGGATGGGCCGCCCGGCCGGACCGGGATACAGTGGTCGGGTCGCACCGCCAGTCGCGGGAGGATCCGCCCATGCCGCCACGCCCATCGTCCCCGTCCGCCGCCCCTCGCGCCGGCGCCATCCGCGTCGGCATCGGCGGCTGGACCTACGCGCCATGGCGCGGCCCCTTCTACCCGGAAGGCCTGCCGCACGCGCGCGAACTCGAATACGCCAGCCGCCAGCTCACCGCCATCGAGATCAACGGCACCTATTACAGCAGCCAGAAACCGGCCACCTTCGCCAAGTGGCGCGACGAGACGCCGGATGGCTTCGTGTTCTCGCTCAAGGCCTCGCGCTACGCCACCAACCGCCGCGAACTGGCCGGCGCGGGGGAATCCGTGCACCGCTTCGTGCATGGCGGCATCGCCGAGCTGGGGCCCAAGCTGGGACCGATCGTGTGGCAGTTCGCGCCCACCAAGGTGTTCGACGCCGACGACTTCGGCGCCTTCCTGGCGCTGTTGCCGGACCAGGTCGACGGCCTGCCGCTGCGCCACGTGATGGACGTGCGCCATGCCAGCTTTGCCTGCGAGGCCTACCTGGCCCTGGCGCGCCGCTACCGCGTGGCCACGGTCTACACCGACAGCGAGGACTATCCGTCGCTGGCCGACCGCACCGCCGATTTCGTCTATGCCCGCCTGATGCGCGCCAGCGCCGCCTTCAAGGCCGGCTACGCGCCCAAGGTGCTGGACGCGTGGGCCGAGCGCCTGCGCACCTGGGCGCAGGGCGGCGATCCGGCCGACCTGCCGCGGGTGGACCCGCGCAAGCCGGCCGGCGCGGCGCATGCGCGCGACGTGTTCGCGTTCTTCATCAACGGCGCCAAGGAGCGCGCGCCGGCGGCGGCGCGCGCCATGATCGAGCGGCTGTAGCGGGCGCGCGGGCGTCCGCCGCCGCCATGCCGGCCGGGGTCGCATGGAATGCCGGCCCCGGGGAAGGCCGGCGCCGGCCTTAGTTCGCGACCGGCGTGCGCAGCGTCACGAACTCTTCGGCCGCGGTCGGGTGGATGCCGATGGTGTCGTCGAACACGCGCTTGGTGGCGCCGGCCTTGAGCGCGATGGCGATGCCCTGCACGATCTCGCCGGCTTCCGGGCCGACCATGTGCACGCCCAGCACCTTGTCGGTGTCGGCGTCCACGATCAGCTTCATCAGGGTCTTTTCCTGCGACTCGGTCAGCGTCAGCTTCATGGGGCGGAAGCGGCTTTCGAACAGCTTGACCGTGTGGCCGGCCGCGCGCGCCTCTTCGGTCGTCATGCCGACGGTGCCGATGTTGGGCAGGCTGAACACGGCGGTCGGGATCAGCTTGTAGTCGACCTTGCGGTATTCCTCGGGGCGGAACAGGCGGCGCGCCACCGCCATGCCCTCGGCCAGCGCCACCGGCGTCAGCGGCACGCGGCCGATGACGTCGCCGATCGCCAGGATCGACGCTTCGCTGGTGCGGTATTCGTCGTCGACCGCGATGAAGCCCTTGGCGTCGAGCTTGACGCCGGTGTTCTCCAGGCCCAGGTTGTCCAGCATCGGGCGGCGGCCGGTGGCGTAGAACACGCAATCGGTCTCGATCACGCTGCCGTCCTTGAGCGTGGCGGCCAGAGTGCCGTCGGCGCGCTTGTCGATGCGGGCCACGTCGGCGTCGAACTTCAGGTCGATGCCCTTCTTGAGCAGCTCGTCGCGCAGGTGCTCGCGCACCGCCTGGTCGAAGCCGCGCAGGAACAGCGGGCCGCGGTAGACCTGGGTGGTCTGCGCGCCCATGCCGTTGAAGATGGAGGCGAACTCGACCGCGATGTAGCCGCCGCCCACCACCAGCACGCGGCGCGGCAGCGTCTCCAGGAAGAAGGCCTCGTTCGAGGTGATGGCGTGTTCCTTGCCAGGGATGTCCGGCACCTGCGGCCAGCCGCCGGTGGCCACCAGGATGTGGGCGGCGGTGTAGGTCTTGCCGTCGACCTCGACCGTGTGCGGATCCTTGATGCGGGCATGGGCTTCCAGCAGCGTCACGCCGCTATTGACCAGCAAGTTGCGGTAAATGCCGTTAAGACGCTCGATCTCGCAGTTCTTGTTGGCGATCAACGTGGGCCAGTCGAAGCTGGGCTGGCCGGCGCTCCAGCCAAAGCCGTGGGCCTGCTCGAAATCTTCGCTGTAGTGGGCGCCGTAGACCAGCAGCTTCTTGGGCACGCAGCCCACGTTGACGCAGGTGCCGCCCAGGTAGCGGCTTTCCGCCACCGCCACGCGGGCGCCGAAACCGGCCGCGAAGCGGGCCGCGCGCACGCCGCCGGAGCCCGCGCCGATCACAAACAGGTCGAAATCGAATGCCATGGTGTTTCCTTCGCCGTCCCGGAGCCGGGACGCGTTCACTGTCGGGAGAAGCGCTATTTTGCACCACCGCGCCCTTGCCTGCCGGCTTGCCCCCACTGGCCATGGCCCCTTGCGCCGCCGGAATCCGGCGAATGCCCGGGGCGCGCCGCCTTGCGCTACAGTGGCCGCCTGGGGCGCCATCGCCGTCCCGTCCTTCCACGGAGCAAGATCCATGTCGCTCGACACCTGGCTGGCTTTCGTCGGCGCGTCCGCCCTGCTGCTGATGCTGCCCGGCCCCACGATCCTCACCGTCATCAGCTATTCCATCACCCATGGCCGCCGCGCCCGCCTGCCGCTGGTGCTGGCGGTGGCGCTGGGCGATTCCACCGCCCTGGCCCTGTCGCTGCTGGGCCTGGGCGCGCTGCTGTCGGCCTCGGCGTTCTGGTTCACCGTGGTCAAGACCGCAGGCGGCCTGTACCTGCTGTACCTGGGCGTCAAGCTGCTGCGCGCCGGGGTGGCTCCCGCCACGCTGCCGCAGGCCGGCGCGGCCGGCTCGCGCTGGAAGCTGTTCGCCAACACCTACCTGGTGACGGCGCTGAACCCCAAGGGCATCATCTTCTTCGTCGCCTTCCTGCCGCAGTTCATCGATCCGGCGGGCGACGTCACGCGCCAGCTGTGGACGCTGTCGGCCACCTTCGTGGCCTGCGCCGGCCTGAACGCCACCGCTTACGCGGTGTTCGCCGGTTCGGCGCGCCGCCTGCTGGCCTCGCCGCGCGCGCAGCGCGGCTTCAACCTCGGCGGCGGCGCGCTGCTGTCCGCCGCCGGCATCTGGGCGTTGCTGGCGCGCCGCGCCTGAAGATCGACGGGGCGCGGGCGACGGCAGCGCCGCCGCCCGGTCCGCGCCCCGCCTTACGGCAAGGCCGCCGACACCGCCTCCGGATCCAGCCCGTAGCGCCGGATCGCCTCGGCCGCCCGCTCGGCCGGCAACACGCCCTCGTCCGCCAGCGCCTTGAGCGTGGCCAGCACGATGTGGTGCCGGTCCACCTCGAAGAACGCCCGCAGCGCCTGGCGCGTGTCCGAGCGGCCGAAGCCGTCGGTGCCCAGCGTCACGTAGCGGCGCCCCACGAAAGGACGGATCTGCTCGGCCACCGTCTTCATGTAGTCGGTGGCCGCGATCACCGGCCCCCGGGTGTCGGCCAGGCGGGTCTCGACGAACCCCTGGCGCGCCGCGTCCAGCGGATGCAGGCGGTTCCAGCGCTCGGTCTCCTGCCCGTCGCGGCGCAGCTCCGAATAGCTGGTGACGCTCCAGACGTCGGCCGCCACGCCGAAGTCCTGTTGCAGCAGGTCGGCCGCGGCCAGGGTCTCGCCCAGGATGGCGCCGCTGCCCAGCAACTGCGCGCGCGCCTCGCCCGGACCGCCCTCGCGCAGGCGGTACATGCCCTTGAGGATGCCGGCCTCGGCGCCTTCCGGCATCGGCGGGTGGGCGGTCTTCTCGTTGATCAGCGTCAGGTAGTAGAAGACGTCTTCCTCCTCCTGGTACATGCGGCGCATGCCGTCCTGCACGATCACCGCGATCTCGTAGGCATAGGCCGGGTCATAGGCGATGCACGACGGGATGACCGAGGCCAGCACGTGGCTGTGGCCGTCGTCGTGCTGCAGGCCCTCGCCCTCCAGCGTGGTGCGGCCCGAGGTCGCCCCCAGCAGGAAGCCGCGCGCGCGGATGTCGCCGGCCGCCCAGGCCAGGTCGCCGACGCGCTGGAACCCGAACATCGAATAGAAGATGTAGAACGGAATCGTGGCCACGCCGTGGGTGCTGTAGGCGGTGGCGGCGGCGATCCACGAGGCCATGGCGCCTGATTCGTTGATGCCTTCCTGCAGGATCTGGCCGCGCCGGTCCTCGCGGTAGACGCTGAGCTGATCGGCGTCCTGCGGCGTGTACAGCTGGCCCACGTGCGAATAGATGCCGACCTGGCGGAACATGCCGTCCATGCCGAAGGTGCGCGATTCATCGGGCACGATGGGCACCACGCGCGCGCCGATCTCCGGATCCTTGAGCAACTGCGCCAGGATGCGCACGAACGCCATGGTGGTGGAAAACTCGCGGCCGTCGCTGCCCTTCAGGTGCGCGGCGAACGCCTCCAGCGCGGGCGTGGCCTGCGGCCCGGGGCCGGCCGGGCGCAGCGGCAGGTGGCCGCCGGCGCGCCGGGTGGCCGCTTCCAGGTAGGCCTGTTCCGGCGTGCCGGGTTCCGGCCTGATGTACGGGATCTCTTCCAGGCGCTCGTCCGGCACCGGCAAGGCGAAGCGATCGCGGTAGGCGCGCACCGCCGGGTCGGCCATCTTCTTCTGCTGGTGGTTGGTGTTGGCGGCCTCGCCGGCCGCGCCCATGCCGTAGCCCTTGACCGTCTTGGCCAGGATCACCGTGGGCTGGCCGCGATGCGCCAGCGCCGCGGCGTAGGCCGCATGCATCTTGACCGGGTCGTGGCCGCCGCGGTTGAGCGCGCCGATCTCGTCGTCGCTCAGGTGCGCCACGCGTTCCAGCAGCACCGGGTCGGCACCGAAGAAATGCTCGCGCACGTAGGCGCCGCCGCGCGCCTTGAACACCTGGTATTCGCCGTCCACGCACGCCATCATGCGACGCCGCAGGCGGCCGTCGTGGTCCTGCGCCAGCAGCGCGTCCCAGCCGCCGCCCCAGATCACCTTGATGACGTTCCAGCCGGCGCCGCGATAGACGCTTTCCAGTTCCTGGATGATCTTGGCGTTGCCGCGCACCGGGCCGTCCAGGCGCTGCAGGTTGCAGTTGACCACGAAGATCAGGTTGTCGAGCTTTTCGCGGCCGGCCATGGCCACCGCCGCCAGCGTCTCGGGCTGGTCCTGCTCGCCGTCGCCCAGGAAACCCCAGACGCGCCGGTCCTGCGCCGCGATCAGGCCGCGGTCTTCCAGGTAGCGCATGTAGCGCGCCTGGTAGGCCGCCATCAGCGGGCCCAGGCCCATCGACACGGTCGGGAACTGCCAGAACCCGGGCATGGTGCGCGGGTGCGGATACGAGGCCAGCCCGCCGCCGCCGATCTCGCGGCGGAAGCGGTCCAGTTCGGCCTCGGACAGGCGCCCTTCCAGGTAGGCGCGGGCGTAGATGCCGGGCGCCGAATGGCCCTGGATGTAGAGCATGTCGCCCAGGTAGTCCGGCGTGGCGGCGCGGAAGAAATGGCGGTAGCCGGTTTCGTACAGGGTGGTGGCCGAGGCGTAGGTGGCGATGTGCCCGCCCACGCCGGAATGCTTGCCGGCGCGCAGCACCATGGCCATGGCGTTCCAGCGCAGGTAGGCGTCCAGCCGCGCCTCGATGCGGGTGTCGCCGGGGAACGGCGCCTGGGCCGGCAGGCCGATCGTGTTGACGTAGGGCGTGACGCCGGCCGTGGCGTAGCCGCCGCTGCGGTCGCGGTCCTGGTCGATCAGGCGGTCCAGCAGGTAGTGCGTGCGCGGCAGGCCTTCGTGGGCCAGCACCGCCTGCATCGCGTCCAGCCACTCACTGGTTTCTTCGGGGTCGATGTCGACGCAGTCGATCTCGGGTTCCATGGGCATCCTCCTTGTGGTGCGGAAGCGGCGCCTGGACACGAAAGGTCGGCGCCATCGTTTCACATCGTGAATTGCATTTGCATAATGTGCAATTGCAATCGTATGGAGGTTTTTGAACAATTGCAAGTGCAACTATTCAGAAGGATCGCCAGGAAACGGCCGCTGGCCGCAAAAGACGCGGGGCCACGACCCGACTGGCGGACCGTGGCCCCATCGCGCCGCGCTAGCGCGCGGCGGCCATCATGTACGCCACGGCGGCGCGCAGCGAGGCCTCGTCGGCGGCGGTGCCGCCGCGCGGCGGCATGGCGCCCTTGCCCTTGAGCACGGTGGCCAGCAGCGCGTCGGCGCCCTGCGCCAGGAACGGCGCCCAGGCCTGTTTGTCGCCCAGCTTGGGCGCGTTGGCCACGCCGCTCGCGTGGCACACCACGCAGGCCGAGCGGTAAAGCTTTTCACCGGCCGGGTCGAGCTGCGCCGGGGACTCTGCCGCGGCGGTGGCGAGCCCGCCCGCGGCCAGGCCGACGGCCACGGCGATTCTGATTGCGGGAAACATGGCGGGTTCCTCTTCAGCGCGGGATCGGCGCGGGCGCCTTGATCTGCTTCATCAGGTCGTCGTTCCACTTGCCCTCGACCTTGATGTGGCCGGCCGCGCCCAGCTCGAACGCCTCGATCAGGTTGTGGTTCAGGTAGGCGTACACCCCGGGCTGCTTGAAGGTGTAGAGCGCGGCGCCAGCCGACCCGCCACGGATGAACCAGGTCTCCAGGTTGCGCTGCGGCGGATTGGCGAACTTGCCGGTCTCCCAGACCCAGTCGCCATGGCCGCCGATCAGGTGCGGACGGGTGTCGCGGTTGGCCTGCGAGTGGATCAGCAGCACGGTCTCGCCAACCTTGGCGGTGAGCGCATTGGCGCCGGTCAGCGCGCCGACCTTGCCGTTGAAGACGATGTGCGACGGCGTCAGCGTGCGCATCACCTGCACCGTGTCACCGTAGCTTTCGGCCAGCGTGGCGTAGTCCTTGTACTTGCCGTCCGCGCCCTTGGGGATGTACAGGTCGAACTCGCCGATGGTGTAGGCGCGGTCGTAGTGCAGCGGCTTGCCCTGCGGGTCCTTGAGACCGTCGCGCGGCAGCACCATCAGCGTGCCGCTCATGCCCGACACCACGTGCCACGGCACCATGCCTTCGGGCGCACAGTGGTAGACGAAAGTGCCGCTGCGGTCGGCCTTGAAGCGCAGCGTGGCCTGTTCGCCCGGATTGACGTTGGTCAGCTTGGCGCCGCCCAGCGCGCCGGTGGCTGCGTGGAAGTCGACGTTGTGCGGCATGGCGTTGGTGGCCGGGTTGACCAACGTCAGCTGGACGTAGTCGCCCTCGTGCACCACCAGCGTGGGGCCGGGCATGGAGCCATTGAACGTCATGGCCTGCAGCGTCGTGCCCTTGTCGTCGATCACCATCTTCTTTTCCTCGATGGTCATGGTGAATTCGACGACCTTGGGACCCGACTTGGTCGCCTGCTCGTGCGGATGCACCTGGGGCGGGGCCACCAGCGTGACCTTGGTGTGGGGCAGCTTGTCGGCGTCCTGCGCCCAGGCGGTCCCCGCGGCCATCGAGAAAGCCAGCGCCGCCGCCAGCAAAGTGGGCCGTAATGCGTTCATGTCCAGCTCCTTATCGGGTTTTCAACTGCCGTGTAGGTCGGCAGCCCTATTGAAAGGCGCGCGCCCTCCCCGTTCTTTGCTGTAGCGCAAACTCGGCGCCAACCTGACGCGGCGCGCGCATTGCCACGGCCGCGTGGCGATGCCACCATGAAAGCGGCATCCCCGCCCTGTCCGGAGCCCGTCATGTCGTCGCCCCTTTGTCATGCCCTGCTGCGCAATCTGGACCTGTTCAAGCCCCTGTCCGACGCGCAGCTGGAATCCGCGTTGCGCGGCGCGCAGCCCTGCCGGCTCGAGGCCGGCGCCGTGGTCTACCACCAGGGCGCCAGCGCGGCGCATTTCTTCGTGCTGCTCAGCGGCTGCCTGAAAGTGGCGCAGGTCACGCCCGAAGGCGGCCAGGTGGTGGTGCGCTACGTCAATCCCGGCGACCTGTTCGGCCTGGCCTGCGCCATGCGCCAGCCGCGCTATCCCGCCACCGTGCTGGCGGTGCAGGAAAGCGTCTGCCTGGCCTGGCCGGACGCGCTCTGGGAACGCTTCACCAGCCACCATCCGCAACTGGCGGCACTCGCCCTGCAGACCATGGGCCAGCGTCTGCAGGACGCGCACCTGCGCATCCAGGAGCTGTCCAACGAAGAGGTTGAACAGCGCGTGGCGCGCGCCATCCTGCGGCTGGTGGACAGCGCCGGCCAACCCACCGCCGACGGCATCGGCATCGCCTTCCCGATCACGCGCCAGGACATCGCCGAGATGACCGGCACCACGCTGCACACCGTCAGCCGCCTGCTCAGCGGCTGGAAGCAGCGCGGCATCGTCGACAGCGGCCGCAAGCGCATCGTGCTGCGCTCGCCCGCCGCGCTGGCGCGGGTCGGCGCGCATGCGCCGGCGGCGGGCTGTGCGGGCTGCGCGTCCTGTATCGACGGGCCGCCAGGCATCGCTACGGATTTGAGCGCTGAAAAGCGGTAGCTGCTGCTACTGCTCGACCACCTTCTCGGCCCGCTGATATCGTTTCTTGCGACAGGAATTGCGTCCACCAGAAGCTGCGCACAAATCGACCCAGTGTCAAAAATGACACCCTCATGCCCGGCATGCCCGGTGCTAAACTGGATTCCACCTTTTCAGCACTTTCACCATGTACAACGGCACTGGAATCTATTCTCTGCGGGAAGCCGGCAGACTGGTGCAGGCCAAACCGCGCGACTTGAACCGTTGGCTATTTGGGTATCACTTTCCCAAAAAAGGCCCGGACGGCGAACACATGCGAGCGTTTTCTCCACCGCTCTGGCAGACGCAGGTGGACACCTCCGAATACGAAGAGCCGATCATTGGCTTCCAAGACCTTCTGGAAGTCCGGTTCGTCCGAGCGTTTATCCAACATGGAATTCCGCTCATCGTCATACGGAAATGCCTGGAAAGCGCGCGCTCCATCTACGGTGTCGCATATCCGTTCACGAACCTGCAATTCAAGACCGATGGCAAGACGATCTTTGGCGAAGCGCTGAAAGAGGCTGAAAGCGAAGGAGCGTCGCTCGTCGATTTGAAGAATCGTCAAAACGTCTTCCGCGACATCATTACGCCATCGCTATACACGGGTATCGAATACAACGGCACCCAGGCGACAAAGTGGTATCCAACCCCAAAACGCGAACGGATTGTCCTTGATCCATCAAGGCAATTCGGCAGCCCCATCATCGAAGATACAGGGACGCCGACGGACGTTCTTTACGCCTCATATCTTGCGGAAGGTGAAAACGAAGGCGCCATCGTGACTACGTCGGCGATCTACGATGTTCCGCACAGATTTGTGCGCTCTGCTGTCCGGTTCGAATCCGGTCTGAAGCAGAGGAATCATTGAACTTTCTCTTCGACAACAATCTACCGCCTGCCTGGGCGGCCACCATGGCCGTGGCAAGCATACGCAGATTTACAAGCACCGCACTGGGAAAGGTTGTTCAACTGCGCGAACGATTCCCCGCCAACACCAAAGACCTGGAATGGCTCGAGCTGCTGGGCCGGGAAAAGAACTGGTCCAGGCGAATGCCGTGGAGGCCTCCGCACTGGAAGTACCGTGGCGTATTTCGAGTCGATTTCGGCAGTTATAGGTCGATCTCGGCCCCATCGATTGTTGGCTTCGACATGTCCGACGCCGCCCCCGCGCATCAGGCCGGGCCGCGCTAGGCCGGCCCCTCCTCCCGCACCAGCCGCAGCCCCAGGTTGGCCGGCGGCACGCCGACCGAGCAGGCGCCGCCCTTGGGGTCGCGGATGAAGTCCGGCAGATAGGCGATGTGCCGCCCCGCCGCCACGCGGATGCCGCAGTTGCGGTCGGCGCCGTCATCGGCGCCCGCTGCTCCCGCCGCGCCGCCCTGCGTGAGCGCCAGGATGCGCCGCGTGTAGCAGTCATCGGTCCATTCCCACACGCTGCCCGCCACGTCCATCAGGCCCGTCGCATTGACGCCGTACGCGCCGAAGGCCCGCACCTCGGTGGCCTCCTGGCCGCGCCGGGCCTGCGCGTCGTACTCGGCCAGCCAGCGCTGCGCCGGATCGCCGTCCGCGGCAGGCAGCGGCGTTTCCTCGCGGTAGGCGTCGCCCGCCGCATAGACCCATTCGGCATAGGTGGGCAGCCGCCAGCGCTGCCCGGTGCGGGCCGACAACCAGGCCGCGTAGGCCGACGCGTCGGTCCAGCTCAGGCCCACGGCCGGCAGGTCCGGCGCGCGCAGTTCACGGAAGGCCGGATCCAGCGGCTTGCAGCCGCCCGCGCGGACACAGGCCGCGTATTCGGCCTGGCTGACCTGGCGCTTCATGATGAGCAGGCCTCGCGCCATGTCCGCGGTCAGCGGCGCCGGCGAGACCGGATAGCCGTTGCGCAGCGTTTCGCCCGGCGGCAGGTAGGCCACCTGGCCGGGCGGCAGCCGCGACACCTCGGGAGAAATGGAATGGGCCCGCTCGGCGGGCCCACAGGCGGACAACGGCAGGACGAGAAAGACGACGGCCAGCAGGCGGCGCATGACGGCGCTCCGGTTGTGCCCGGGGCCGCGATGCCCCGAGGTCCGCTGTCATTGAAGCCCCGTCCGGCCCCGCTCTCTTTGCGCTGGCGCAATGAGCGGGATGGACGGGGCGCAAACAAGCGGGTCGGTGCGCCGCCCCGCGGACGCGCCTGAGGCGCGCATCCACGGAGCAAGCCGCTAGCGGCGCGCGGGCTCGGCCCGCAGCACCGGCTCGGCCGCGGCCGGCTTGCCGCTCAGCAGGCCCAGGATGACCTGCACCACCATCGCCAGCGCCCCCAGCAGGAACACCACGTCGCCAAACGTGCGGCCCCAGCGCAGGGTCTTGAGGATGTCCTGCTGCATGAAGGCCTCGCTGCGCGCGTACCACATGCCTTCGCTGACGCTGGCGTGGAACTGGATCAGGCCGATCGGCAGCAGGCTGGTGAAGATCATCAGCGCCAGGCCCAGGTTCAGCCCCCAGAACGCCAGCTTCATCAGGCCGGGGCTGAGCGCGTATTGCGGCCGGATGTAGCGCAGCACCAGCAGCGTGAAGCCCAGCGCCAGGAAACCATAGACCCCGAACAGCGCGGCGTGCGCGTGCACCGGCGTGGTGTTCAGGCCCTGGATGTAGTACAGCGACACCGGCGGGTTGATCATGAAGCCGAACACGCCCGCGCCCAGCATGTTCCAGAAGGCCACCGCGACGAAGCACATCAGCGGCCACTTCAGGTTTTCCATCCACGGCGCGCGCGTCTTCAGGCGCCAGTTCTCCCAGGCCTCGTGGCCCAGCACGATCAGCGGCACCACTTCCAGCGCCGAGAAGCTGGCGCCCACCGCCATCACCGGCGTGGTGGTGCCGGCGAAGTACAGGTGGTGGAAGGTGCCGGGAATGCCGCCCAGCATGAACAGCGAGGCCGAGGCCAGGCTGGCGGTGGTGGCCATGCGGCGCGACACCAGGCCCAGGGTCGAGAAGATGAAGGCCAGCGCGGTGGTGGCGAACACTTCGAAGAAGCCTTCGACCCACAGGTGCACGATCCACCAGCGCCAGTACTCCATCACGGTCAGGTGGGTGCGCTCGCCGTAAAAGAAGCCGGCGCCGTAGAACAGGCCGATGGCGCCGACGGATGCGGTCAGCAGCGCCAGCAGGTTCTTGTCGCCGCCCGGCGTGCGCAGCGCCGGCACGATGCCGCGCAGCATCAGCACCAGCCAGAAGCAGATGCCGGCGAACTTGCCGATCTGCCACAGGCGGCCCAGGTCGACGTATTCATAGCCCTGGTGGCCCAGCCAGAAGTTCAGGTCCGGCGGCATGATCTGGGCGATCGCCAGGTAGTTGCCCGTGAACGAACCGGCCACCACCAGCACCAGCGCCCAGAACAGGATGTCGACCCCGACCTTCTGGTACTTCGGATCGCGCCCGCCGTTGATCAGCGGCGCCAGGAACAGGCCCGCGGCCAGGAAGCCGGTGGCGATCCAGAACAGCGCGCTCTGCAGGTGCCAGGTGCGCACCAGCGAATACGGGAACCACTGAGACAGGTCGATGCCGTAGAACTTCTGCCCCTCGACCGTGTAGTGCGCGGTGAAGCCGCCCAGCAGCACCTGGAAGCCGAACAGCGCCACCACCAGGAACAGGTACTTGCCCAGCGCGCGCTGCGACGGCGTCAGGGCGAAGGTGGTCAGCGGGTCCTGCGCCGGCGCCGGCGGCTCGGGTTCCTCCTTGCCGCGCAGGAAGGCCCAGGCCCACACCAGCAGGCCGATGCCGGCCAGCAGCACCACCACGCTGATGATCGACCACATCACGTTCTCGCTGCTCGGATGGTTGCCGATCAGCGGTTCGTGCGGCCAGTTGTTGGTGTAGGTGACCGAGGTTCCTTCGCGCTCGGTGGCGGCGGCCCAGGCGGTCCAGAAGAAAAAGTGCGTCAGCTGCTGGCGGCGCTTCGCGTCGGGCAGCGTGTTCTCCTTCATGGCGTAGTGCTCGCGGCTGGTGTGCAGCGCCGGCGCGTCCGAGAACAGCTGGTCGTAGTAGGCCGCTGTCTGCGCCACCGCCTGCGCGCGGCGTGGGCTCAGCACCAGCTTGCCGCCGGCCGCGTCGGCGCGGTTGGCGCGGTACTCGGCCTTGAGCTGCTCGCGCAGCGCGGCCTGGGCCGGCGCGTCGAGCTGGCCGTAGTCGCGGCCATGCGCGTCGCGCGCCGCCAGGTCGAGCCAGGCCGTCAGCTCGCGGTGCAGCCAGTCGGCGGTCCAGTCGGGCGCCTGGTAGGCGCCGTGGCCCCAGATCGAGCCCAGCTGCATGCCGCCGATCGACTGCCAGGCGGTCTGGCCGTCCAGGATGTCGTCGCGGCCGAACAGGCGCGTGCCGTCGGCGCTGGCGACCTCCTGGGGAATCGGCGGCGCCTGGCGGTAGACTTCGCCGCCGTAGAAGCCGAGCAATGCGAACGTGACCGCCAGCACGGCGATCAGCGTGAACCATAACTTTTTATACGGGCCCATGATGGGGACACCCTCCTGTGTTGCGTTGTGGGGTATGTCCGCTAACGCGAATTCCGTGCCAGGGAAAAGCGCCGCAAAATCATGGAGTTGAAACCGGCGCGGTGGTATCTACCCGGGTCGGTCGCGGTATAAAGGACCCGCCCGCGGTGTTTTCGACCCTGCCCGCGACGGCCGGGGCCTCTACAATCCGGGCAGCGAAAATCTCAAGACAAGGAAGCGACCGCATGGCCACGGGCAAGCCCGACGCGTGGAGCCTCTTCCTGACCGCGCATGCGCTGGTGGTGGAAGAGATCGAAAAACGACTGTCCGCCGCCGGCCTGCCGCCGCTGGCGTGGTACGACGCGCTATGGGCGCTGGAACGCGCGCCAGAGGGCACCGCGCGCATGTTCGAGATGGCCGAGCGCATGGTCATCGCGCGCTACAACCTGACGCGCCTGATGGACCGCATCGAGGCCGCCGGGCTGGTCGAGCGCTTCCGTTCCGACGAAGACCGCCGCGCCACCTATGCCCGCATCACGCCGGAAGGCCTGGCCCTGCGCCGCAAGATGTGGAAGGTCTACGGCCCGGCCATCGACGAACTGTTCCTGTCGCAGCTGCCGCAGGCGCAGCAGGACGCCATGGCCGAGCAGTTCCGCCAGATCGCCCGCCATGTGCGGGCCTTGTCCAAACCCGCCGCCTGATCCGGCCGCCACGGAGTCCGCATGCCCGCCCGTCCGCCCCTGCACATCGGCATCGTCGCCTGCTCGGCGGAAGGCGCCGCGCTCTGCTATCGCACCCTCTGCGCCGAGGGCGCGCAACGCCTGGGGCCGCACGCGCACCCCGAGGTGTCGCTGCACAGCCTGTCGCTGGCGGACTACGTGGCCTGCCTGGAACGCGATGACCTGGCCGGCGTGGGCGCCCTGATGCTGACCTCCGCCGACCGCCTGGCGCGCGCCGGCGCGGATTTCCTGGTCTGCCCCGACAACACCATCCACCAGGCCCTGGGCCACGTGCTGCCACAGTCGCCGCTGCCGTGGCTGCACATCGCCGAGGAAGTCGCGGCCGTGGCCGCCGCCCGCGGCCTGCGCCGCATCGGCCTGCTCGGCACCCGCTGGCTGGTCGACAGCGCGGTGTACCCCGACAAGCTGCGGGCGCGCGGCCTGGACTACGTGCGCCCGGCGCCTGACGACCGCGACCTGCTGGCGCGCGTCATCATGGACGAACTGGTGTACGGCGTCTTCAAGCCCGAATCGGTGGTCTTGCTGCAAGGCGTGGTGGCGCGGCTGCGCGATGCCGGCTGCGACGCGGTGGTGCTGGGCTGCACCGAATTGCCGCTGGTGCTGAACGACGCCAATTGCGCGCTGCCGGCGCTGGACTCCACCCGCATCCTGGCGCGCGCCGCCCTCGACCGCGCCCTGGCCTGACCCCGCGCGCTCAGAGCTGATCCAGCCCGTACTGGCGCAGCCGGTCCAGCGTCAACACCTTGATCTGGTTGTACGACAGCGCCAGCATGCCCTGGTCCGCCAGCGTCTGCAGCGCCTGGTTGACGCGCTGGCGCGACAGGCCGGTCAGGTAGCCCAGTTCTTCCTGCGAGATCGCCAGCGTCAGGTCGGTGGACGGATACAACTGCGGGTTGAACAGCTGCGCCAGCGACTGCGCCACGCGCGCATCGGCATCCAGCAGGCGATGGTTCTGGATCGAGGCGATGAACTCGCCCATGCGATCGTTCAGCTGGCCGATGACGAAATGCGAGAACGGCAGGCTGGCCGCCAGCAGCGCGTGGAAGGTGGCGGCCGGCACCAGCAGCACCAGCGACGGCTGGATCGCCACCACGTCGTACTTGCGCAGCTCCCGCTTGATGACGCTGCCCTCGCCGAACCAGCCGCCCGGCGGCACCCCCGAGAACGTGCAGCTGCGTCCCGATTCGTTGTAGATCGCCAGCTTGAGCAGGCCGCTGTGCACGCCCAGCCAGTAGTCCGACGGCGCGTTGCGGCGCGCGATCCAGGCGCCGCTGGCCACGTGTTCGGCGCGCGCCGTGGCCAGCACCAGCGCCTGGTGCGAGGCGTCCAGCGCGGTGAACCAGGCGCAGCCGCGCAGCAGTTCGGCCAGCTCGGTCTGGGAAACAACGTTTGAAACATCGGACATGGAAAGAACCGTGTAAAACTGCGGGTTGGGCGCCCGGAAAAAGGTCTGTCGTGCAGGCGACAGACACCATTTTCCGGCGGCCGATAAGCTCTAGCAAGCAGCGGGATTCCGGCTACAGGTCAATACCGGCGATCCAGATCAAGTTTCCCGCATAAAAGCATATCCGGGCGCCCCGCGCCCCACAGGAGACAAGCATGAGCAGCCTGTTCGACCACGGCCTGGCACGCCGTGACGCCAACTACGAGCCCCTGACCCCGGTCGACTTCATCGCCCGCGCCGCGCAGGTCTACGGCAACCGCCTGGCCGTGGTGCATGGCGCCGTGCGCCGCACCTGGGCCCAGACCTACGAACGCGCGCAACGCCTGGCCGGCGCGCTGGCCGCCGCCGGCATCCAGCGCGGCGACACGGTGGCAGTAATGCTGCCGAACATCCCCGCCATGGTCGAGGCGCATTTCGGCGTGCCGATGCTGGGCGCCGTGCTCAACACCCTCAACACCCGCCTGGATACGCCCAGCGTGTTGTTCATGCTGGGCCACGGCGAGGCCCGCGCGCTGATCGTCGACACCGAATACGCCGAGCTCGCGCAGCGCGCCCGCGCCGAGTTCCCGCACCTGAAAGTGATATCCGTGCACGACCTGGACGGCGCCCCGGCCACCCTGCCCGGCGCCACCGACTACGAGGCCTTCCTGGCCGCCGCCCCCGCCACGTTCGACTGGCGCCCGCCGGCCGACGAGTGGGACGCGATCGCGCTGAACTACACCTCCGGCACCACCGGCGATCCCAAGGGCGTGGTCTACCACTACCGCGGCGCGTATCTCAACGCCGTCAGCAACATCCTCGAATGGGACATGCCCAAGCATCCGGTCTACCTGTGGACCCTGCCGCTGTTCCACTGCAACGGCTGGTGCTTCGCCTGGACCGTGGCGGCCCGCGCCGGCGTCAACGTCTGCCTGCGCAAGTTCGATCCCAAGACCGTGTTCGACCTGATCCGCGCCGAGGGCGTCACCCACTACTGCGGCGCGCCCATCGTGCAGAGCGCGCTGGCCAACGCCCCGGCCGAGCTGCGCGCCGGCATCACCCACACCGTGCGCACCATGGTGGCCGGCGCCGCGCCGGCGCCCGCGGTGATCGCCAAGATGAAGGAAATCGGCTTCGAGCTGACCCACGTCTACGGCCTGACCGAGGTCTACGGCCCCGCCGCCGTGTGCGCGACGCAGGACGCCTGGGACGACCTCGAAGACGAACAGCGCGCCCTGCTGACCGCGCGCCAGGGCGTGCGCTACCACCTGCAGGCCGGCGTCTCGGTGCGCAACCCCGACACCATGGAAGAAGTGCCGGCCGACGAGCAGACCGTGGGCGAGATCATGTTCCGCGGCAACATCTGCATGAAGGGCTACCTGAAGAACGAGCGCGCCACCGACGAGGCCTTCAGCGGCGGCTGGTTCCACACTGGCGACCTGGGCGTGATGACGCCCGACGGCTACATCCGCATCAAGGACCGCAGCAAGGACATCATCATCTCGGGCGGCGAGAACATCTCCAGCATCGAGGTCGAGGATGCCCTCTACCGCCATCCGGCCGTGGCCGCCGTGGCGGTGGTGGCCATGCCCGACCCGAAATGGGGCGAGACGCCGTGCGCCTTCGTCGAGCTCAAGCCCGGCTGCAGCGCCACCGCCGAAGAGATCATCGCGCACTGCAAGCTGCTGCTGCCCGGCTTCAAGGTGCCGCGCGCGGTGCGCTTCGGCGAACTGCCCAAGACCTCGACCGGCAAGATCCAGAAATTCGAACTGCGCGCCGCGGTGGGTTCCACCCGCGCCATCGACGCCACCTGATTCCCTTCCTACCCGGAGCTCCGACGCCATGACGTACCAAGCCCCCGTGAAAGACATGCTGTTCGTGCTGAACCACCTTGCCGGCCTGCCGCAAGTGGCCGCGCTGCCGCAATACGCCGAAGCCACGCCCGACACCGCCCAGGCCGTGCTGGAGGAAGCCGCCACCTTCGCCGCCGACGTGCTGGCGCCGCTGAACCATCCCGCCGACCGCGAGCCCAGCGCCTGGCGCGATGGCGCCGTGACCACCTCGCCCGGCTTCAAGCAGGCTTTCCGCCAATACGCCGAGGCCGGCTGGCAGGGCATGACGCATCCGGCCGAATACGGCGGCCAGGGCCTGCCCGGCCTCCTGGGCGCGCCCTGCTCCGAAATGCTCAACGCCGCCAACCTGTCGTTCGCCTTGTGTCCGCTCTTGACCAACGGCGCGGTCGAGGCGCTGCTGACGGCCGGCTCGCCCGAACTGCGCGAGCGCTTCATCGGCCCGATGCTGTCAGGCCAATGGACCGGCACCATGAACCTGACCGAGCCGCAGGCCGGCTCCGACCTGGCGCTGCTGCGCAGCCGCGCGCAGCCGGTCGGCGACGGCACCTACCGCATCTCCGGCACCAAGATCTTCATCACCTACGGCGAGCACGACCTGGCCGAGAACATCATCCACCTGGTGCTGGCGCGCCTGCCGGACGCGCCCGAGGGCGTCAAGGGCATCTCGCTGTTCCTGGTGCCCAAGTTCCTGGTCAACGACGACGGCTCGCTGGGCGCGCGCAACGACGTCACCTGCGTGTCGATCGAGCACAAGCTCGGCATCAAGGCCAGCCCCACCGCCACGCTGCAGTTCGGCGACGCGGGCGGCGCCATCGGCTACCTGGTGGGCCAGGAAAACCGTGGCCTGGACGCGATGTTCATCATGATGAACGCGGCCCGCTTCGCCGTCGGCGTGCAGGGCATCGCGGTGGCCGACCGCGCCTACCAGCACGCGCTGGCCTACGCCGCCGAGCGCGTGCAGAGCCGCCCGGTGGACGGCTCCTCGCGCGACGCCGTGCCCATCATCCAGCACCCGGACGTGCGCCGCATGCTGGGCACCATGCGCGCCCTGACCGAGGCCGGCCGCGCGCTGGCCTACTACACCGCCGGCCACGCCGACCTGGCCCACGCCAGCGCCGACCCCGCCGCGCGCGCTCGCCACCTGGCGGTGCAGGAATTCCTGGTGCCGATCGTCAAGGGCTGGTGCACCGAGGCCTCCATCGACGTCGCCAGCCTGGGCGTGCAGGTGCACGGCGGCATGGGCTTCATCGAGGAAACCGGCGCCGCCCAGTACTACCGCGACGCCCGCATCCTCACCATCTACGAAGGCACCACCGCGATCCAGGCCAACGACCTGGTCGGCCGCAAGACGCTGCGCGACGGCGGCGCGGTGGCGCAGGCGCTGATCGAGGAAATCCGCAAGACCGAGGAAGCGCTGCAGGCCCGCGCCGAGCCGGCCGCCCGCCTGGTGCTGACGCCGCTGCGCCAAGGCCGCCTGGCACTGGCCAACACCGTCGACTTCGTGGTGGCCAACGCCGCCGCGCATCCCAACGCGGTGTTCGGCGCGGCCGTGCCCTACCTGCTGCTGGCGGGCACGGTGCTGGCCGGCTGGCAGATGGCGCGCGCGCTGCTGGCGTCGCTGGACCTCCAGGACGAGGATCCGGCCTTCCACCAGGCCAAGATCGCCACGGCCCAGACCTACGCGCTGCACAAGCTGACCCAGGCGCCGGGGCTGGCGGCGGTGGTGGCGGGGTCGAACGAGTACGCCGTGCAGCCATGATGCCCGGCGGCGGCCGCGCCAGGCCGGCCGCGCCCCTGCCCCCGAAAGACCGCCACGGCGGTCTTTTTTCATGGGGCGCGACGCCGTTAAGCATATAACCAAAATGAATAATAAAAAGGCATGAACATATCTAAAATTGCTAAGCAGATCCGGGAAGCCCGGACCCGCGGGCAAGCCGCCAGCCGCACCAAGGCGCCGTCGTTCAGGACCCCTCTTCCATGTTCCGCAAGCTGTTCACCGCCGCCGTCATCGCCGCCGCCACGTCCCTCGCTCCCGCCCACGCCGCGCCGCCCGCGCTGGAAATCGGCTACCTGCCGATCCTGCCGGACGCGCAGTTGTTCGTGGCGCTCGAAGAAGGCACCTTGCAGGCCAAGGGCGCTCCGGCGCCCAAGCTGGTGCAGTTCCAGAGCGGCCCCGCGCTGACGCAGGCGCTGCTGGCCGGCCAATTGGACGTGGCCTACGTCGGCATCGGCCCGGCGCTGGTGGCCAGCGCCAGGGGCGCCGGCATCAAGGTGGTGGCCTCCAACATCGTCGAGCAGGTCAACGTGGTCGCGCTGGGCGCGCTGGCGCCGTATTTCGCCTCGGGCGATCCGGCCACCGCGTTCGCCCGCTTCGCCAAGGACAAGGGCAGAAAGCCCGTCATCGCCAGCTACCCCAAGGGCGCCGTGCCCGAGGCCGCGCTGCAATACTGGCTGCGCAACCGCCTCAAGGCCGACCCGGCCAGCCTGGACCTGATCTACCAGGGCGAGGCGCAGATCCAGCAGTCGCTGCTGACCGGCGCCATCGATGGCGCCGCCATCCTCGAACCCACCGTCACCACCGTGCTGACCCGCGTGCCGGAATCGCGCGTGGTGGCCCGCGGCTCGCAGCTGTTCCCGAACCAGCCCGGCGCCGTGCTGCTGGTGCGCGACAAGCTGATCGCCGAGCACCCCGAGGCCGTGCAGCAGCTGGTGGACGCCCAGCTCGCCGCCACCGCCCTGCTCAAGAACGATCCGGCCCGCGCCGCGGCCCACGTGCAGAAGTACGTCGGCGGCGGCCGCCTGGACCGCGCGCTGGTCGAGAAGGCCATCCGCAATTCACATGACCAGTTCGTGGCCGATCCACACGCCATCGTCGACGCCACCGCCGAACTGCAGACCTTCCAGGCCAGCCTGGGCACGGTCGAAGCCGCCAAGGTCGACGTCAAGCAGCTGTTCGACACCCGCTTCTACGACAAGGCCAACAAGCAATGAGCCAGACCGCCCCGGCCCTGGCCGGCCCCGCGCCGCAGGCCCGCAAGGGCACGCCGCCGGGGTTCGCCGCCGCGCGCCGCGCGGCGTACGGCCTCGGCGGACTGGCCCTCTTCATCGCCATCTGGAAGGCCGCGCTGATCTGGCAATGGGCGCCCCCAGGCACCCTGCCCGACCCCTTCGCGCTGCCCGCCACGTTGGTCCAGGAATGGCAATCGGGCCGCCTGCTGCCGGCCATCGGCTCCAGCCTCGTGCATTACTTCTGGGGCCTGGCCGCGGGCACCGCACTGGGCTTCGGCGTGGGCCTGGCGGCCGCCACGCTGCCGCGCTTCGACCTGGCGCAAGCCTATCTGGCGCGCATCCTGCGGCCGATCCCGCCGCTGGCCTGGGTGGTGTTCGCCATTGCCTGGTTCAAGGTCAGCCATGCCGGCGCGGCCTTCGTCATCGCCATCGGCGTGTTCTGGGTCAACTACTTCGCCACCTACAGCGCGGTGCGCAACGTCGACCCGCGCTATTACGAACTGGCCCGCGCCTTCGGCCATGGCGGCTACCTGGCGCGCGCCCTTGGCGTGACGCTGCCGGCCATCGCCCCCGGCGCGCTGTCGGGCGTGCGCACCGGCATCGGCCAGGCCTGGATGACGCTGATCGCCGCCGAACTACTGGGCGTGCCCGGCATGGGCCAGGAAATGAACGCCGCCGCCGGCGTCGGCGCCTACGACGCGGTGGTGGTCTACATGCTGATCATCTCGCTGGTCTACACGCTGTGCGACCTGGCGTTCTCGACGGTCGAAAGCAAGGTGCTGCAATGGCGTCCGTGATCGAATTCTCGAAACTCTCGTACCGCCATCCGGGCGCCGAGGCACCTGTGATCCAGGGACTGTCGCTGGCGATCGAGGCGGGCAGCTTCGTCGCCGTGGTGGGCGGCTCGGGCGTGGGCAAATCGACGCTGCTGCGCGCGGCCGCCGGCCTGGCCGACCCCGCCAGCGGCGAGGTCCGCTTCCAGGCGCCCGCGCGCCCCGGCCGCCGCAGCCGCGCGGTGGTGTTCCAGGACAGCCGCCTGATGCCATGGCGCACGGTCGGCGGCAACGTCGGCTACGGCCTCGAAGGCCTGGGCCTGGATCGCCAGGAACGGCAGCAGCGCGTCGACGCCGCGCTGCAATTGACCGGCCTGGGCGACTACGGCCGCCGCTGGCCGCACCAGCTGTCCGGCGGCCAGGCGCAACGCGTCGGCATCGCCCGCGCGCTGGCGGTCAAGCCCGACCTGCTGCTGATGGACGAACCCTTCAGCGCGGTCGACGCCATCACCCGCCGCAATCTGCAGCAGGAACTGATCCGCGTCTGGCAGGCGTCCGGCGCGGCGGTGCTGTTCGTCACCCACGACATCGAGGAAGCGGTGTTCCTGGCCGACAAGGTGGTGGTGCTGGGCGGCCGCCCGGCCAACATCGCGGGCAGTTACGATATCGACCTGCCGCGTCCGCGCGACCGGGCCGATCCGGCCTTCGCGCGGCAAGTGGCGGCCATCGCCCACACGCTCGAACACCACTGACATGATCCGACTGCTGATACACGCGCCCACGCCCGCCGCGCTGGAGCGCGCCCGCCGCAATGCCGCCAACCTGAAGAAGGCCGACCCGCAGGCCCAGGTGGAAATCGTCGCCAATGCCGGCGCCGTGGCCGCCGCGCTGGCCGAATCGCACGCCACCGACGAACACCTGCTGCTGTGCGCCAACACGCTGGCCGCGACCGGCGCCCAGGCGCCGGCCACGCTGCGCACCGTGCCGGCGGCGGTGCTGCACCTGGCGCAGCGCCAGGGCGAAGGCTGGGCCTACATCCGGGCCTGAACCCGGCGCGGGATTCCCGCCCGCGCCCCTCATGCCCGCGGCGTGGTGGCGCAGTCCGGCGCCAGCGCCGCCTTGCGCGGCAGCGTCAGCGCCCAGAACGCCGTTGCCGCCAGGCTCAGCCCCAGGCCCAGCGCGCACACGCCGAGCCAGCCGGCCCGCGCATAGACGAAGGTCGAGGCGATCGACCCGAGTCCGCTGCCCACCGCGTAGAACATCATGTAGCCGCCGACCAGCCGGCTGTGGGCCTGCGCGCCGATGGCGAAAATCATGGCCTGGTTGGTCACGTGCAGCGCCTGCGCCGCGATGTCCAGCACCAGCACGCCCAGCGCCAGCGCCCACAGGCTCTGGTCCAGGAAGGCGATCGGCACCCAGGCCAGGCACAGCAGCGCCAGGCCCGCGCCGGTCGTGAGCTGGGCATGGCCGCGATCGGCCAGCCGCCCCGCCCGCGCCGCCACCAGCACCCCGGCCACGCCCACCAGCCCGAACGCGCCCACCGCGGTATGCGTCAGCGAATGCGGCGGCGCGCTCAGCGGCAGCACCAGCGCCGTCCAGAACGCGCTGAAGACGGCGAACATCAACAGCGCGATCATGCCGCGCACCCGCAGCACCCGCTCGCTCGCCAGCAAGGTGAACATCGAGCGCAGCAGCGCGCCATAGCCCAGCCCCGCGGTCGGCAAGGCGCGGCGCGGCAGCCAGCGGGCCAGCGCCAGGGCCAGCAGCGCGGCCAGGCCGGCCGACACCAAATAGACCGCGCGCCACCCCCACAGGTCGGCCACGGCGCCCGCCAGGGTCCGCGCCAGCAGCAGGCCGATCACCACGCCGCCCTGCACCGCGCCGACCACCCGGCCGCGCTCGCCCGGCGCGGCCAGCGCGGCCGACAGCGCCAGCAGGCCCTGGGTCATGGCGGTGCCGAGCAGGCCCAGCGCCAGCATGCCGGCCAGCAGCCACGGCGCGGCGGACGCCAGCGCCACCGCGGCCAGCGCCAGCACCAGCAGCCCCAGCTGCGCCAGCATCAGGCGGCGCCGGTCGAGCAGGTCGCCCAGCGGCACCACCAGCACCAGCGCCAGCGCGCAGCCCAGCTGCGTCGCGGTGACGACGATGCCCACCGCGCCCTCGTCCAGGCGGAACTCGCGGCCCATCGCATCCAGCAGCGGCTGCGCGTAGTACACGTTGGCCACGCTCAACGCGCAGGCCACGGCCAGCAGCAGCACCAGGGCGGCGGGCATGCGGCCGGCGGAGGCGGCCGCGGATGCTGCGGACTCCACGGATTTCGTGGATGCCGGGGATGCCGGGGATGCCGGGGATAAAGGAGATGCAGGAGATGGCGGAGCAGCAGGGGCAGGATCGGTTCGGTCTGGCATGAGGGTCTCAAGTAGTTTTATTACGAAACCAGAATGCTATGCCTTGAAGTTTTATAATGCAACTACACATTCGACATCTCCCTCCGCCGCGATGCGCGGCAAAGGTCAGGACGACATGGTCAAACGCACCAGCCTCGAAGGCGCCGCCTGCCCGGTGGCGCGCGCGCTCGACGCCATCGGCGACTGGTGGTCGCTGCTGATCGTGCGCGACGCCTTCGATGGCGTGCGGCGCTTCGGCGAATTCCAGAAAAGCCTGGGCGTGGCCAAGAACATCCTCAGCGACCGCCTGCGCACGCTGGTGGCGCACGAGATCCTGGCGGCGGCGCCGGCCTCGGACGGCAGCGCCTACCAGGAATACGTGCTGACGGAAAAAGGCCAGGCGCTGTTCCCCGTCATCGTCGGCCTGCGCCAATGGGGCGAAGACCATTACTACGGCCCCGCCGAACCGCACTCCACGCTCATCGACCGCAAGCGCGGCCAGCCGGTGCAGCGCCTGGAGATCCGCGCCCAGGACGGGCGCGCGCTGGCGCCGGACGACACCGTGGTGCGCAAGGTCGGCGGCGACCGCGCCTAGCGCGTCCGCGTCAGGCAGCGGTCGCCTGCGGCCATTGCCCGGTGGCCAGCGCGGTCGGCGAATAGCCGCCGAAGCGCCAACGCAGCGCCAGCGCGCCCGGCCTGGCCCGCACCCGTTGCACGTGCACGCGCCACAGCCGCTCGGCCCCCGCGAAGGCCTCGATCTCCGGACTGTCCAGGATCACCTCGGCGCGGCCCGACACCTGCAATACGTCGCCACGCTCGAAATCGATGAACAGCAGCCCGGCGCGCGGATTGAGCAGCATGTTGCCCAGCGTGTTGAAAAAGCGGTTGCCGGAAAAATCCGGGACCGTCAGCGTGTCGCCGTCGATCCGCACGAACCCCGGCTTGCCGCCGCGATGCGAGACATCGACCCGGCGCCCGGCCTCGTCGGTGTCGGCATAGGTCGCCACGAACAGCGTGTCGGCGCGCGCGATCAGCGCCCGGTCGGCATCGGCCAGCCCCGTCCGCTCGCGCACCGGCCCCGGAAAGCGCAGGGCCGGCGAGCGCGAGAAATGAAAATCGCGCGCCTGGATGTACTGCGGGCAGTTGCCGAACGACTCGGCCACCGCCACCTCGAAGCGCCTGCCATCCCACGCGGCGATGCGGCCGTTCATGCGGTTGCGGCGGCGCGTGTGCAGCTCGATGCCCAGCAGCCCCAGCGGCTGGTCCGGCCCCATGCCGGCGCGCAGCGGATCGTCGGCGTCCGGCACCACCGCGACCCGCAGCGTGGCCGGATCCGGCGACACGGCGAAACCCGGCTCGCCCTCCAGCACCCCGGCCCAGGGATCGCCCTGGCCATCGACCGCGCCCGCCACCAGGAACGGCAGCTGCGCGAAAAAGGCGCGGTGCTGGTCCGGCATGTACGGGCGGATCACCTTGGCGCCGACCTGCGCCATGCGCTCGGCCATGCCGATGCGCGCCTGCAACTGCCGCTCGCCCGCGTGCCAGGGTGCGGCCGCGGTGGCGGTCGTCGGCGCAATGGCGGCCGTCGGCGCGGCGGCGGGCGAGCCGCCGGCCTGCGCGGCGTCCGCGGCGCCAACCGGCTTCATCGTGGTCGCATTCATGTCAGGCTCCTTGCGCGCGGACAGGCCGCGCGCGCTTGCGATCACGCCGCCCGCAACCCGACCGGCGACGCCACCATCGGCACGAAACGCGGCAGCGCCTCGATCCGCGCCAGCCAGGCGCGCACCCGCGGGTACGCCGCCAGCGATACGTTGCCCTCGGGCGCATGCGCCACATAGGTGTAGCAGGCCACGTCGGCGATGGTCGGCGCGGCGCCCGCCAGGTAGCCGGTGGCCGCGAGCTCCTGCTCCATCACCGCCAGCAGGGCATGCGCGCGCGCCAGCGTGGCCGGCACGTCGTACGGGGCGCCGAACACCGTCACCAGCCGCGCCGCGGCCGGGCCGCCCGCCAGCGGGCCGGAGGCCGCCGACAGCCAGCGCTGTACCGCCGCCGCGCCCACCGCGTCCTCGGGCAGCCAGGCCTGGCCGTTGTAGCGCTTGCACAGGTACACCAGGATGGCGGTCGAATCGGCCACCACCACGCCGTTGTCGTCGATCACCGGCACCTGGCCGAAGGCGTTCAGCGCCAGGAAATCCGGCCGCTTCTGCGCGCCGCTGCGCAGGTCCACATCGACCGTGCGGTGCGGCACCTCCAGCAGGGACAGCATCAGCGCCACGCGGTGCGAATGGCCGGAAAGGGGAAAACTGTAGAACGTCAGGGGAGCGGCGGACATGGCGGCATCTCGGGTTGGAAACAGGCCTCCATGTTGAACCCGAGCCGCCCGCCGGGGAACGGCCACGGCGCGCAAGACACCATTGCCGCCGGTGAAAGGATTCAGGCCGGCAGGGCCGCCAGGTCGCGGCGCAGCGCATCGACGCAGAAGTCGACGAAGCTGCGCACCTTGGCCGAGCTCTTGCGCCCTTCCGGATACACCACGTGCACCGGCATCGGCGCCATCTCGTAGTCGCGCAGCACCACCTGCAGGGCGCCGCTGGCCAGGTCGCGCGCCACCTGGTAGGACACCACCTGGGTCAGCCCCCAGCCCTCGCAGGCCGCCGCCACGGCGGCCTGGAACGAGGTCACCGTCAATTGCGATTCCAGCGGCAGGCGCCGCGGCTGGCCGTCCTGCAGGAAACGCCATTGCGAGCCGCGCCCCTCCATCGCCGCCGTGATGGTGCAGAAACGCGCCAGCGCGTCCGGACTGTCGGGCGTGCCGTAACGTTGCAGGAACGCGGGCGAGGCGCACACCACCCGCCGCACCTGCCCCACCGGCACCGCCGTCAGGGTGGAATCGGGCAAGGCGCCGATGCGCACCGCCACGTCCACGCCTTCGTCCAGCAAGTTCACCACGCGATCCACCAGCAAGGCGCGCACCGACACCTCGCGGTGCTGGCGCAGGTAGCCCAGCACCGCCGGCATGACGTGCAGTTCGCCGAAGCGCGCCGGCGCGGTGATGTGCAGCGACCCGCGCGGCGCGGCCATGGCGCCGGCGGCGGCATCGTCGGCCTGCTCCACCGCCTCCAGAATGGCGCGGCAGTCGGCCGCGTAGCGCTGGCCGGCTTCGGTCAGGCGCAGGCTGCGGGTGGTGCGCACCAGCAGCAGCGTGCCCAGTCGGCGCTCCAGCGCCGCGACGCTGCGCGTCACGCTCGGCGCCGACATCGCCAGCCGGCGGGCCGCGGCGGCGAAGCTCTGCGCTTCGGCCACCGCCAGGAAAACGCTCATTTCATGGAATCGGTTCAAGGCGCTCGGCCTCCTCGGAATGGATGCGCGCCGGCAGGCCCGGCACGGCGGGCAGCGCCGCGACGCTGTCGCGCACGCACTGGCGCACGATGTCGGCCAGGACCGCGGCCACCGGGCCGGGCCGGCCCCGCGCGTGATACAGCGACAACGCCAGCCCCGGCAACGGCGGCAGGCCCTGCTCGCCCGGCGCCATCACCCGCAATCCGTTCGGCAACCCCAGCGGCGTTCGCACCATCACCCCCAACCCCGCGCTGACCGCCGCCCACAGGCCCGCCAGGCTCGGGCTGATGAAGGCCGAGGTCCAGGCGATGCCGGCGCGGTCCAGCGCCTCGGTGGCGCGGCCGCGGAACAGGCAGGGCGTCTCGAACGCCACCAGCGGCAGGGCGCCGTCGGCATCGCGCGCCGGCGCGGCGGGACCGGTGACGGCCGGCCCGATCCAGCAAAGCGGCAGCTCGGCCAACCTGACGCCATGCGGCCGCGTCGCGTCATGGTCCCAGGCCAGCGCCAGGTCCAGTTCGCCGGCCGCCAGGCGTTCGAGCAGCTCGGCGTTGCGCGCCACCCGCGCTTCGATCCGCACCTGCGGATGGGCGCGGGCGAACTGGCCCAGCACCTGCGGCAGCAGGATTTCGCCGAAATCCTCCTGCAGCCCCAGGCGCACCCGCCCCTGCAGGCGCGTGCCGCGCACCGCCACCGAGGCCTGATCGTTCAGTTCCAGCAGCCGGCGCGCGTACGCCAGCATGGTCTCGCCCGCGTCGGTCAGCGCCAGGCCGCGGCCGGCCTTGCGCAGCAGCGGCACGCCGGCCTGCTCCTCGAGCTTTTTCAACTGCGCGCTGACGGCCGACGTGGAGCGCCCGAGACGGTCGGCCGCGCGGCCGAAGCTGCCCAGCTCGACCCCGGCGACGAAACTGCGCAACACGTCCAGGTCAAAGGTGACAGGCCTGATCATCCCGTTTTTCAAAACCTTTAATTGAAAATTTCCTGATTTTCAGAATGATGTTACGGGCGCAGACTTTGCCGCGTCAATCCCGCCTGGAACCGTCATGTCCCTGCCCGCCTCCGCGCTTTCCGCCCCCGCCCCTGCCGCGCGCCCCGCCCACCGCTGGAAGGTGCTGGCGGTGGGGGTGGCCGCCAATGTCGCGTTCTCCGCGGCGGCGGCCGGCCTGCCCGCCACCGCCGTCTTCATGCGCGCCGATTACCGCCTGGACAACGACGCGCTCGGCCTGGCGCTGGGCGTGCTCGGCTTGGGCGTGGCGCTGTTCGAATTGCCCTGGGGCCTGCTGGCCGACCGCTGGGGCGATCGGCCGGTGCTGCTGGCCGGCCTGGGCGCGACGGCGGCGGCGCTGGCCTGGATGAGCCTGTGCGCCGCCCCGGCCCACGGCGTCGCGCCCGCCCTGTGGCTGCTGGCGCTGGGCCTGCTGCTGGTGGGCGTGATGGGCGGCAGCGTCAACGGCGCCAGTGGCCGCGCGGTGATGGCGTGGTTCGACGAGGGCGAGCGCGGCCTGGCGATGAGCATCCGCCAGACCGCCGTGCCGCTGGGCGGCGGCCTGGGCGCGCTGGTGTTGCCGTGGCTGGCGTCGCGGGCCGGCTTCGGCGCGGTCTTCGGCCTGCTGGCCGGCCTGTGCGCGGGCGCCACGCTGCTGACGCTGGGATGGCTGCGCGAGCCGGATCGCGCGCGGGCGTCCGCGCCGCGCGGCACGGACGCCCGCCCCTCGCCTGGCGGTCGCACGCGGGCCGCCGCCCCGTCCTCCAGCCCGCTGCGCGACGCCCGGGTGTGGCGCGCGGCGGTGGCCATCGGCCTGTTGTGCTGCCCGCAATTCGCGGTGCTGACGTTCGCCACGGTATTCCTGCATGACTTCAGCGGCGCCGGCATCGCCACGCTGACCGCCGTGATGGTGGCGGTGCAATTGGGCGCCATGGTCGCGCGCATCGCCAGCGGCCGCTGGACCGACCGCCACGGCAACCGTCGCGCCTACCTGCGCGGCTGCGTCTGGCTGGGAGGCCTGTTGTTCATGGCGCTGGCGGCCGCCGCCTGGGCCGTCGGCGACGCGCCTGGCAATCGCGTGGCGATACTGGCCGTGCCGGTGCTGCTGGCAATCGCCGGCATCTGCGCATCGGCCTGGCACGGCGTGGCCTACACCGAGCTGGCCACGCTGGCCGGCGCCGCCCGCGCCGGCACCGCGCTGGGGCTGGCCAACACCTGCGTCTACCTGGGGCTGTTCCTGACGCCGCTGGCGCTGCCGCGGCTGGTGGCGGCCGCGTCCTGGCCGCTGGCCTGGCTGGCCGCCGGCGTCGCCATGCTGGCGGTCTTGCCGCTGCTGCCGCGGCCAGCGCGGCCCTGAATGCGCGCCGACCGACACCCATCGGCCAACGCCAACGCTAGCCCTTGAACTCCTGCCGCAGCCACGCCAGGAACGCCTTGACCGGCGGATGGCGTTCGCGGCCCGGCGCGCACAGCGCGGTGTAGGACGCGCCCGCCACGCTCACTTCGGGCCGCAACGACACCAGCGTGCCGGCCGCGACGCTGTCGGACACCATCACCGAACTGGCCAGCACCAGTCCCTGCCCGGCGATCGCGGCCTGCAACGCATAGTGTTCCTCGGCATACGCGTGCACCGCCGCCGGCTTGCGCCAGCCCGGCAGGCCCGCCGCATCGCACCATTGGCGCCAGCCCTCGTCATACAGCGCCGAATCGCGCCAGCGCACCGTCACCAGCGCGGGCTTGGCGCGGCGCGCCTGCGCCACCAGGGCCGGCGCACCATAGACGCCGAACCGCTCCTGCAACGCGCAGGCCGCGTGCAGCGCCGGATAGCGCCGGCTGCTGTAGCGGATCGCCACGTCCACGCTGGCGTCCTGCAGCAGGTCGATGGTCTCGGCCTGCGACTGCAGGCGCAACTGGTATTGCGGATAGGCCTGGTAGAAACGGCCCAGCCGCGGCACCAGCCACAGCGCCGCGAACGAATGGGTGGTGGACAGCGTCAGGGCGCCCGCCGCGCTGGCCGGCCGCAGCGCATCCAGCGTCTGCGCGATGTCGAGCAAGGCGCCATGCGCGCTGGCGAACAGGCGCGCGCCGCCATCGGTCAGGCGCACGCCCTGCGGCACGCGGTCGAACAGCGCCACGCCGGCGTGGCGCTCCAGCGCCTTGATCTGGTGCGACACGGCGGTCGGCGTCACCGATAGCTCGGCCGCGGCCGCCTTGAAACTGCGCAGCCGCGCGGCGGCCTCGAACGCGCGCAGCGCGGTAACCGGCAGGGAGGCGAACACAGCGGCCCCTTATAGATGAATTAATTTCATCTTAGCCAAGAAATTCTCGTTTGTCGCTGCGGGAGGATATCCGTAAATTTGCCTGGCAATATCTTCCAAACGAGGCAATCAAACATGAATTCAGATCATCAACATAAACGCCTGCTGATCCTGGCGGGCAGCCCCCGCCGCGATGGCAACAGCGCCGCCCTGGGCGCGGCCGCCCTGCGTGGCGCCCAGGCGGCCGGCAGTGCGGCCACGCTGCTGTTCCTGGACGACTACATCAAGGGCTTCCTGCCCGACCTGCGCCATGCGTCGGCGCCGGACGACCGCTATGGCGAGCTGTTCCTGGAACACTTCCTGCCGGCCGACGGCGTGCTGTTCTGCACCCCGCTCTACTGGTATGGCATGTCGGCGCAGACCAAGGCCTTCTTCGATCGCTCCTTCACCCACTACGCCGGCGCCGGCCCCGAGCCCGAGGCCGTCAAGGCGCGCATGGCCGGCAAGCGCCTGGGCCTGGCCGTGGCCTCGGAGGAAACCTATCCCGGCGCCGTGCTCGGCGTGGTGCACCAGGTGCAGGAATTCGCCCGCTACACGCATGCCGACTTCGTCGGCTACGTGCACGGCTCGGGCAACAGCCGCGGCGAGGTCGCGCTGGACCCGCGCCGTCCGCTGGCGGCGGCCGAGGCGCTCGGGGCGGAATTCTTCACGCGGAAATACTCGGACTATCGGCTAGAGACGCCACGCAGTCACAACGTATGGGCGTCGCCCCCGCCAGGCGACGCTCGCCGCGACTGAGCCAGCCCAGCGCGATCGGCCACAGCGTGTCGCGAAAACGCTCGTGAAAGAAGGCGAAGTGGCCGATCGCCTCCAGCCCCAGCGATGCCGGCGCCAACCGCAGATGGGTGCGGGCGCTGCCGGTGAAATACGCCAGCAGCCGGCCGATGGCGGCCTCGGTGCCGAATTCGTCGTCGGTGACGCTGAGCGCCAGGATCGGCGCGGTCACCGCCGCCATCGCGGCCACCCGATGGTCCGCCCCGCCGCGCCCCTCGAACCGCGGCCCCATCAGGCTCCAGTCGCGCACCACGCCGCGCGGCGTGTCCTCCAGCCAGCCCAGCCGGCGCCCCGGAAAATAACCCAGACAGGCCGCCAGCAGCGGCATCACCACATGCCACTTGGCCAGCATGCGCAGGCGCTGCCCGGCGGCGTAGTCGCGCCAGTAGGCGTACTGCGCGCCCATGGTGAAAATGCGCCGCAGCCGCCGCGCCGACGGCGCCAGGCCGGTGACGAAGCCGCCGATGCTGTGCGCCACCACGTCCACCGGCTGGCCGGGAAAATGCGCGTCGACATAGCCCAGCACCGCCTCGAAATCCTTCTCGCCCCAATCCATCCAGGACGCCTCGAAACCGCGCAGCGAGGCCGGCCGCGATTCGCCGATCCCGCGATAGTCGTAGGTCAGCACGTCGAAGCCGTGCTGGTGCAGGTAGCCCGCGAACCGGGCGTAATAGCGGCAGCGCACCGACGTCGCGGCGTTGATGACAACCACCGGACGCGGTCCGGCCGGATCCGGCTCGGGGTGGCGCCACACGTAGCCTCCCAGCGCCACGCCGTCGGCGGCGCGCAGCGTGATGCGTTGCAGGTCCATATTCACATTCCTAATGATCAATCAATAAGGCACGAAAACCTACTGTCTTGATCGATTAAACCCGCACGAAAGTGCTGATTCAAACGATTATTCGTCGCCCATTACATGATCCACAGGAATGTCTAATTGACCACTGAGCGCCCCGCCGAGCGGCGCAGCACTCCCGGCGGGCTGCCATAGACCTGCTTGAACACCCGCGTCAGGTGCGCCTGGTCGGCAAAGCCGACGGCCAGCGCCGCCTCGGCCAGCGGCAGGCCGCCGCGCAGCAGCGCGCGGGCGCGCGCCACCCGCCAATTGCGCAGCCACGCCAGCGGCGGCAGGCCGTAGCGCCGCGCGAAGCGCTTGACCAGCGTGCTGCGGTGACGGCCCTCGGCCTGGGCCAACGCCTCCAGGTCGGGCGCGCACGCCGGATCGGCGCGCATGCGCTGCAACAGCAAGGCGCAGACGTCCGGCTCGCCGGCCGGCGCCGCCTCGGACGCGGCCGGCGCCCGCCCGTGCGCGGCCAGCAGGCCGAACAGGGCGGCCGACAGGCGGCCACTGCGCGCGGCGTCGTCGACGGCGTCGGGCGCCAGCGCCGCCAGCCAGGCGTCGCACAGCGCGGCGTCATGGATCACCGGCCCCGGCAGCGCCAGGCCGCCCTCGCGCAGCGCCACGGCATGGTCCTCGAACCAGCCCGGCTCGATGTACGCCATGCGGTAGGCCAGCAGCCCGGCCGATGTGCCGCCGGTGTGCACCTGCCCCGGCGCGATCACCACCAGGTCGCCCTCGCCCGCCTCGAACGGTCGGCCGTGCACGCTGAAAGCGCAGCGCCCGCGGGCGATGGCGCCGATCAACCAGGCATCGTGGAAGTGCGCCTCGTAGCGATAGGCGCGCAGGTCGGCGATCAGCACGTCGCCGGGCAGGTTCGCGCCGCAATGCCAGATATGTTGGGAAAGCGCCATCGGAAAAACGCCTGGGCAGGACAGTCGGGACGCGGCGGCCGGCGGCGGCCGCGCTGGCGACAGGCTACCCGAAATAGCGCCCTTGCGTGCCCACCGCACGCGCCAGCAGCCAGGCGTTGCGCGGATGTTCGCCGATGCGTCGCGCGGCGTAGGGCCACCAGTCCTGGCCGAACGGCAGGTAGACGCGGACGGCATAGCCCAGCTGGCGCAGCGCCAGTTGCCAGTCCGGCCGCACGCCATAGAGCATCTCGAACTCGAACGCCTCCGGCGCCCAGCCGCGCTCGCGCGCCAGCGTCATGATGACGCCCGCGAGCCGGTCGTCGTGGGTGCCGAAGACCGGCAGGAAACCGGCCTCGCGCGCCGCCGGCGACAGCATGATGGCGGCCGCGTCCAGGTAGGCCTGGTCGATCCGGGCGCGGCCGGCATGGTCCAGCGCGCGTTCGGGAAAGGCGCCCTTGACCAGCCGCAGCGAGGTGCGCTGGCCGATGGTCGCGGCCAGGTCCGCCGGCGTGCCGCGGCGGCGCGCCTGCAGGGTCAGGCCGGCGGGCAGGCCCGCCTGCAGCAGCTCGCGATGCAGGGCGCAGGTGCGCTCGCGCAGGCCCGAGTCCTCCATGTCCAGCACCACCCAGTCGCGGCCGCCCGCCGACGCCTCGCGCGCCGCCACGGCGATGCGCCGCGCATTGCCGCGCCCCAGCGCGTCGCCGCGCATGTAGCCGATGGCGGTGGGGTCGATGGACACGTGCACGTCCAGCCCCGCCTGGCCCAACGCCGCGCAGGCCTGCATGGCCTGCCGCGTGTTGTGCTCGATGGCGTCGGCGTCGGCCACGTACTCGCCCAGGTAGAACAAGGATGCGCGGATGCCGTGCGCCTCGCGCAGCCGGACCGCGGTGCGCACCGCCTGCGCGATGTCGGCGCCGCCGACGAAGCGGCGCGCCAGCGACGTGCGCGCGGCCAGTGCGCGCATGGCGCGCCCCACAGCCGGGCTGCGGGCCAGCGCGATGGCGGATTTCTGGAAGAGGCTCATGGACGCTCCGGTCAAAGCGCCTCACTATGCGGCGGCGACCGGCTCGCGTCTTGAACGGGAGTGAATGCGGCGGGCCGTGTGGCCCCGTCGGCCCGCGCCCGCGTTCCTTACGCCTTGCCGGCGGCCAAGGCGGCGGCCCGGCCACGGCCGAACAGCGGCCGCTGCACCGTCTGCGCCAGCAGCACGCCCAGCAGCGTCACCGCGCCGCCCAGCAGGTGATACGACCGCAACTGCTCGCGCAGCAGCACGAACGCGGCCAGCGCGGTGAACAGCGGCAGCAGGTTGATGAAGATGCTGCAGCGGTTGGGGCCCAGGCGGTGCACGCCTTCGATCCACAGGAACGACAGCAGCACCGACGAGAAGATGCCCGCGTACAGGATCAGCGGAATGGTCTTGGCGTCCAGCGCCGCCTGCGCGGCCGGCACCTGCAGGTACAGCGGCAGCATGTAGAGCAGCGCGAAGATCGACTGCACGAAGGTCGACTGCCACGCCGGCAGCGGCACCTTCCAGTGGCGCAGCAGCACGCCGTACAGCGCGTACGAGAAGGCCGCCAGCAGCATCAACCCGTCGCCGACGTGGATGCCGTGCTGGAACACGCTCAGCATCTCGCCCTGCCCCACCAGGTACAGCAGGCCCAGGAACGACAGCGCCCCGCCCGCCGCCATGCCCAGCGTCAGCGGATCGCGCAGGATGACCACGCTCAGCAGCATGCTGAGCAGCGGGATCAGCGCGGTCAGGATGGCCATGTTGGTGGCGGTGGTGGTTTCGGCGGCGCGGTACGACAGCGCCTGGAACAGCGCCGACGACAGCGCGCCATACAGCGCCAGCTTGGGCCAGTGGCGCAGGATGACCTTGCGGTTGCGCCAGGCCGGCACGGCCGTGAACAGGCCCATGATCGCCAGCGCCAGGATCAGCCGGTAGAAGGTGATGGCGGTGGGCGAGATGGCGCTGGCCGCCATCTTGGACACGATGACATTGCCCGCCCAGAACAGGATGGCGAACAATGGAAACAGGTAGGGCATGATGGGATCACTCGCAGAATGGGAATCGGCTCTCCGCCGCGACGCAAGGCGCCGCGCAGGTGGCGGATGAGCGGTATCCTATTGAGCGCGAGCGCGCCCGTCTGCCGATGAACAGGCAGCGACTATCTTGAAATGGACATTCCGGAAGCGGACATGCCCCGGATGGACATGCCCGGGGAGTGCTGCTCCCCGAAGTCCGGCCCCGGCCTCACGGCCGGAACGGCAGCGGATCCAGCGGCGTCTCCAGCCCCGCCATCTGCGCGGTCAGCAGCGCGGCGCTGCCGCAGGCCAGCGTGAAGCCGAGCGCGCCCTGGCCGATGTTCAGCCACAGGTTGTCGGCGGCGGAACTGCGGCCGATCAGCGGCTTGCCGGTGGGCGTGGCCGGGCGCAACCCGGCCCAGGGAATCGCCTGCGCCAGGTCCAGCGCGGGGAAGGCTTCGCGCACCTGGCGCTTGAGCAGCGCGATGCGGGCCGGATCGATGTCGTCGTTGGCGCTGCCGATGTCGACCATGGCGGCGATCCGCAGCACCCCGCCGACCCGCGCGTAGACGATGCGGCGCTCGTAGTCGGTGACGCTGATGCGCGGCGCCACGGTGTCGTCGTCCGCCAGCGGCACGGTCAGGCTGTAGCCCTTGAGCGGATACAGCGGCACGTCATGGCCCAGCGGCTGCAGCAAGGCGCGCGTGCCGATGCCCGTGGCCAGCACCACCGCGTCGGCGCCGATGTCGCCGTCGCGGGTGTGCACGGCAACGATGCGGCGGCCTTCGCGCTGCAGGCCGGCGACCGGATTGGACATGGCGCACTGCACGTTGGGCAGCGCTTGCAGCCGTTCGAACAGCGCCTGCGTGAACTGGCGGCAGTCGCCCGCCTCTTCGCTCGGGGTGTAGATGGCGCCGGCCAGACTGGCGCCCATGCCGGCCAGCGCCGGCTCGCGTTGCAGCGTCTGGGCGGCGTCCAGCACCTGCTGCTCGGCGCCGTGGGCCGCCTGATAGGCGACCAGCGCGCGCGCCTTCTCCAACAGGGCCGCGCTGCGATAGGCGATCAGCTTGCCGTTGCGCAGATGGCCGAATTCCAGGTTTTCCTGTTCCAGCAAGGCGTGCATGGCATCGCGGCTGAGAAAGGACAGCGCCTGCAATTGCGCGGTGGACTCGCGCGCCACCGAGGCGCGGCAGGCCAGCGCGAAGCGCAGGCACCAGCGCCACTGGTGCGGGTCCAGCCGCGGCCGGAAACGCAGCGGCGAATCCTCGCGCAGCAGCCAGCCCGGCACGTTCGGCAGCACGCCCGGCCCGGCCAGCGGCGCGACGTAGCTGTAGCTGAGCTGGCCGCCGTTGGCGTAGCTGGACACCTCGGCCGGATGGGCGTGGCTGTCGACCAGCACGACCTCATGGCCCTGGCGGGCCAGGAAATAGGCCGAAGTCACACCCACGACCCCGGCGCCGATGACGCATACGCGCATACCCTGCATCCCGATAAGAAAATGGCGATGGTCTTATTCTGAAGCGGGGGACGGATGACCGCAAATCACCAAAGCCCCAGCACCCATAACCCCGGCTCATGGACCGGTCTGGCGGCCAGAGGTCACGCCCACGGCCACCGACCACCAGCCGGCGCGCCCGTCAGGCGGCGCGATGCAGCTTGATGATGGCGGCGGCGGTCGGATCGCGCACCAAATCGGCCAGGGAATAGCCGTTGAGGGCGTCGTAGAACGCCTGCAAGGTCTGCGCCAGCACGCCCGACAGGCGGCAGGCGCCGTCCAGCGCACAGGGCGGCTCGTGACAATCGATCAGCGGGCCCTGCTGTTCCAGTTCACGCACCAGGTCGCCCAGCCGGTATTCGGCCGCCGGACGCGCCAGCGCCAGGCCGCCGCCCTTGCCGCGCGCCGTGCTGACCCAGCCGCGCTGCGCCATGAAGTGCACCACCTTGACCAGGTGGTTGCGCGACAGGTCGAAGCGCGTGGCGATCTCCGGAATGGTGACCGCCGCGGGCCGGTCGCGGCACTGCGTCAGGTACATCAGCACACGCAGGCCGAAGTCGGTGAATCGGGTCAGTTGCATGGGCGCCAGGATACACCGGTCAGGCCGGCGCGCCGCCGCTGCCAAAGGCCTCGGCATGGATGCGGTCGGCCGCCACGCCCAGCGCCAGCAGCGCTTCGCGCTGCGCCCGCATGAAACCGGACGGGCCGCACAGGTAGTAATCGGCGTCCGGCACGATGGCCTCGTCGCGGATGGCGCGCAGGTCGACCCGGCCATGATGGTCATAGTCGCGGCCCGCGCGGTCGGCGCCGCCCACTTCCTCGTAGAACACCGCCTTGCGCACATTGCCACGGCGCGTGGCGATGTCGTTGACATGGTCCTTCATGGCGTGCGCGGCGGCATTGCGACAGCCGTGCACGAAGCGGATCTGGCGCGGATCGTCGGTCGCCACCAGGTGGTTCAAGATCGACACCATGGGCGTCAGCCCCACCCCGCCGCTGAGCAGCACCACCGGCGCGTCGCCGTCCTCGCGCAGATGGAAGTCGCCCTGCGGCGGCGCCACGTCCAGCACGCCGCCTTCCTCCAGGCGGTCATGCAGCGCATTGGACACGCGCCCGGCCGGGCCATGCGCACCGCCCGCTTCGCGCTTGACCGAGATCCGCAGGCGGTCCTGGCCCGGCGCGTCCGACAGGCTGTACTGGCGCGGCTGCATCAGCCCCAGCTCCGGCACGTAGACGCGCACCGACACATATTGGCCGGGCCGGTAGGCCGGCACCGTGCCGCCATCGGCCGGCGCCAGGTAGAACGAGGTGATTTCGGCGCTCTCGGGCTGCTTGCCGACCACGCGGAAGGCGCGCCAGCCGGTCCAGCCGCCCGGCTTGGCGGCCGAATCGGCGTACAGCCGCGCCTCGGCGGCGATCAGCATGTCGGCCAGCTGGCCATAGGCGGCGGCCCAGGCGTCGACCAGCTCATCGGTGGCGGCCTCGCCCAGCACCTCGCGGATCGAGGCCAGCAGATGCTTGCCCACGATGGCGTAATGCTCGGGCCGGATGCCCAGGCTGACGTGCTTGTGGACGATGCGCGTCACCACCGGCGCCAGCACCGACGGGTCGTCGATGTGCTCGGCATAGGCAGCGACCGCGCCGGCCAGCGCCTGCTGCTGTTCGCCGCCCGCCTGGTGCCCCTGGTTGAAGATGTGCTTGAGTTCCGGATTGTGCTGGAACATGCGGGCGTAGAAATGGCGGGTCAGGGCCTCGCCATGGGTTTTCAGGACGGGGGCCGTGGCTTTGACCAGGGCGCGGATCTGCGGGCTCAACATCGACTGCTCCTTGCGCGGTGGATGGCGCCGGGGCCATCCTTTTTAAACATGCATTAATAATACATGTTTAAGCCGGGACGCACAAAATCCGCGCCCACCGGGGCCGTCCCACGGACGGCCGCCCCACGGTTACACTGCGCCTTTGACGCAACACCACAAAGGTTCCCCCATGAGCACCGCTACGCTCAAGACCCGCCTCTCCGACGCCGTCAAGGACGCCATGCGCGCCAAGGCGGCCGAGCGCCTCGCCACCCTGCGTTTCCTGCTGGCCGCCGTCAAGCAGAAGGAAGTCGACGAACGCCGTGACCTGACCGACGCCGAGATCACCGGCATCATCGAGAAGCAGGTCAAGCAGCGCCGCGAATCCATCGCCGCGTTCGAGCAGGCCGGCCGCACCGAGACCGCCGAACAGGAAAAGGCCGAACTGGTCGTGCTGCAGGAATTCCTGCCGCAGGCCGCCACGCCCGAGGAAGTGTCCGCTGCCATCGACGCCGCCCTGGCTGAAGTGGCCGCGCAGGGCGTCACCGGCGCTCCCGCCATGGGCAAGGTCATGGCGCTGCTCAAGCAATCGCTGGCCGGCCGCGCCGACATGACCGCGCTGTCGCAGCAAGTCAAGGGCCGGCTCGCCTGAGCATGGCCGGCGCCGCCGACGCGCTGGACGCCCTGGCCCCGCCGCTGCGCGGGGCGATCGGCGACTGCGTGGCGGCGATCAACCTGGCGCGGCAGCATTTCGAGTCGCGCTACGACACCGCCATTGCCGATCCGCTGCAGGCCGACCCCGCGGCCCTGCGCCGCCTGTCGGACGCCATCGCGCCCGTGATCGAACGCCTGGCCGCCGAGCCGGACAACGGCCACGGCTGGGGCGCGGGCGGCGGCTCGGCCCTGGGCTATCGCGAGGCGCGCCCGGTGACGCTGGGCCTGTGGCGCGGCAGCCATGGCCGGCCCGGCGACGCCGACGGCACGCTCGACTACACCCGCTGCCTGTACCTGCTGTTCCAGGCCGCGCGCCTGGCGCCCGCCGCCATGGCGCAGGCCATCGCGCCGCTGCGCGACGACATCGTCTTCAACCACGTCACCCTGCACATCATCGAAGACGCGCTGGCCGCGGCCTTGCATGAGGGCGCCAGCCAGGCGGCGCGCGCCGCCGCGGCCGAGCCCTACATCCAGCAACTGCGCGTCACCCATATCTTCCGCGAGGAAAACAACCGCTACCAGGGCTACCGCATCCTGCTGCGCGACGCGGCCGACCATGGCGACGCCGCCGCCGCGCTCAAGCTGCTGCCCCAGTGCAATACGCGCAGCGAACGCCACGAGATCGACACGATCAAGAGCCGGCTGGTGGCCGCCGTCAGCGCTCGCGACGGCCTGCAGGCGGCCCTCGACCTGTGCGCCAACAAGCGCATCGGCGCGGCCTCCCGCGAATACGCGCTGCAACCGGTCATCGACGCCGGCGCCTACGAGGCGCTGCGGGACACGCTGGCGCGGCACCCCGACCTGGCCACGGCCGACAGCGGCGACGGCCTGAGTTTCCTGGTGCCCGCCTTCTGCGTCCGTGAAAAAACCGCCGGCGCCACGCGCGATGTCCAGGAATTCGATGCCCTGTTCGCGCGCGTCGACGCCATGGATCCCAAGCTCAAGCATGGCGACGCGCGGCTGCGCGACTGGCTGCTGCTGGAACTGGGCCTGGCTTCGCGCGGCGACCCCGCCTACCTCGCGCGCTGCCACAAGGCCATCAAGAACGCCTCCATCAAGCGCGAACTCGACGGCGCCTGATCCGGCATCCGTCCCGCCCCCCGCAGCCTCAGAACGCGCCGCCGAACAGATCCGGCTGGCGCGTCTGTTCCTGGGGATCGGCGAAATTGCTCATGCCCACGCCGGCCAGCCGGTACAGCGTCTGCGCCGGCAGGTCGACGCGCTCGCACAGCAGCCGCGCCTGCGCCGCCAGTTCGGCGGCCGAGGCCGGCGGATGCGGGCTGGTCTGGCTGCGCGTCAGGATGCGGAAGCGGTCGGTCTTGAGCTTGAGCACCACCGTGCGGCCCAGCGCGCCCTTTTTCAGCGCCTGGCTCCAGACCTTCTCGGCCATGCGGTCGATGGCCTCGCCGATCGCCTCCAGCCGCACGTCTTCGGAAAACGTGGTCTCGGCCGACACCTGCTGCAGCGGCTGGTCGGTCTGCACCTCGCGCTCGTCGATGCCGCGCGCCAGCTCATACAGGCGGCGGCCGTAGCGGCCAAAGTAGTGTTCCAGTTCCTGGACCCCGTGCGTGGCCAGGTCGCCCACGGTCTGGATGCCCAGCTGCTCCAGCCGCGCCTGCGTCACCTTGCCCACGCCCGGCACCTTGCGCACCGGCAGCGGCTGCAGGAATTCCAGCACCCGGGTCGGACGGATCACGAACTGGCCGTCCGGCTTGTTCCAGTCGGAAGCGATCTTGGCCAGGAACTTGTTGGGCGCCACGCCCGCCGACGCGGTCAGGCCGGTCTCGGCGCGGATCTGCTGGCGGATCACCTGCGCCACCTCGGTGGCCGACGGCAATCCCAGCTTGTTGACGGTGACGTCCAGGTAGGCCTCGTCCAGCGACAGCGGCTCGATCAGGTCGGTATGGCGGGCGAAGATCTGGCGGATCTGGCGCGACACCTCGCGGTAGCGGTTGAAGTCGGGCGGCACGTAGACCGCCTGCGGACAGAGCCGCTGCGCGCGCACCGCCGACATGGCCGAATGCACGCCGAAGCGGCGCGCCTCGTAGGACGCCGCGCACACCACCGAGCGCGGCCCGGTCCACGCCACCACCACCGGCTGGCCGCGCAGCTCGGGGTTGTCGCGCTGCTCCACGGAGGCGTAGAACGCATCCATGTCGATGTGTACGATCTTGCGGCTGACGTCGCTCATGTTGGTGAAAAACGGATCGGCGACCGCATGGCGCCGGGGCGGGCGCGAAAAGTACGGTCACCGGAAAAAACGGCCACGGCCGCCGAATCCGCTCGGGCCGGCGGCGTAAAAGTGGATATTATGACCGCCAAATTCCCGTCGTTCCCTTTCCCCGCATAGCCACTTCCATGACTGTCTCCGCAACCCCCGCTCCGGGCGAGTATTTCGGCCTGGCGATTCCCTTCATGCGTTTCCTGGGCCTGGTGCCCGAACAGATCGGGCCGGCCTATGCCCGCACCTCGCTGCCATGGCGCGAAGACCTGACCAACAGCCGCGGCGACGTGCACGGCGGCACGCTGATGAGCGTGCTGGACTTCACCCTGAGCGCCGCGGCGCGCGGATCGGCCGAGGCCACCGAGGGCATGGCCACCATCGACATGAACACCACCTTCCTGTCGCCGGGCACCGGCGACCTGGTGATCGAGGCGCGCTGCCTGCGCCGGGGCGGCTCCATCGCCTTCTGTGAAGGCGACATCCGCCGCGCCGACGGCGAACTGGTGGCGCGCGCCACCGCCACCTTCAAGATCATCCGCCGCCGCCCTGGCGGCGACTGAACGGACGGCGCCGCCGCCGTTATTTCGGCAGGTCGCGCGAGGGCTTGACCGGCGGGCGCGGATCCAGCGGCATATAGCTGGCGCACGAGCTCATGCCGTAGTAGATCGCGTCCTGCATGGCGCGCATCGCGGCCGCATCCCAGGTGCCCTTGCCCCACATCACGATGCGGGTGTCGGTGGTCTTGGGGCCGGCCGCCTTCAGGTCGACCCGGGTCATTTCATTGTCGGTGTACGGCGCCAGCACCCGCACCACGGCGGTCTGGGCGCTTTCGTCCAGGTTCGACACCACGCGGTAGGCGTTGTCGGCGCTGCGCAGGCAGGCGTTGGCCTGGCGCACCGTGGTGGCGTAGGCGTCCTTGAAAGCGACGGGCGCCTTGAATTCGCTGTGCGGCGAGGCGCCGTCCTGCGAAATGCCCAGCGAGCAGCCCGCCAGGCCCAAGGCCAGCGCCGACGCCGCGACCAGATTCCGAACCATGTATTTCTCCAGATTGATAGCCGCGATTATCCCGCAAACGGGACACCGGCATAAGAGGCCTGGCCGGTTCGACACCCCGGCCGCGGCTATGGCATTATCGACGAGTCCGGCGGCGCATGGCGGCCGGATGAAACCGTCGGAGGTATGCCTTGCTCTCATTCATGAAACACACCCTCATGGCCGCCGGCATCGTCGGCGCCTCCCTGGGCGCCAGCGCCGCCGCGCAGCCCCCCCGGGCCTACCCCCTGAAAGACTTTTTCCGCAATCCGGAACGCGGTTTCTTCCGCCTGGCCGACGACGGCAAGACCCTGGGCTTCATGCAGCCCACCAGCGTCGACGGCAAGCCGCCGCGCATGAACATCTACGTCCAGGCGCTGGACGGCAGCAAGCCGGTGGGCGAACCGCGCAAGCTCACCAGCGAATCGGCCCGCGACATCAGCAATTTCTTCTGGAAAGGCCCCGACGTGGTGCTCTACCAGAAGGACTTCGGCGGCGACGAGAACTTCCACGTCCTGGCGGTGGACGCCAAGAGCGGCAAGGTCACCGACCTGACCCCCTATGACGGCGTGCGCGCCAGCATCGAGGACGACCTCGAAGACGACCCCGACCACATCCTGATCAGCCACAACCAGCGCGACCCGCAGGTGTTCGACGTCTACCGCGTCAACGTGCACACCGGCGCCGGCGTGCTGGTGGCGCAGAACCCGGGCAACATCGTCGGCTGGCAGACCGACCACGCCGGCAAGGTGCGCGCCGCCGTCACCAGCGACGGCCTGAACACCACCCTGCTCTACCGCGACAACGAAGCCTCGGCATTCCGCCCGCTGTTTACCACCGACTACCGCACCAGCGTCAGCCCGGCCTTCTTCACCTTCGACGACAAGAAGTTCTACGCCCTGTCCAACCGCGGCCGCGACAAGCTCGCGCTGGTGGTGATCGACCCGGCCAGTCCCGACAAGGAAGACGAGATCTTCACCCCGGACACGGTCGACCTGGACGCCGCCGGCTTCTCGCGCAAGCGCCGCGTGCTGACGGTGGCCTCGTACCAGACCGACAAGCCGCAGTACAAGTTCTTCGACGCCGAGACCGAAACCCTGTTCAAGAAACTGTCAGCCCAGCTCGAGGGCTACCAGTTCGCCATCCAGGGCGCCAACCGCGACGAGGACAAGTTCATCGTCGCCGCCTACAACGACCGCACGCCGGGCTCGCGCTACATCTACGACGCCCGCGCCGACACGCTCTCCAAGCTGGCCGACATCAACCCGGCCATCCCCGAGGCCAACATGTCGCGGGTGCAGCCGATCAGCTACCAGAGCCGCGACGGCCTCACCATCCACGGCTACCTGACGCTGCCGGCCGGGCGCGATCCCAGGAACCTGGCGTGCATCGTCAACCCGCACGGCGGCCCGTGGGCGCGCGACGGCTGGGGTTACAACCCCGAGGTGCAGTTCCTGGCCAACCGCGGCTTCTGCGTGCTGCAGATGAACTTCCGCGGCTCCACCGGCTACGGCCGCCGCTTCTGGGAAGCCAGCTTCGGCCAATGGGGCCTGAAGATGCAGGACGACATCACCGACGGCGTCGAATGGCTGGTCAAGCAGGGCATCGCCGACCCCAAGCGCATCGGCATCTACGGCGCCAGCTACGGCGGCTACGCCACGCTGGCCGGCGTGACCTTCACGCCCGACCTGTACGCGGCCGCCGTCGACTACGTCGGCGTGTCCAACCTGTTCACGTTCATGAAGTCGATTCCGCCCTACTGGAAGCCGATGCTGGACAAGATGCAGGACATGGTCGGCGACCCCGTGCGCGACAAGGACCGCCTGGCCGCCACCTCGCCGGCGCTGCACGCCGACCGCATCAAGACGCCGCTCTTCGTCGCCCAGGGCGCCAAGGACCCGCGCGTCAACAAGGACGAGAGCGACCAGATGGTCAAGGCGCTCAAGGCGCGCGGCGTCGAAGTGGAATACATGGTCAAGGACAACGAAGGCCACGGTTTCCACAACGACGAGAACAAGTTCGAGTTCTACGCGGCGATGGAAAAGTTCTTCACAGAACACCTCAAGCCCTAGGGTCAGGCCTCGGTCGCCAGGTCGGCGGCCTCGCCCTGCCCATCCTCCCGGGCCGCCTGCGGGCGGCCCGGCGCACGTCCGCTCCAGGCCATCTCGACCCGGTCTCGTCCCAGTTCCTTGGCCTTGTACAGCGCCAGGTCGGCGCGGGCCAGGATGCCGTCGGCGGTATCGCCCGGCTGCAAGGTCGCCACGCCGCCGCTGGCCGTCATGCGCAGTTCCTGCCCCGGCAGCTGCAGCGGCGAATCGCGCAAGGCATCACAGACCCGCTGCGCCTGCACCAGCGCGCGGGCCGCATCACAGTCGTACATCAGCAGCACGAATTCCTCGCCGCCCAGGCGGCCGAAGCGGTCGCTGGCGCGCACGGCCCGCGGCACCACCTGCGAGAAATGGCGCAGCGCGACGTCGCCCGTGGCGTGGCCATGGCGGTCGTTGATCGATTTGAAGTGGTCGATGTCCAGCACCAGCACCGCCAGCCGGCCGCCGCTGCGGGCGCAGCGCCGCAGTTCGTGTTCCAGCTCGTCGAGGATGCTGCGGCGCGAGTAGGCCCCCGTCAGGCTGTCGAAGGTCAGCGCGGCCTGCATCTGCTCCGACAGGGAGGTCTGAATCAGCAACAGCAGCGCCAGGAACAGGGCCGGCACCGTCACCGAACCGCAGACGATGAAGAACAGGCCCCAGGGCGTCGGATCCACCAGCGACGCCGGCGGCACCCAGCCGCCGCCGTACACCACGACGCGCAAGACATGCAGCGCGGCCAGCCCGCCCATCGACAGGAGCACATACAGCACCACCCCGGGCGTCTGAATAGTGCGGCGCTGGCGGTACACCACCGAACAGGTCGTCGCCATCAGCGCGGCGGTGTAGCCGGAAAACAGGCTGATGCGCCCGCCCAGGTAATCCACGCCGTACAGCATCACCGCCATCCCCACGATGGCGGCCAGCGCCATCAGGGCCACGCGCAGCGCCTGCGGCCGCAAGCCGAAGAACTGCCGCACGCCCACGTAGACCAGGCTCATCGCGGCCAGCCACGAGGCGTTGGACACCAGCACGTAGGCGGCGGGCGGCATGATCTCGGACGAGGCATAGCCCAGCAGCGACAGCACCGCCAGCGCATTGGCCCAGATGAAGACCTGCACGCCCGGCACCCCGCCGCGCGCATGCAAGGGCAACAACAGCGGCAGCGCCAGGGCCGTCGCCAGGCCCCACACCAGGAAAAATAAAGAAGTCGTCATGTTTTTGCCGGCTTGCGCCTTTGGGGCGGTCGCCGTCGCTAGGAACATCTGTTGCACCGGATGCAGGTTCAGGGAGGCGTTACAGACCTGCACTTTTGACGTTTTTTGTTACCTGCATGGCGAACCATGCGAACCCTTTCCGTCGCGCACAACGTTCCGTACCAGGTCTGCCCCAATACCGGCATACCGCCACGACGGTTGCGCGGTATGCAGCAGAGAATACGCCAAGCTTCGTAACAACGATCCACCCTTTGCACTAATTGACAGTTGGATCGGCCGAAAACCCATAAAGTTCGACCTGTTGCCGGCGCCGCCAGAAGCGCCGCAACCACGCCCCACGGGCGTGGCGCGTACTAGCCATGCACTCCCTCGCGCGAGTGCGAAGGTCCCCGTAGCGGGCGCCGCGCAGTCACTACCCAACGCTCACCCATCCGCCGCCGGCGCGCCCTCGCGTCCGCGCCGCGCCTTCGGCAACGCGACCCGCGCGTCCGGCCGGCGGAGCCCTGAGCGCCCTCGTCGCAACTGCGGAAGTACTACGGATGCTGAAAGGAACTCTGCCCCTTTGGGGTCAAGCGGGCCAAGACACGGCGCCCGCCACGCAGGCGGGCCCGCGGCAGCGGGCCGCCGCCTCGGCGCTGCGCGCCCTGACGGCCTGCGCGCTGCTGGTCCCCTCGCTGGCGCTGGCCGCCCCCGCCGCCGACTATGACGCGCTGATCGCGCGCGCTCGCGCCGGCGACTACGAACCGGCCCTGGCCATGCTGCGCCAGGGCGCGGGCGCCGGCCGCCAGGCGGTCTACGACCACATCGTCATCGCCGGCTGGGCCGGCCGGCCGGCCGAGGCGGTCGCCGCCTACGAATCCCTGCCGCCGGCCGCCGCCCTGCCCGCCGACATTCAGCTGGCGGCGGCGCGCGCCTACCGCGACCTGCGCCGCTGGCCCGAGGCCCTGGCGACCTATCGCGCCGGCCTGCGCCGCCATCCCGGCCAGGCCGCCTTCGCCGCCGGCGAAATCATGACCCTGGCCGATGCCGGCCAGACCGAGGCCGCGCTCGCCGCCGGCCGCGCCTGGATCAAGCGCGCGCCGCGCGACGCCGACGCGCGCCTGGCGCTGAGTTATGTCCACGTGCGCCTGCGCCAGCCCTACGAAGCCCTGCACCAGGCCGACCAGGCGCTGGCGATCGCGCCCGGCACGCCCTACGTGCTGCGCGAATACATCGACGCCCTCGGCCGCGCCCGCCTGGCGCAGCCGGCGCTGGACCTGGCCCGCCAGCACCCCGACCTGTTCGACGCCACACAGTTGCGCCGGCTCGAGGGCGACGCGCTGGCCCAGCAGGTCCGGCTGGCCGCCATGCCGACCCGCGGCGAGGCCGAGCGCTTCGCCATCGCCGACCGCGCGCTGGCGCGCTACGACGTCCTGATCCCCGCCTGGGAGGCCCTGGGCGAACCGGCGCGCCAGGACGTGCTGCGCGCCCGCATCGACCGCCTGCACGCGCTGCATGCGCGGGTCCGCATGGCCGACGTGGTGCGCGAATACGAGGCCTTGCACGCCCAGGGCGTGGCGGTGCCGCGCTATGCGCTGAACGACGTCGCCTCGGCCTACCTGTACCTGCGCCAACCCGAAAAGGCCCGCGACCTCTACCGCCAGGTCGGCGCCGACGGCGCCAGCCGCGACGACGACGCCGAAGACCGCCTGAGCACCGAAACCGGCCTGTACTACGCGCTGGCCGAGGCCGAGGAATTCGACGACACCGACGCCGTCACCGACGCCATCGAATCGGGCTACGCCCCCTGGCTGTACTACAAGGGCCAGGCCACCCGCAACCCCAACGACCTGAAGCTCGAAAGCGCCCAGACCGTGGCCGCCGCGCGCCAGCTGGCCGACGACACGGTCTCGGCCGAACAGCGCCTGCGCGGCATGGTCGAGAACGCGCCCAACAACTCCACGCTGCGCGCCGACCTGGCCTCGCTGTATCGCCGCCGCGACCTGCCGCGCGCCTCGGAACGCGAACTGAAACTGGCCGAGACCCTGGCGCCGCGCGCGCTGTCGGTCGAGAACGGCCAGGGCTTCACCGCCATGGACCTGCAGGAATGGCGCCAGGCCGAGGCCCTGTCCGCCGACACCCTGACGCGCGCGCCGGAAAACCTCACCAGCCGCCGCCTGGCGCGCGAATGGGAAGTGCACAACAAGGCCGAGCTGCGCATCAGCGGCTACCGCGGGCTGGCCTCGGACAGCCCGGTCAACGGCAACGGCGACTTCGGCATCGACGCGGTGCTGTATTCGCCGCCCATCGACTACAACTGGCGCGCCTTCGGCGGCGGCGGCTACGCCACCGGCGACTTCGAGGAAGGACGCGGCAACTACCGCTGGCTGCGCACCGGCGTCGAATGGCGCGGCCGCGACCTGACGGTCGAGGGCGAAGTCTCGACCCACAGCTACGGCCACGGCGTCAAACCCGGCCTGCGCCTGTCGGCGGCCTACAACATCGACGACCACTGGCAGGTGGGCGGCTCGGGCGAACTGCTGTCGCGCGAGACCCCGCTGCGGGCCTTGACCAACGACATCACCTCCAACCGCCTCACCGGCTTCGTGCGCTGGCGCGCCAATGAACGGCGCGAATGGATCCTGTCGCTGTCGCCGTCGCGCTTTTCCGACGGCAACCAGCGCTGGGAACTGGGACTGGCCGGGCGCGAGCGCGTCTACACCGCGCCGCACCTGAAGGCCGACCTGACGCTGGACCTGTCGACCCAGCGCAACAGCCGCGACGACGCGCCCTACTACAACCCGCGTTCGGACCTGATGGCGCTGCCCGGCGTGCGCCTGACCCACACGCTGTACCGCCGCTACGAAACCGCCTGGGAACAGATCGGCACCGTCGGCGCCGGCACCTACACCCAGCAGGGCTACGGCACCGGCGGCGTCATCGCGCTGGGCTATGGCCAGCGCTACCGCGCCAACGACGTCCTGGACATGGGCGCGATGGTCACCGGCATCAGCCGCCCGTACGACGGCCAGCGCGAGCGCGAACTGCGCATCGTGTTCGACCTTGCCTACCGCTTCTGAGACTGCCATGTTGCTCAAGCTACCCACCCGACTCCTGCTGGCGGCCCTGCTGCTGCTGGCCATCCTGGCGCTGACCGCCTGCGCCAAGGACATCCCGGTCTACACGCCGCCGTCCGAACGGCCCGTGGCCGCCGCCGAAAAGCCCTGGGTCGCCGGAAATTTCCTGGCCCTGGCATACCACGACGTCGAGGACGACGATCCCGATCAGGCCTTTCTCAGCGTGCGCACCGACCGCCTCGTCGACCAGCTGGCCTGGCTGCGCGAGAACGGCTACCAGGCCGTCTCGGTCGACCAGATCCTGGCCGCGCGCCAGGGCGGCAAGCCGCTGCCGGACCGCGCCGTGCTGCTGTCGTTCGACGACGGTTACCGCAGCTTCTACACCCGCGTGCTGCCAATCCTGAAGGCCTACCGCTGGCCGGCGCTGCTGGCGCCGGTGGGCACCTGGATGGACACCCCCGCCAACAAGCCGGTCGACTTCGGCGGCAGCCTGGAACCGCGCCGCCGCTTCCTGGACTGGGACGAGATCCGCCTGATCTCGCAGTCCGGCCTGGTCGAGATCGCCGCCCACACCGACGCCTCGCACTACGGCGCGCTGGCCAACCCGCAGGGCAACACCGAGCCGGCCGCGGCGATCCGCGCCTACGACGCCAAGACCGGCGCCTACGAGACCGAGGCGCAGTTCGAGGCCCGCATGGGCGGCGACGTGCGCGCCATCAGCCGCAAGATCGAACAGGTCACCGGCAGGAAGCCGCGCGTCTGGGTCTGGCCCTATGGCGCCGAGGGCGGCAGCACGCTGCGCATCGCCGCCGACAACGGCTACGAGCTGGCGCTGACGCTGGAAGACGGCCCGGGCCGCCTGGACCGGCTGATGTCCACGCCGCGCATGCTGCTGGCCAGCGACCCGCCGCTCAAGCCCTTCGCCAACAGCATCGTCGGCATGGAAGCCACGCCGTCCATGCGCGTGGCCCACGTGGACCTGGACTACGTCTACGACCCGGACCCGGCGCAGACCGACCGCAACCTGGGCGAACTGGTGCAGCGCATCCTGGACCTGCAGATCAACACCGTGTTCCTGCAGGCGTATTCGGACCCGACCGGCGACGGCCTGGTGCGCTCGGTGTACTTCCCCAACCGCTGGCTGCCGGTGCGCGCCGACCTGTTCAACCGCGCCGCCTGGCAGCTGCACAACCGCGCCAACGTCATGGTGTACGCCTGGATGCCGGTGCTGGCCTATGACCTGGACGCGTCGATCCCGCGCGTCACGCGCTGGCAGCCAGGCGGGGCCGAGGCGCGCCCCGATCCCGACCAGTACCGCCGCCTGTCGCCGTTCGACGCCACCGCGCGGGCCCGCATCGGCGACCTGTACGAAGACCTGGCGCGCCACGCCATCTTCGACGGCGTCCTGTTCCACGACGACGCCGTGCTGTCCGACTTCGAGGATGCCAGCCCCGGCGCGCTGGCGGCCTACCGCGCCGCCGGCCTGCCCGCCGACATCGGCCAGCTGCGCGCCGACCCGGACACGCTACAGCGCTGGACCCGCTTCAAGAGCCGCGCCCTGGTCGACTTCACCGCCGAGCTGACCGACCGCGTGCGCGCCGTGCGCGGCCCGCAGATCAAGACCGCCCGCAACCTCTTCGCCCTGCCGATCCTGGAGCCGCAGTCCGAGACCTGGTTCGCGCAGAACCTGGACGACTTCCTGGGCGCCTACGACTGGACCGCGCCCATGGCCATGCCGCTGATGGAGAACGTGCCCAAGGGCCAGGAAAACGCCTGGCTCGACCGGCTGGTAGACGCCGTGGCGCGGCGCCCCGGCGCGCTCGACAGGACCGTGTTCGAACTGCAGGCGCGCGACTGGCGCACCGGCCCGGGGCGCCCCGAGGCCACGCCGATCGACACCGCGGTGCTGGCCGGCTGGATGCAGCGCCTGCAACTGCGCGGCGCGCGCAGCTTCGGCTACTACCCCGACGACTTCTCGCAAGACCAGCCCCGGTTGCAAGGCATCCGGCCCGCCCTCTCCGAAGCCTGGTATCCCCTCCGATGATCGACCGTCTGATTGCCCTGATTATCCTGCTGGCGGTGCTCGGCGCGCCGTTCGGCTTCACCATGATGCTGACCGGCCAGGCGCTGCTGGGCTTCGTCTTCTTCTACCCGCTATTCATGTCCGGCATGTGGATGGCCGGCGGCCTGTACTTCTGGTGGCACTGGGAACGGCGCTGGCAGTGGGGCCCCGGATCGACGCCGCCGGCGCTGGCCGGCGATCCGCTGGTGTCGATCCTGGTGCCCTGCTACAACGAGGCCGACAACGGCGAGGAAACCCTGCTGGCCGCGCTCAACCAGCGCTATCCGAACGTCGAAGTCATCGCCATCAATGATGGTTCCAGCGACGCCACCGGGCCGATGCTGGACCGCCTGGCCGAACAGCATCCGCGCCTGCGCGTGGTGCACCTGGCGCAGAACCAGGGCAAGGCCATGGCGCTGCGCATGGGCGCGCTGGCCGCGCGCAGCGAATACCTGGTCTGCATCGACGGCGACGCGGTGCTCGACCCCGACGCCGCCGCCTACCTGGTGGCGCCGCTGATCGACAACCCGCGCGTGGGCGCCGTCACCGGCAACCCGCGCATCCGCACCCGCTCGACCCTGATCGGCCGCATCCAGGTGGGCGAGTTCTCGTCCATCATCGGCCTGATCAAGCGCACCCAGCGCGTCTACGGCCAGGTCTTCACGGTGTCCGGCGTGGTCGCCGCCTTCCGGCGCGCGGCGCTGGACCGGGTCGGCTACTGGAGCCTGGACATGATTACGGAAGACATCGACATCAGCTGGAAGCTGCAGCGCGATCACTGGTCGATTTTCTACGAGCCGCGCGGCCTGTGCTGGATCCTGATGCCCGAGACGCTGCGCGGGATCTGGAAGCAGCGCCTGCGCTGGGCCCAGGGCGGCGCCGAGGTGTTCCTGAAGAACCTGCGCTCGATCTGGAGCTGGCGCCACCGCCGCCTGTGGCCGCTGATGCTGGAGTTCTGCCTGTCGACGGCCTGGGCCTTCGCCTTCGGCGTGTCGGTGCTGCTGTGGCTCATCAGCCAGGTCGTGACCCTGCCCAACAACATGCACATCGCCAGCCTGATGCCACCCGCCTTCACCGGCATGATGCTGGCCGTGGTGTGCCTGCTGCAGTTCGCCATCAGCATCCTGATCGACCGCCGCTACGAACCGGGCCTGTGGCGCGCGCTCTACTGGGTCATCTGGTATCCCCTGGCCTACTGGATGGTGAGCCTGTTCACCACCCTGGTCAGTTTCCCCAAAGTCATGCTGCGCAAGCAGGCCGAGCGCGCGCGCTGGACCAGCCCCGACCGCGGCATCAAATCACCGGACGCATCATGATCATCACCACGCAACGCTCGCGCGCGGGCTATCTGTTCGACCTGCTGTTGACCGCGGTTGGCTGGTTCGCCTTCGTCTACCTGTTCGGCGCCGGCATCGTCGCCATCCTGCGCGGCGCGGCCAGCGGACCGCAGGCGCCGCTCTGGCCGACCTTCCTGCCCTCGCTGCAGACGCTGGGCAGCTACGCCGTGCTGGCGTTGTTGAATGCGGCGGTGCTGGTCTTGTGGGCGGCCTACAACCACCTGCGCTTCGGCGGCAAGGACCGGCGCCAGCCGATCGCGCCGCTGGACGACCACCGGCTGGCCCTGAGCTTCGCCGTCACGCCGCGCCAGATCACCCAGTTGCGGGCCGCTCGCGTCACCATCATCCACCACGGCGGCGACGGCGAGATCCAGGCCATCGAGGCTGCCCGCCCGCGCCTGGCCGCCGTGTCGGCCGCCTGAAGACGGATACGGGGCGCATCGAATGATGGCCACCCATGGCCAGCAGCGGCGCGCCCGGCCTCACGCCGCGCGCCGTCAGGCGCGCTTGCGCTCTACGTTCGGCAGCAGCACCGCCACCACGCCCAGCAGCGGCAGGTAGGCGCAGACCTGGTACACATAGCCGATGCTGGTCGCGTCGGCCAGCTTGCCCAGCGCCGCCGCGCCCAGCCCGCCCATGCCGAAGGCAAAGCCGAAGAACAGGCCGGCGATCATGCCGACCTTGCCCGGCACCAGTTCCTGCGCATACACCACGATGGCCGAGAAGGCCGACGCCAGCACCACGCCGATGATCACCACCAGCACGCCGGTCCAGAACAGGTTGGCGTACGGCAGCAGCAGCGTGAACGGCGCCACGCCCAGGATCGACACCCAGATCACGATCTTGCGGCCGATGCGGTCGCCCACCGGCCCGCCCACCACCGTGCCCACCGCCACCGCGGCCAGGAACAGGAACAGGTACAGCTGCGCCTCGCGCACCGACAGCGCGAACTTGTCGATCAGGTAGAAGGTGAAATAGCTGTTCAGGCTGGCCAGGTAGAAGTATTTCGAGAACACCAGCAGGCCCAGCACGGCCAGCGCGCCCAGCACCTGGTTGCGGGTCAGGCCGTGGCCGCTGCCCTCGCGCCGGGCGCGCGGCTTCAGGCGCACGCGGTTGGCGCTGTACCAGCGGCCGATGCCGGTCAGCACCACCATGCCGAACAGCGCCGCCAGCGAGAACCAGGCCACGCTGCGCTGCCCGTGCGGAATGATGAACAGCGCCGCCAGCAGCGGCCCCAGCGCCGAGCCGACGTTGCCGCCCACCTGGAACAGCGACTGCGCCAGCCCATGGCGCCCACCCGAGGCCATGCGCGCCACCCGCGACGATTCCGGATGGAACACCGACGAGCCCGTGCCCACCAGCACCGCCGCCACCAGCAGCCAGCCGAACGACGGCGCCACCGACAGCAGCAACAGGCCGGCCAGCGTGAAGCCCATGCCCACCGGCAGCGAATACGGCTTGGGATTGCGGTCGGTGTAGAAGCCGATGAACGGCTGCAGCAGCGAGGCCGCCAGCTGGTACACCAGCGTGATCAGGCCGATCTGCGCGAACGACAGGCTGAACGAATCCTTCAGCATCGGATAGATGGCCAACAGGATCGACTGGATCATGTCGTTCATCAGGTGCGCCACGCTGATGGCGCCCAGCACCGCGAACGCGGTGGAAGGGTCGGCAACGGCGGGGTTCGGCGCCGGCGCGGCGGACGCGGCGCGGTCCGGCAGCCCGGCGGCGGGATTCTGGGCGGAGTTCATGGATAGGGAAAAGGAAAAAGGAAACGGGAATGCGTCCGACCTCACGCCGGGCGCCCTGGACAGTGTAGGAACGGCGCGCCGCCCGCGGCTGACAATTTTCGTCGGGAAAGTGACAAAATAGCGCTTTCCCCATCATGAATCCGGCTTCCTCCTTTTGTCGGAAGTGACACCATGCCCACCCGGCCCGCCCGCCTCGACCCGGCCCGCAGCATCGACGCCCAGGACTACCAGGACCGCCCCCGCGGCGTGACGGCGATGGCCAAGGAATTCACCGCCGGCGCCCGCACCGGCGCCCATTCCCATCCGCGCGCCCAGCTCATCTACGCCGTCGAGGGCGTGATGCACGTCACCACCCCGAGCGGCTTCTGGGCCCTGCCGCCGCTGCGCGCGCTGTGGGTCCCGGCCGGCGTGCCGCACGGCGTCGACATGATCGGCGCGGTCTCGATGCGCTCGCTGTACATCCATGCCGACGCCGCGCAGGCCTACTGGCCGCAATGCCAGGTGATCGAAGTCAGCGGCCTGCTGCGCGAACTGATCCTGGCGCTGACCGCCGAGCCCATCGACTATCCGCTGGGCGGACGGGCCGAGCAGGTGGCCGCGCTGATCCTGTCCGAACTGGCCGCCGCCCGGGTGGTGCCGATCCAGATTCCCTGGCCGCGCGACCGCCGCCTGCAAACCATCTGCGAAGCCATCCTCGACCGCCCCGGCCTGCAACGCGGCATCGAGGACTGGGCCAGCGAGGTCGGCGCCAGCGCGCGCACGCTGATCCGGCTGTTCCAGACTGAATTGGGACTGAATTACCGCCAGTGGGTACAGCAGGTGCGCCTGGCCGACGCGGTCTGCCGCCTGTCGCTGGGCGTGCCGGTGGCGCGCATCGCCGCCGACCTGGGATATCGCAGCCCCAGCGCCTTCAGCGCCATGTTCCACCGCGCGCTGGGCGCGCCGCCGCAGCGCTACCTGCGGGCGGCGCAGGCCCCATGACATCTGCAACCGGCCTTGCCGTTTGTCACGGCGCGCAATACATTTCAGCGCGCGCTTGCCATGTCGCGCTGCGCGAAACCCGCGCAGCGCGTATCCTCAAACCCGTCCCCATATGCTTGGCCCGTCCCCCGGTTCCTCCCCGCGGGCAAGTTTGGTTACCGAAACCTTCCGGCGCCATCGCCGGTCTATAGCGTTCTGCCCTAGAATCGCCTGCAATGAGCACCCCCCAGCAATCCTCCGCCACCCCGGGCGGCAAATCGGGCTTTCCCTGGAAACGACTCCTCGTCAAGGCTGGCGTCGCCGTCGCCGGCCTCGGTGTCTGCGGGGCGGTCCTGGTCGGCCTGGCGCTGGCGATCGCCTGGCCCAGCCTGCCGGACCTGCACGCCATGACCGACTACCGGCCGCGGGTGCCGCTGCGCATCTACACCGCCGACAAGGTCCTGATCGGCGAATACGGCGAAGAACACCGCAACGTGCTGCGCTTCGATGAAATCCCGCCGGTGATGCGCCAGGCGGTGCTGTCGGCCGAGGACGACCGCTTCTACCAGCACGGCGGCGTCGACTGGATGGGCATGGCGCGCGCCGTGCTGGTGAACCTCGTCAAGCAATCCAAGACCCAGGGCGGCAGCACCATCACCATGCAGGTGGCGCGCAATTTCTACCTGTCGTCCGAAAAGACCTATTCGCGCAAGTTCTACGAACTGCTGCTGACCTACAAGATTGAATCCGAGCTCACCAAGGACCAGATCCTCGAGCTCTACATGAACCAGATCTACCTGGGCCACCGCGCCTACGGGTTCGCCGCCGCCTCGCGCACCTACCTCGGCAAGCCGCTGTCGGAAGTGACGCCGGCCGAAGCCGCAATGCTGGCCGGCATCCCCAAGGCGCCGTCGCGCTTCAACCCCATCACCAACTTCCCGCGCGCCGAGATCCGCCAGCACTACGTGCTGGGCCGCATGAAGACGCTGGGCTACCTGACGCCGGAACAGGCCGACGAGGCCCTCAAGCAGCGCCTGGTCATCCGCGGCGCCGACGGCTCCAGCACCCGCGGCTTCGCCATCCACGGCGACTACCCGGCCGAGCTGGCGCGCCAGCTGATGTACGGCGTGTTCCAGGAACAGACCTACTCCAAGGGCATCGACGTCTACACCACGATCGACTCCAAGGACCAGGAAGCCGCCTACCGCGCCGTGCGCGATGGCGTGATGGACTACACCCGCCGCGCCCCCTACCCCGGCCCCGAAGACCAGATCGAACTGCCCGACGGCGTCGAGAAGGACCCCGCGGCGCTGGACGACCTGCTCGACGGCGTGCAGGAAAAGACGCCCGACAGCGAAGACCTGCTCGCCGCCGTGGTGCTGGCCGCCAGTCCGCAGGAAGTGACCGTGGCGCGCAGCGCCCGCGACATCATCACCATTTCCGACAAGAAGGCGCTGTCGGTGGTGGCGCGCGCGCTCAATCCCAAGGCCAGCGACAGCCAGCGCATCCAGCGCGGCTCGGTGGTCTACATCCACAAGAACGGCGACGGCTGGGAAATCATCAACATGCCGGCGTTGCAAGCGGCGCTGGTGTCGATGGTGCCGCAGGACGGCGCCATCCGCGCCATGATCGGCGGCTTCGACTACAACCGCGGCACCTTCAACCGCGTCACACAGGCCTGGCGCCAGCCGGGCTCGAACATCAAGCCGTTCGTGTACGCCGCGGCCCTCGAGCGCGGCCTGACGCCCGCCACGCAGATCTCGGACCAGCCGTTCATGCTGACCGCCGCCCAGACCGGCTCGAAGGACTGGCAGCCCAAGAACGACGGCAACCGCTACGAGCCCATGCTGACGCTGCGCCAGGGCCTGTACAAGTCCAAGAACATGGTCACCATCCGCATCCTGCAGGCCATCAGCCCGCAGTACGCGCAGGACTACCTGACCCGCTTCGGCTTCGACAAGGCGCGCTGGCCGGCGGTGCTGCCGCTGGGCCTGGGCGCCGGCGGCGCCACGCCGCTGCAGGTGGTCAACGGCTACAGCGTGTTCGCCAACGGCGGCTACCGCGTCACGCCCTACCTGGTGGCCAAGGTCACCGACCGCTCGGGCAACGTGCTGATGCAGGCGCAGCCAGTGGTGGCGGGCGACGCCGCCGCGCGCGCCATCGACCCGCGCACCGCCTGGGTCATGGACGACATCCTGCGCGGCGTCACCACCAGCGGCACCGCGGCGCGCGCGCACCAGGTGCTCAAACGCAACGACGTGGGCGGCAAGACCGGCACCACCAACGAGGCGGTCGACGTCTGGTTCTCCGGCTTCACCCCCAGCCTGGCCACCACGGTCTGGATGGGCTTCGACCAGCCCAAGTCGCTGGGCACCAATGAATTCGGCAGCGGCCTGGCGCTGACCACCTGGCTCGACTACATGCAGCCGGCGCTCAAGGGCGTGCCCGAGGCCAAGCCGGCGCCGCGTCCCGACGGCCTGCTGGTGGACAACGGCGAATACTATTTCAACGAATTCCCGCCGGGCCAGGCGGTGGCTTCGCTGGACCTGTCCAGCGGCGACCCGCTGACCGACTTCCTCAACAACAACCGCTCCACCGACGGCGTCGACAACTCGGTGCGGCCCCTGCCCGCGCCCGGCGCGGCGCTGCCGCCGGCGACTCCGCCCCAGGCGGGTACGCCCCAGGCAGGTATGCCCCAAGCGGGTACGCCCCAAGCAGGCGCACAAGCGCCCGCGCAAGCGATGCCGGCCCAGCAGGCGCCGGTGGCGCAGCCGATCCCGGTGCCGGCCGCCGGCGGCGGCGCCCTCGGCGGCTCGCTGGGCGGCGGCGACGGCGACAATACCCCGATCCCGCCGATCCCGGTGCCGCGCGTCGAGGCCGATCCGCTGGGCGGCGCCCGCGCCAGCGCCGTCAACGGCGTCGGGCCGCTGGCCGCGCGGCCGCTCTAGGCGCCACAGCTCCCCCCTCGGCCCGTGTTGCACGGGCCGCCCCCCGGGAAAAGCCGGCCTTGCCGGCGCGCGCATGGATAAACTATCATCCGGAATAATTCGCATTTCGGATAGTGGAATGCGCCGCGCCAACGCCACGCCAGTCCATCATGTCCGCCACCGGGACCTCCTCCCAGCCCATCGAAGTGCTTTACGGTGACCACCACGGCTGGCTGCGCGGCTGGTTGCGCAAGCGGCTGGGCAACGCCTTCGACGCCGCCGACCTGGCGCACGACACCTACGTCCGCATCCTGGCGTCCGGCAGCATGCCGCAACCGGACCAATCCCGCCGCCACCTGACCCAGATCGCCAACGGGCTGCTGATCGACCTGTACCGGCGCCGCGGCATCGAGGCCGCCTACCTGGAAGCCATCGCCGCGCTGCCCGTGGCGCTGGCGCCTTCCGAGGAAGTCCGCGCCCTGGCGGTCGAGGCCCTGGTCGAGGTCGACACCATCCTGCACAAGCTGCCACCCAAGGCCCGCATGGCGCTGCTGCTGTGCAAGCTCGACGGCCTGAGCTACCGCGAGATCGCCGAGCGGCTTCACGTGTCCGTGTCCTCGGTCGAGAAATACGTCGCGGCGGCGCTGCTGGCCTGTTACCAGGCGCTCTACGATGGTTCGCGCTGACGCCGCCGCCGGGCAAGGGCCGGCGATCGATCCCGCGGTCGTGCGGCGCGCCTCGGCCTGGATGGCGCGGTTGTGGTCGGGCGAGGCCAGCGCGGCCGACCGCGCGGCCTGTGATGCCTGGCTGGCCGCGCATCCCGACCACCTGCGCGCCTGGCGCCGCCTGCAGGTCATGGATGCCAAGCTGGCCGGCGTGTCCGAACCGGCCTCCCGCAGCGTGCTGCTCGAATCGCGGCCGCTCGCCTCCGCCGCGCGCCGCAAGGCGCTGCGGGCGCTGGGCATCGCGGCGGCCGCCACCGCCAGTGCCACCCTGCTCTGGCGCGAAAGCGGGCGCTGGGGCGTGCTGACGGCCGACCATCGCAGCGCCGTCGGCGAGATCCGCGACGTCACGCTGGCCGACGGCACCCGCGTGGTGCTCGACAGCGACTCCGCCATCGACGTGCGTTTCGACGGCCACGAGCGGCGCGTCATCCTGCTGGCCGGCGAAATCCTGGTGTCGACCGCCGTCGATGCGCGGGGCCGGCCGTTCCGGGTCCAGAGCCGGCAGGGCATGGTGCAGGCGCTCGGCACCCGCTTCACCTTGCGCGACGCGGGCCCGCTGGCGCACCTGGCGGTCTATGAAGGCGCGGTCGACATCTATCCCGGCGCGGCCACGCAGGCAGTGCTGCGGGTGCACGACGGCGAACGCACGCGTTTCGACCAGCATCATGCCGAAGCGCCAGCCAAAGCGCGCGAAGCCGACGCCGCCTGGGCGCGCGGGGTGCTGCTGGCCGAAGACATGCGGCTGGCGGACTTCACCGCGCGGCTGGCGCGCTATCGCAGCGGCTTCCTGCGCTGCGATCCCGCCGTCGCCGAGCTGCGCGTCACCGGGGTATTCCCCCTGCGCGACACCGACCGCGCCCTGCACAACCTGACGCTCGGCGTGCCGGTCTACATCCGGTATCACACCCGCTACTGGGTGACCGTCGGCCCCCGGGCCCGCTAGGGCCTGTTGCAATTTTTCTTGGCGGCGCATTGAGGAAATCGCCCGCTCGTCCGGAAGACAAAGCAGTCGCAACACTTTCTTCCGTACTTTCTGGGACCGACCCGATGGCGAGCCGCCACCTTTCCTCTCCGTTCTCCATGACCCCGCCCCTGTCGGCGCGGCCCGCCGTCACCGGCCTGCTCTCGCGCCGCACGGCGCTTGGCCTCGCGCTGGGCTGCGCCATCCTCGCCGCCTCGCAGGCGTCGGCCCAGGTGACGCCGGCGCCCGCCGGGGCACAGGCCCCGGTGCGCACCTACCAGATCCCGTCCGGTCCGCTGGACCAGGCCCTGACCCGCTATGCCAGCGAGGCGGGCGTCGAGCTGTCGGCGGACGCCGCGCTGACCCGGGGCAAGACCAGCCCCGGCCTGAACGGCGCCTACAGCCTGCAGGACGGCTTCGCCACCCTGCTGCAGGGCCAGGGCCTGCGCATCGTGCGCGGCGCCAACGGCGCCTATTCGCTGCGTCCGGCGCCCACCGCCGACAGCCCCGCCACGCTGCCGGCGGTCACCGTCACCGGCCGGCCCGAAACGGCCTGGAGCCCGGTGGACGGCTATGTCGCCACCCGCAGCGCCACCGGCACCAAGACCGACAGCAGCATTCTCGAAACGCCGCAGTCGATCTCCGTGGTCACCGCCGACTTCATCCGCGAGACCGGCGCCTCGCGCCTGAAGGAAAGCCTGGCCTACACCCCGGGCATCAACACCCTGCCCTGGGGCGCCGACACGCGCTTTGACTGGACCATCATCCGCGGCTTCGACGCGCAGGCGCCGGGCTACTACCTGGACGGCCTGCAGCTGCGCAACAACAACAGCTGGGCGGTCTGGCAGACCGAGGTCTACGGCGCCGAGCGCATCGAGGTGCTGCGCGGCCCGACCTCGGTGCTGTACGGCCAGAACGGCGCGGGCGGCATGATCAACGTAGTCAGCAAGCGTCCCACCGACGAACCGCTGCACGAACTGGAGGTGCAGCTCGGCGACCATTCGCGGCGCCAGGTGGCGGGCGATTTCTCGGGCCCGCTGGATGAGAACGGCAAGGTGCTCTACCGCATCACCGGACTGGCGCGCGACGCCGAGCTGCCCGCCAGCGGCCTGCCCAACGACCGCTTCTTCATCGCGCCGGCGCTGACCCTCAAGCCGTCCAGCGACACCACGCTGACGCTGCTGTCGCAATACCTGCGGGTGCGCGACGGCAGTTCCTACGGCAGCTTCCCCGAGGTCGGCACGCAACTGCCCAATCCGAACGGCAAGTTCAAGCCCAACACCTATGTGGGGGAACCGGGCTTCGACCGCTTCAACCAGGAACAGTGGATGGTCGGCTACCTGCTGGAGCATCGCTTGAACGACACCTGGACCGTGCGCCAGAACACGCGCTACGGCTACACCAGCGTCGACTATCGCCAGGTCTACGTGCGCGGCGGCTTCGCCACCGTCAACCCCGCCAACCCGGACGACCCCGCCAACTTCCGGCTGCTGGAGCGGTTCCCGTTCGGCAGCCAGGAAAACGCGCGCCTGTTCACCATCGACAACCAGGCGCAGGCCAAGGTCGCGCTGGGCGACTGGACCCACACCTTCCTGTTCGGGCTGGACTACCAGCGCTCGCGCAACTACCAGCGCACCTACAACGATGGCGTGGTCGCGCCCATCGACGGCTATTCGCCATCCTATGGCAGCCCGGTCGAGACCGCCGCGCCCTGGTTCGACGCCACCACCCGGCTGGCGCAGACCGGGCTCTATCTGCAGGACCAGATCAAGTGGGGCAACTGGGTGGCCACGCTAGGCGGCCGCTACGACAAGGCCAGCGCGGACGTGGACAGCAACATCGACGGCTCGCGCACCAAGATCTCCGAGCACAATTTCAGCAAGCGCGCGGGGCTCGTCTACCTGCATCCGAGCGGCATCGCGCCGTACTTCAGCTACGCGGAATCGTTCTCGCCCACCGCCACCATCGACCCGGTGACCAACAGCCCGATGCGCCCGGAGACCGGCCGCCAGTACGAACTCGGCATCCGCTACGAGCCGCCCGGCGGGCGCAGCCGCTACAGCGCGGCGGTGTTCGACCTGCGGCGCCACAACTACATCACCTACACGCCCGAGTTCCTGCCCAAGCAGACCGGCGAGGTGCAGGTGCGCGGCCTGGAACTGGAAGCCGCGTTCCGGCCGCTGCCGCAGATGAACGTGGTGGCCGCCTATACCTACACGCCCAAGGCCGAGGTCACGGCCAGCAGCACGCCGAGCGAAGTCGGCAAGCAGATGCAGGCAGTGTCGCGCAACCAGATCGCGGTCTGGACCGACTATCGCTTCGAATCGGGCATCAAGGTCGGGCTGGGCGCCCGCTACACCGGCCCGAACTGGGGCTACCAGGAATCGGCCGCGGAAAAACTGCCGGGCTACACGCTGTTCGACGCCATGATCGGCTATCAGGTGCAACGCTGGAACCTGGCGCTGAACGTGCGCAACCTCGGCAACCGCACCTATCTCAGCAATTGCAGCGCGGGCGCCTGCCGCTACGGCGACCAGCGCACGGTGCTGGCGACCGCGACCTACCGCTGGTAGGCGCGGCCGGCGGCAACAGGCCCGGCCCGCGTCAACCGACGGCTTCGGTGTCCGGTTCGGTCACCACCGCGCGCGGCCAGGCCTGCAGCGTTTCCAGGTCGAGGAAGGTGAAGTAGCCGTCCTTCCAGCCCTCGGTATCGATGTGATAGACGTTGCCCAGCGCCAGCGGCGCGGCCACGGGCGTGTGGCCCGCCACCACGGCGCGCACGCCGCGCACCCCGGTGCGGTCCAATTGCCGCAGCCGCTCGCGCGACCACTGGCAGGCCGCGCTGGTGCGCTTGTAGCGGTCCTGCAACGCCGATTCCAGGCGCGGCCAGAACAGCACCGGGCAGTCCGCGTGCAGCAGCCCCACCGGGCCGGACGAGGTTTCCACCTCGATCGCGATGGGCAGTTGCCCGAAGGCCTCGGCGTAGACCTGCTGGCGGTCGGCCGGCAGGTCCAGGAACCAGCCGCCGCCGTAGCCGCGCCAGTTCACCACGTCCACCTGCCCGGTGCGCACGTGGCGCACGGCGTAGTCCTCGTGGTTGCCCTGCACCGCGAAGAACCAGGGCTGCGCCAGCCATTCCAGCGCGGCCTCGCTCTCCGGCCCCCGGTCGACCAGGTCGCCGACGGAAAACAGCCGGTCGCGGCTGGCATCGAACCCCATCCGCCCCAGGCTGTCCTGCAGGCGGGTAAAACAGCCGTGCACGTCGCCCACCGCGAAATCGCGGCCCTGCTCGTTGCGCGGTACTTTCAGAAAACGTTGCTGCATGATGATCCAGCCCGCCCAATCGGGCCCATGTTTCTTTTTAACCCGCTTTCATCAGTCCCCGATTACACCGGGCTTTCACGCGTCTTCCACATATTGCGTTACGAGAATAGCTATTATTCGTGATAATGTTCCGTCTTTCCCAAAATCCAACTTGAAGGGGGCCGCGCGAGCCGCCCCGCCGTCGCCATGACCGCCGCCTCCACCATCAAAACCTGGTACCTGGTCCACAAGTGGACCAGTCTGGTCTGTACGATCTTCCTGCTCATCATCTGCCTGACCGGGCTGCCCTTGGTGTTCCACCACGAGATCGAACACTGGCTCGACGACGGCAAGCCGCTGTCCGACGTGCCCGCCTCGACGCCTCCGGCCAATCTCGACAAGCTGATCGACACCGCCAAATCCATGTATCCGGGCGAAGTCGTCGACTATCTCTTCTTCGACCCCGATGAGCCCCAGGTCTACGTCGGCATGGCCAAGAAGCCGGGCGACGGCCCGATATCCGGCCACGCCGTGCGCATGGACGGCCGTACCGGCGACGTCCTGCTGGACGGCCCGCCATACAGCCAGGACAAGTTCTCCTTCATGGGCATCATGCTGGCCTTGCACGTCGACCTGTTCGCGGACCTGCCCGGTGAACTGTTCCTCGGCTTCATGGGCCTGCTGTTCTGCATCGCCATCGTCTCGGGCGTGGTGCTCTACGGCCCCTTCATGAAGAAGCTGGAATTCGGCACCGTGCGCGCCGGCCGCTCGACCCGCCTGAAGTGGCTCGACCTGCACAACCTGCTCGGCATCGTCACCCTGGTGTGGGCCTTCGTGGTCGGCTTCACCGGCGTCATCAACGAGCTGTCCACGCCGCTGTTCCGGCTGTGGCAATCGACCGAACTCGCGAGCATCCTGGAACCCTACAAGGGCCAGGGCGTGCCGGCCGAGCTGTCGTCGGCCCAGGCCGCGGCCGACACCGCGCGCAAAGCCCTGCCGGGCAACCAGGTGTCGTTCATCGCCTTCCCCGGCAACGCCTTCGGCAGCCCGCACCACTACATCAGCTGGATGCGCGGCGACACGCCGCTGACCTCCAAGATGAACACGCCGGTCCTGATCGACGGCCGCAGCGGCGAACTGACCACCATCGCGAAAATGCCGTGGTACCTGACCGCGCTGGAACTGTCGCGTCCGCTGCACTTCGGCGACTACGGCGGCCTGCCGCTGAAGATCATCTGGGCCGTGCTCGACCTGATCACCATCGTGGTGCTGGTCAGCGGCCTCTACCTGTGGCTGGCCCGCCGCCGCGCCACCGAAGCCCGCATCGCCGAACTGGTGCGCAAGCACCAGGCCGCCGCCCCGCAACGGAGCCCCGCATGAGCAAGAAATCCTCGCGCGGCTTCCTGTTTGTCTGGGGCGTGCCGATCCTGCTGGGCGTGCTCAGCATCTTCGGCCTGCTGGCCGCGCTGCTGGGCACCGGCGGCTGGCACTGGGCCTCGTGGACGGCGCTGACCATCCTGCTGGTGGTCATCGTGCGCTACTGGTGCTTCCCGCCCAGACAGCCCGAGGCATAACGGGGCGGCGGCCCGCGGCCGCCGCGCGCCTCACTTGCCGAACTTCTCCGGATCGGGGCCCAGGCGGGCCCCTTCCTTGATGGCGTCGATCGCCGCCATCTCCGCGCCCGACAGCTCGAAATCGAACACGTCGATGTTCTCGCGGATGCGCGCTGGCGTCACCGACTTCGGAATCACGATCAGGCCGTGCTGCAGATGCCAGCGCAGCGTCACCTGGGCCGGCGACTTGCCGTGCTTGCGCGCCAGGTCCACGATCGTCTTGTCCTTGGTGACCGCGCCCTGCGCCAGCGGGCTCCACGACTCGGTGGCGATGCCATGCTTGTCATGGAACGCGCGCAATTCGCGCTGCGCGAAACCGGGGTGCAGTTCGATCTGGTTCACCGCCGGCGTCACGCCGGTGGCGTCGATCAGGCGCTCGAGGTTGGCCTGCGTGAAGTTGGACACGCCGATCGAACGCGCGCGGCCATCCTCTTTCATCTCGATCATCGCGCGCCAGGCGTCGACGAACTTCTCGCTGCCCGCCACCGGCCAGTGGATCAGGTACAGATCCACATAGGCCAGGCCCAGCTTTTCCAGGCTCTCGTTCATGGCCTCGTGGGCCGAATCGAAGCCATGCCTGTCGTTCCACAGCTTGGTCGTGACAAACAGATCCTTGCGCGCCACGCCTGCCGCGCGCAGGCCGGCGCCGACGCCGGATTCGTTGCCATAGATCGCGGCGGTGTCCACCGAACGGTAGCCCGCCGCCAACGCCTCCTTGACGCTGGCGGCGGCCTGGTCGTCCGGCACCTGCCAGACGCCCAGGCCCAATTGCGGAATCTTGCTGCCGTCGTTCAGTTTGACTGTGGGTACCTTCGCCATATGACCCTCCGAAACTTGCAACGCAACACTTGCACGGCGAAAACGCGCCAGGTCGCGCGACCAGGAATGCTGCCGGGCGTACGCCTGGTCGACAGTGGATGATGGGCCCGCCCTGCTGCGCCCGCATACGAAAACCGGATGGAAAACCCCCGGGAGCGGCCAGCGCGCGGCCCATCCGTCCCAGGGGTTTTCAGTTAAATAATAGCGCCGGTGCCGGATAATCGCCTCCATACCCGGCCCGCGCCCCGCGCCGGCCCACGCCATTTGCCCTTGCCGCCCCTATGACAACCCCTGACTCCCGGACGCCCGGCCGTGGCGGTTTCGCCACGCTGCGCACCCTGTTCCCCTACCTCTGGCCGCCCGGCCAGACCGGCCTGAAGGTCCGCGTCGTCGCCGCCCTGCTGTGCCTGTTCGCCGCCAAGGCGGCCACCGTCTACGTGCCGCTGCTGTACAAGCACGCCATCGACGCCCTGGGCCAGGGCGCGCCCGGCAGCGTGACCGTGCCGCTGGGCCTGATTCTGGCCTATGGCAGCGCGCGCGTTCTGTCCCTGTTGTTTTCCGAATTGCGCGACGCCCTCTTCGCCCGCGTCGGCCAGCACGCCATCCGCTCGGTCGGCCTGCGCATCTTCCGCCACCTGCACGGCCTGGCGCTGCGCTTTCACCTGACGCGCCAGACCGGCGGCCTGACCCGCGCCATCGAGCGCGGCACCAAGGGCATCCAGACGCTGCTGTCGTTCCTGCTGTTCAACATCCTGCCGACCTTCTTCGAGATCGGCCTGGTCTGCATCGTGCTGTGGCGCATGTTCGACGCCTGGCTGGCGCTGGCCACCGGCGCCACCGTGGTCCTGTACATGGCCTACACGCTGGCCGTCACCGAATGGCGCGCCAAGTTCCGCCGGCTGATGAACGAGACCGACTCCGAGGCCAACACCAAGGCCATCGAGAGCCTGCTGAACTACGAGACGGTCAAGTACTTCGGCAACGAGGAACACGAAGCGCGCCGCTACGACGCCTCGCTCACCCGCTACGAACGCGCCGCGGTGCGCAGCCAGGTCAGCCTGTCGATCCTCAACGTCGGCCAGGCCGTCATCATCTCCGCCGGCCTCACGCTGGTGATGTGGATGGCCGCCAACGGCATCGCCGAGGGCCGCTACACGCTGGGCGACTTCGTGCTGGTCAACACCTACCTGCTGCAGCTGTACTCGCCGCTCAGCTTTTTCGGCTTCATCTACCGCGAGATCAAGCAGGCCATGATCGACATGGAACGCATGTTCGAACTGCTGGGCCAGGACCGCGAAGTGGCCGACCGCCCCGGCGCGCAGCCACTGCGCGTCGACGGCGGCGCGGTCGAGTTCCGCGACGTGCGCTTCGGCTACGACGAACGGCGGCCCATCCTCAAGGACGTGAGCTTCACCCTGCCGGCCGGCAAGACCGTGGCCGTGGTCGGCACCTCGGGCGCGGGCAAGTCCACCATCGCGCGGCTGCTGTTCCGCTTCTACGACGCCGACGCCGGCGCCATCCTGGTCGACGGCCAGGACATCCGCGACGTCACCCAGGCCAGCCTGCGCGCCGCCATCGGCGTGGTGCCGCAGGACACCGTGCTGTTCAACGACACCATCCGCTACAACATCGGCTACGGCCGGCCCGGCGCCTCCGACGCCGAGATCGAGCAGGCCGCCCGGCTGGCGCACATCCACGACCTGGTCATGGCCATGCCCGACGGCTACCAGACCATGGTGGGCGAGCGCGGCCTCAAGCTGTCCGGCGGCGAAAAGCAGCGCGTCGCCATCGCCCGCACCCTGCTCAAGGACCCGGCCATCTTCCTGTTCGACGAAGCCACCAGCGCGCTCGACACGCGCACCGAACGCGACATCCAGACCAACCTGCGCGAGGTCAGCCGCGGCCGCAGCACGCTCATCATCGCCCACCGCCTGTCCACCGTGGCCGACGCCGACGAGATCATCGTGCTGGAGGACGGCCGCATCGCCGAACGCGGCCGCCACACGTACCTGCTGGCCGCGGGCGGCCTGTATGCCGCGATGTGGGCGCGACAGCAGGAAAACACCGCCGCGCCGGCCGATTGACAAGCCCCGCCCCCTGACCCAAGATCGCACCCTTTGATTCCAAGGCCTTCCATGCAGGATTCCCGTATCGCTCCCGAAGTCCGCGTCTGCGCCGCCACCGACCTGGTCAATGGCGGGCTGGGCGTCAAAGTGCCGGTCTCCGACAGCGCGGGGCAGACCACGGCGTTCTTCGTGCGTTACCAGGACCAGGTCCATGGCTATCTGAATCGCTGCGCGCACGTGGGCGTCGAACTCGATTGGGAAGGCAGTTTCTTCACCCGCGCCGGCGACCTGATCATGTGCGCCCGCCACGGCGCCACCTACCAGCCCGATACCGGCCTGTGCGTGGGCGGGCCCTGTAAGAACGGCCGCCTCACGGTGCTGACGGTGCAGGAGCGCGACGGCGCCGTCTACTGGCAGCCCAGCGGCAGGATCCAGCCGCTGGCCGTCTGAGGCCTCAGGCGCGGGCCGGTTCGGCCGCCTGCGCCGGCTCGGCGCGATCGGCATAGCGGCGCGCCAGCACCGCGCAGACCATCAGCTGCATCTGGTGGAAGATCATCAGCGGCAGCACCACGATGCCCATCTGCGAGGTGCCGAACAGCACCGTGGCCAGCGGAATGCCGGACGCCAGCGACTTCTTCGACCCGCAGAACACCAGCGTGATCTCGTTTTCCTTGGACAGCCCGAGCTTGCGGCTGCCCCAGGTGGTGATCAGCAGCACCGCCCCCAGCAGCAGCGCATTGACCAGCACCATGGTCGCCAGGTCGATCGCCGGGAACGCGTGCCAGATGCCCTGCGCCACCGCTTCGCTGAACGCGGTATAGACCGCCAGCAGGATCGAGCTGCGATCCACCTTCGACAGGACGCGGCTGTTGCGCTGCGCCCAGGCGCCGATCCACGGCCGCAGCAGGCTGCCCAGCGCGAACGGCAGCAGCAATTGCAGCAGGATGCGGCCGGCGTCGGCCAGGCCATGGCCGCCCCCCTGGCGATGCAGCAGCACCGCCACCAGCAGCGGCGTCAGCACCGTGCCCAGCAGGTTCGAGGCGGTGGCCGCGCAGATGGCGCCCGGCACGTTGCCGCGCGCCATCGAGGTGAAGGCGATGGACGACTGCACCGTCGACGACAGCGTGCACACGAAGATCACGCCCACCCACAGCGCCGGCGTCAGCAGGCCGGGAAAGGCGGCCCGCAGCGCCAGCCCCAGCGCCGGGAACAGGATGAACGTGCATCCCAGGATCAACGCATGCAGCCGCACGTCCTTGACGCCGGCCACGATCGCGTCGGTCGACAGGCGCGCGCCGTGCAGGAAAAACAGCAGCGAAATCGCCAGGTTGCTGGCCACCAGCATGAACGACGCGCCCTTGCCCACGGCGGGGAAAAAGCTGGCGAAGGCCACGGTGGCGATCAGGATGAGGGTGAACTGGTCGGGCAGGAAGCGGCGCATGGCGAGGGGTTTCCAGGAAGGTCGCGGCCACTATAGGCGCGCCGCTTGCTATCGTGAAGACCACTGGTTACTGTAATTGCCATTGGAATTCCCTATAAGCAGGCCGCCATGCTCAATCCGCTCTGGCTCAAGACCTTCGCCGCGGCCGCCGCCTCGCCCAGCTTCAGCGAGGCCGCGCGCCGCCTGGGCCTGACCCAGCCCACCGTCAGCGAACACATCCGCCAGCTGGAACAGGCCCTGAACCGCCGCCTGTTCCTGCGCGACACCCACTCGCTGGCCCTGACCAGCGACGGCCGCAGCCTGCTGGTGCACGCCGAGATCATCCTCGATGCGCACGAGCGCGCCGAGCGGCTGTTCGACGCCCCGCGGCTGCGCGGCCGCGTGCGGCTCGGCACTTCCGACGACCTGGCGATGGGGCCGCTGCCCGACGTGCTGGCCGCGTTCCGCCAGGCGCATCCCGAAGTGGAGCTGGACATCACCATCGGCGTCACCAGCGACCTCTACCGCCTGCTCGACGACAATGGCCTGGACGTGATGATCGGCAAGCGCCGCCGTGGCGACCGCCGCGGCCAGACCTTGCACAAAGAGGCGTTGCTGTGGCGCGCCAAGGAAGGGCTGCGCCTGGCGCCCGACGCGCCGCTGCCGCTGATCCTGCTGCGCGAGCCGAGCGTCACCCGCACCCTGGCGCTGGATGCGCTGGCGCGTGCCGGCCGCAACTGGCAGATCGTCTGCACCAGCACCAGCTACGCCGGCTGCCAGGCGGCCGCCCGCGCCGGCCTGGGCATCACCGTGCAGCCCTCGCACCTTTCCACCACCGGCCTGGCGGCGCCGGCCGGCGCGCTGGCCCTGCCGGCGCTGCCGCAGGTCGAATTCATCGTCATCTCGGCGCCCACGCCCAATCGGCCCACCCAGGCGCTGACCGAGATCCTGATGCGCAGCTCGCTGACCTGAACCCTTCCCCGTCGGCCAGGCGCGTCGGCCCGGCCGACGGGCCGCCCCGCGCAGCGCGCATGGCGGCCGCCGCTCACGCCCCCGGCCGCGTATGCCGCACGCTGCCTTCCAGCGGCTGCGGCTGCTTGAGCAGGTTGAGGATCGGGCACCACTGCTCCACCGCCTCGTGCACCGCCCGCACCGCCTGCGGGTCGGCAGGCGACACGATGTGCGCCGTATAGCGGATGTTGTGCGGGAAGAACGGCACTTTCTCGTAGCCCGGCTTGCCGCCGCGCGGATCCAGGTCGCCCTCGATCTCGACTTCCAGCGATTCCAGCGGCAATTCCAATTCGGCCGCCTTGATCAGGAAGATGTGCGTCAGGCAGCTGCCCAGCGATCCCAGCAGCAGTTCCGGCGAACTCGGTCCCAGGTCGTAGCCGGCGAAATCCGCCGGGCTGTCGCTCACCACCTGATGGTCGCGGATGCGGATGCGGCGCACGCCGCTGCGCCCCTCAGCGCTGACATGCGCGCGCAGCTTCACCGGCGTCACCGTGCCCGGATCGCGCGCATTGCGCGCCAGCACCGCCTCGCGCTTCTGGCCCAGGTATTCATTCAAGGTACTCATCTTGCCTGCCTCGCGTTTGTGAAAGGGAAAGGAAAAAAGTGCCCGGCCGCCACGCCGCGCGATGGCGTGTCACTGCCTGCGCCGCGTATCCGGAATCTCGATGGGGGCACGGTCCATCGCCAGCAACAACGCGCCCAGTCCCTGGGCCGAGGTGTTCTCCATGCGCCCGCCCGGGCCGCAGACGTTGTCCGCGCTGGTCCAGGCCGGCGCCGCGCCCGGCAGCCGCCGCGCCCGCAGCCAGCCGCGCCGGTCCACCATGAACTGCGCGCCCGCCAGCTCGGCCGGCGCCACGCCCGCGGCCAGCGCATAGGCCTCCCATGCCGCCTCGTCCGCCGCCACGCAATCGGCGTCCGCCGCCAGCGCGCCGCCGCGCGTCAATGCAACGGTCAGCAGCCGTGGATCCTGGGGTTCCGGCGGCGCGCCCGGACTGAAGGCCGCCACCCGCACCGGCAGGCCGCGCAGCCCGGACAACGTGGCGGCGCGCCCGTCGCGGCAGGCCAGCGCCACCACCGGCGCCGGAATCGCCGGCATGCCCGTGCCGCCGCTGGCGCCATAGGCCTGCACCCGCAGATAGTCCAGCACCAGCCAGACCTGGTCCGGCGACAGCGCCTCGCCTGGCGCCCGCGCGGCCGCGCCGCCGTGCGTCGCGCCCTCGCGCGCCAGGCGCGCATACAGCTCGCCCTCCAGGCGGTTATCGAACAGCGCCGCCCCCAGCACGCTGGGCCAGGCGGGCAGCCCGGCGGCAAGCACGCCACGGCCATCCGCCCGCGCCCCGTGGCAGGCGGCGCAATGCGCCTGGTACAGGCGCGCGCCCCGCAGCAGGTTGTCATCCGAAAACACCAGTGGCGAACGCTGGTAGGACGTGTGCGTCGCCTCCGTCAGCAGCAGCCGCGGCGCCGGCCAACTGGCGCTGGCCAGCAATCCCGCGGCGGCCGTCAACAGCACCAGCCGGCCACGCCGCGCGAACAGTGCCGCGGTCAGCAACGCCAGCGCCAGCAGCGTCAATCCCAGCGCCAGCCACAGGCGGCGCCAGGTATGGCCGCTGACCGGCAGGCCGGCGTCGTAGCGCCACGCGAACGGCCAATGCGCGATCGCCAGCGCTTCGTCCGGCTGCCAGGCGATCGCCACGGCCAGCAATGCCGCCAGCAGCGCCAGCGCTCCCAGCAACATGGCGCCGGCCCGGCGCCACCCGGTCCGCGCCGCGCGTTCCGGCGCGCGGCTATGCAGCCAGGCGGCCGCCAGCCCCGCCAACCCCAACACCGCCGCCGCCGCCAACGCCAGGTGTCCAAGCCGAGACCCCAGCAGACCCGGCGCCCCCAGCGTCCGCTGCCAGCCCAGCACCACCACGCCAATCGCGGCCGCCAGGGACAGCGCCGCCAGCGCCGGCAACGGCAGCCCGACCGCGATCGCCTGGCCGTCGGGGCGCCGGCGCGCGGCGGCCAGGCACGCCAGCATGCCGGCCGGCGCCACCGCGACGGCCAGCGCCAACCCCGCATTGCTCACCACGTCGCATCCAGTCCCAACAGCGCCAGCGCGCGGCGCCGCAGCTCGGCCAGGCGCGGATCGCCGCGATGGCGCGGATACGGCAGGTCATTGACGATCTCGTCCTTGATGCGCGCAGGCCGCTCGCTCAGCACGATGATGCGCGACGCCATGAAGAGCGCCTCTTCCACGTCGTGCGTCACCAGCAAGGCCGTGAAGCCACTGCGCTGCCACAGTTCCACCAACTCGGACTGCATCGCGATCCGCGTCAGCGAATCGAGCTTGCCCAGCGGCTCGTCCAGGATCAGGATGCGCGGATCGTTGACCAGCGCGCGCGCCAACGCGGCGCGCTGCGCCATGCCACCCGACAGCTGGTGCGGATAGGCCGCGCCGAACGCCGTCAGCCCGACGCGCTGCAACGCGTCGTCGACGCGCCCGCGCTCGGTCTTGAGCAGCCCGCGCGCCTGCAGCCCCAGCGCCACGTTGTGCCACACCGTGCGCCAGGGATACAGCGTCGGATCCTGGAACACCACGATGCGCGACGGCGACGGCCCGTCGATCGGCTCGCCATCGGCCAGCAGGTCGCCCTGCGCGGGCGGCTCCAGCCCCGCCACCAGCCGCAGCAGGGTCGACTTGCCGCAGCCGCTGGGGCCCAGCAGCGCGACGAATTCGCCGGGCCGCACCTCCAGGTCGATATCGTCCAGCACCGGCAACGCCGCGCCGTCCAGGTCGAAGCGGTGATTCACGCCCCGCACCGCCAGCGCCGCGCCGCGCGCCGCGTCCGCCGTTGCCGCGCCTTGCGCCGCCGCTACCATTTCACCACTCCCTTCTGCCAGGCCAGCAGGCGGTCGCGGCCGACGAACAGCAAGGTGATCAGGCCCGAGAACACCAGCGCCATCACGATCAGCGCGCCGTACATATTGGCGTACGAGGCCCAGCCCTGTGCCCACGACAGGTACCAGCCCAGCCCGGATTTGACGCCCATCATCTCGGCCGCCACCAGCACCGAGAACGACGCGCCCAGGCCCATGAACAGGCCGACGAACACCTGCGGCAACGCCGCCGGAATCGCCACCCGCAGCACCAGGAACCACTCGCTCGCGCCCAGGGTCCGCGCCACGTCGTAATAGGCGCGGTTCACGCCGGCCACGCCCGACCACGTCAACACCGTGACCGGGAACCACGTCGCCAGCGCGATCAGGAACACCGCCGCCGACCAGCCCGACGGAAAGAAGAAGAACGCCATCGGCAGCAGCGCCGTCGACGGCACCGGCCCCAGGAACCGCAGCACCGGATGCACCCAGTACCCCAGGCCGCGCGACCAGCCGATCGCCACGCCCGTCAGGAAGCCCGCCGCCGCGCCCAGGCCGAAGCCGTTGACGAGCAGCCACAGCGAATTGCCCAGGCTGTCCGCCAGCCGCTTGTAGTCGGTCACGTAGACCTCGATCAGCGACTGCGGCGGCGCGAAGAACGGGCTGGGCAGCAATGCCAGTTTGGCCGTGGCGATCTCCCACGCCCCCACCGCCAGCGCCAGCAGCACCAGCCACGGCCCGCCGCGATACAGCGCCCGCAGCGGCCGGCGCCGGTCCGCGCCGGCCACCGCCGCCAGCAGCAGCAAGGCCGCCAGCACCAGCGCCGCGATGCCGAATTCCCGCGTATAGCCCCACGAGACGAAGCCCACCTCGACATTCGGCCAGCGCAGGGTCACCGCGCCCACCGCGGCCCACAACGCGGCCGCGACCACGCCGGTCTTCCACAGGCGCCAGGGGTGCAGGGCGGCCGGCGCGCCGCGCAACGCGCCCACCTCCAGCGCGTCAGCCGAGGACATTGGGCACCACCGCTTGCGCGTACTTGTTGATGTCGAGATTGGCGTTCAGCACCTTGATCGTCTTCAGATCCTTGGCATAGCCCACGATCTCGTCGCGCAGCGCCGCGCCCGTCGACGCATGGCCATGGCTGTGGCTGCGCAGGATCGCCGCCACGCGCTCGGCCGGCACCTTGCCCGGCACGTACGGCGCGAAAATGCGCGCGGTCTCGTCGGGGTTGGACGCGGTCCAGCGCTGCGCGTCGATCACCGCGCGCGTGATGGCCGCCGCCGACTCCGGATCATTGCGCACCAGGTCGCCGCGCAGGCCCAGCACGCAGCAGGTGCGGTTCTCGTAGTCGCCCTCGATGTTGGTGGCGATCTCGCGCAGCTTGTTGTCCTCGCGCAGCGTGTAGATCAGCGGATCGTCGCCCGCGATCGCATCGACCTCGCCTTTTCTCAGCACCTCGCCGAACAGGTCCTGCGGATACTGGCGCCAGTCCACCGATTCCGGATCGATGCCCAGCTGCGCCACGCGGATCGCGAAGAAGTTCTTCACCGGGCTGGCCTGGTCCGACACCGCGACGCGGCGGCCCTTCAGGTCCTGCACACTCTTGACCGGCGAATCCGCGGACGTCAAGAGGCGCATGCAGCCGCCATGCGTGCCCACCGCCAGCTTGACGTCGAAGCCCTGTTCCAGCGGCTTGAGCCAGCGCAGCGCCATGCCGATGCCGCCATCGGCGTGGCCGGTGGCGATGGCTTCGAGCAATTGGTCGGTCGAGCCGCTGAAATTGATGCGTTCGACCTTGAGGTTGTACTTGTCGAAGAAGCCGCGCTCCAGCGCCACCGAGACCGGCGACTGGCACACCGCGGTCTGGCTCCAGGCGATCTTGTAGGTGCGCGGCGCGCCATTGGCCGCCAGCACCCGCGATCCCAGCATGCCGAGCGGCGCGGCCAGGCCGGCCAGGGTTGCCGCGCGCAGCAACGAGCGGCGCGAGATACCGCGCGCCGGATTGGCGCGCGTTTGGACGTTCGTATTCATCAACCTTCCTTTTGAGCAGACTGTGAATGGCGATGCTTGCCATGCGGCATCATCGGCCCGTGCTCAGGCGTTCGACAAATACAAAGTGGGGATAACAATATGGGCGGCGGCCGCGCCGCCGGGCGGGTCGGAAGCCGGGGCCGCCGCGCTCGGCCGCCCCGCTCCATGCGCCGCGTCAGTCGGGCAGGTGATCCGGCACGCCGTCTTCGTCCACCGACTTGACGCGGTCCAGCGCGTTGCGCGCCGCCGACATCGCTTCGACCGCGCCGCGAAAACGGCGCGTCACGAAAATCTCGAACGCCAGGCTTTCCGGTTCATCCGCCTCGTCCCGCGCCTCGCCGTCCTGATCCGGACCGGCTTCGCTGGCAGGCGTGGCCGCGGCATCGCGCTTGGCCGGCAGCCGTCGGGTTTCCAGGAAGGCGCGCGCCGGGATGCGCCCCTCGGGTTGCGTCGCATACGCCACGACGGAAAAACCATTGATGATCTTCTCGGCCATACCGGTTTCCTTTAGGCCACGCCAATCGGCGGCGCAGCTCGTTGTTAGCGACAACGGCCCGCCATCGGGAAACTTAAGCGCATGCGCGGCGGCCGCGATTGACGCGCATCAATCGCGGCCGTTCGATCACACAATATTCAACCGAGTCTATTTTGTCGACGATATGGCGGCCGTGCGCGCCTGCACATATTTCGCCACCTGCGCCAGCACCTGCGACAGGTCCGCGCGCAGCGGCTCGAAGCCCGCGTTGCGTTCGCGCGTGACTTCGTCCATGTACAGCGGACGGCGAATCTCGATCTGCAGGCTGTGGCGGTTCAACGCCGGCTGGCCGATCTGCGCGATCAGCTGCACGCCCTTGTAGGGATCGTTGCGCGCCACCGTGTAGCCGCGGTCGCGCAGCGCCGTCTCGATCAGCGCGATGAATTCCGGCTCACAGGTGGTGCCGTCGCGATCGCCCAGCACGAAGTCCGCCAGCGGATGCGCGCTTTCGCGGCCCAGCCGCTCATACGCATCGTTCGGCATCGAGTGCAGGTTCAGGTGCCAGACCGCGCCGAAATCGCGTTGCGCGCCTTCGATGGCCTGCGCCAGCGCCGCGTGGTAGGGCTCGTAGTACGCCTGGATGCGATGCCGCACTTGCGCCAGCGTCAGCTTGCGGTCATAGATCGGCGTGGCCTTGTCCATGCGGCGCCAGATCAGGCCCTTGCCCAGGCGCGTTTTTTCGCCGGGATCGAGCGGCTCGGGCCACGGCTCGGCCAGCAGCTCCGGATCGAGGTCCCGCAGCGTGCGGTTGGGATCGATATACACGCGCGGAAAGTGCGCCGCCACCAGCGTGGCGCCCAATGCCGGCGCCGCCGACCACAAGGCGTCCACGTGCGTGTCCTCGCCCTGGCGCAGCTGCGCCAGGCTGGCCGCGGCGCCGAAGTCGGCGGGGTACTGCTCGCCGCTGTGCGGCGAATCGCACACCAGCGGCAAGGCTGGCGCGGTCGGGGCATGCACGGAAACGGCTTGGAAATCGGCGTTCGTCATTGTCAGTCAGCCTGGATGTTGGCGGCCTTGGCGACTTTGGCGTAGCGCGCCAGGGCCTGTTCGATCTGGACCTTGAATTCCTGCGGCGTGGTCGGCATCAGCGTACCACCGACGTCCTCGGCCTTCTTGCGGAATTCGGGATCCTGCATCGCCGCGCGCACGGCCTGGTTCAGGCGCTCGATCACCGCCGGCGGCGTGCCGGCCGGCGCCACCAGGCCGAACCAGCCACCGGTGCCCATGTCGGGGTAGCCCAGCTCGATATAGGTTGGCACGTCCGGCAGCAGCGGCGAACGCTCGGCACCCAGCACCGCCAGCGGCCGCAGCTTGCCGCCCAGCACCTGCGGCAGGGTCGAGGACAGGTTGTCGGTGATCGCATCCACCTGCCCGCCCATCACATCGTTGAGCGCCGGGCCCGCGCCGCGGTACGGCACGTGCAGCAGCTTGATGCCGGCCAGCATCATGAAGTTCTCGATGTTCACGTGGCCCAGCGAGCCCACGCCCGGCGAGGCAAAGCTGTACTTGTCGGCCTGGCCCTTGGCCAGCGCCACGAACTCGGCCATGTTCCTGGCCGGGATCTGCGGATTGATGGCGAAGATGCTGGGCACGGCCAGCACATTGGCCACCGGCTCGAAGTCCTTGAGCGGGTCGTAGTTCATCTTGCGATAGACCGCCGGATTGGAGCCGTGCGTGCTCATCGTCGCCATGCCGATGGTGTAGCCGTCGGCGGTCGAGCGCGCCACCTGCTCCATGCCCAGCGAACCGCCCGCGCCGGCCTTGTTCTCGACCACGATGGTCTGCTTCAGGTCGCGGCCGGCGTACTCGGCCACCAGGCGCGCCACGATATCGGTCGAGCCGCCCGCGGCGAACGGCACCACCAGCTTGATGGGGCGGGCGGGATAGTCGGCGGCGTGCGCCGGGCCGGCCAAAGACAGCGCGGCGCAGACGCCGGCAAGCGCGATGCGCGCGGAACAGCCGAAAAAGCGGCGGGACATGGAGCGACTCCAGAAAAGGTGCAGGTCTTGCTGCGAGGCCGCCAGTGTCCGAACTTTACGATCCGCTTTCAAACGACTATATTGCACGCCTTCATTACCAACGCTCATGCCAGGACCGCGCCCGCGGCCCGCTGGCACCCGCCGCGCCATGCGCCTGCATTCGCCGTCCATGTCCGAGCTGCACGCCTTCATGACGGCGGCGCGCCTGGGCAGCTTCACCCTGGCGGCCGAAGCCCTGTGCGTGACCCAGGGCGCCGTCAGCCGCGCCATCGCCCGGCTCGAAGCGCATTTCGGCCAGCCGCTGATGCGCCGCAACGCCCACGGACTGACCCTGACCGAGACCGGCCGCAAGCTCTACGACGGTGGCCTGGCGCCGCTGCAGGCCATCGAGGCGCTCAGCGCCGAACTGCGCGCCGACGACCGCCGCCTGCGGCTGACGCTGTCGAGCGTGCCAACCCTGGCCAGCGCCTGGCTGGTGCCGCGCCTGCCCGACTTCCACCGGCGCCATCCCGACATCCAGCTGAGTTTCGCGGCCTACCGCCGCAACGAGGATTTCTCCGGCGCCACGCCGGACGCCAGCATCCTTTCAGGCGTGGCTGGCCAATGGCCAGGCTGGCAGGCGGACTACGTGATCGGCCGCGAAATGATCGCCATCTGCAGCCCTGCCCGGCTGGCCGCGCGCCAGGCCGCCGGCCTGTGGGACAGCCCCGCCGGCCTGCTGGGCGAACCGCTGCTGTACCACTCAAACGGCATGGACAACTGGGGCCGCTGGTTCGAGGCCGCCGGCGTGCGCCGCGACAATCTCAAGCTGGCCAACGGTTTCGAGCAGGTCAGCATCCTGGTGCGCGCGGTCATGGCCGACATGGGCATCGCGGTGCTGCAACGCTGCCTGGTGCAGGACGACCTGCAGGCCGGCCGCGTGGCCGCCCCCTTCCCCGACCTGCGCATCGCCATCGCGCGCGGCTATCACCTGTGCGCCCCGCCGCAGCGGCGCGACCACTACGCCCTGGCCTGTTTCCGCGAGTGGCTTCTCGATACCGCCGGACAGGATCCGGACACCCACGCCCCATCGCCGCCCTGAAATCACGACGATACGTTACAAAACAAAACGGGCCCCGATATGGGGCCCGATCATGACAGGCATTTTGCGGCCTCCCGGCCGGCATGTCGCGACGCTTCAGGGCGCCAGTTTGAATCCCAGGTCCACGCCCCACTTGTCCGTCTCGCGCAGCCACTTGGCGCCGCAGTTCAGGCAGCGGAAATGGTCCTCGCGGCTTTCCTCGCGGCCCTTCTGAGTCGGGTTGGTGAATCCCTGATGCCCCAGGTGCGAGTGCGGTGCGACACCCGCCAACCCGGGGTTGATGCGTTGGCAAGCCAAGCACATAACGCTCATTGATGCTTCCCCACTAACTTGGTTACCAAATTGTAAGGGATTTCACCAATATTTTTCTATTAAATCTGTCCCCAGTTAGACAAAAATTGTTAACGGCGCAATTAAACAACGGCCGGCAAGGCCGCCAGGCAGGTTGCCAGGTGGTAAGGCGAGGTGGACGGCATGTCCGCCCGCGCCACCGCGCCGTCCCGGTCCAGGCACTCGTGCCAGCCGCCGGGATGCAGGAAACGGGCGCGAAAACCCGCCAGCGCCTGGAGCAACGCCGGCAGGTCGCCCAGCACCGCCAGCACCCGCAGGTACTCGGTCTGCGCCCAGATCCGGCGGGTGTCGTCCAGCACCGCGCCCCGCTCGTCCAGCGCGGCCAGCACGCCGCCCGCGTCCACCCCATGGCCACGGGCCCAGTGCACCCCGCGCGGCAGCGATTCCGGCAGGTCCAGCCCGTCGAACACCTCGGCCGACTCACGCACCAGCGACAGCCATTCGAACTGGTGGCCCGGCTCGATACGGTTGCCCGGCGCGCCCTGCGGCAATTCGGCGATGCATTGCGTCGGCGCGCTCAGGAACACCTGGCTCATAACCTGAGCCAGATCGCGCAGACGGGCCGCGAACAACGCCGGTTCGGCCACCTGGGCCGCGGCCAGATAGGCCTCGGTCAGGTGCATCATCGGATTCTGCGCGGGCCCGCGCAGCGCCTCGCTCCAATCGTGGCTCAGCGCGGCGTGATAACGCCCGTCGGCCATCCTGAAGCGCGACTCGATGGTCTCGGCCGTGGCCAGCAGCAGCTTGCGCGCCTGCGCGTTGCGCGAACGCCGGAAATACGCGGCGCAGGCGAACACGATGAAGGCATGGGTATACAGGTCCTGCGTCGGATCGAGCGGGCGGCCAGCGGCGTCCACGCTGTAGCGCCAGCCGCCATGCTCCTGGTCGCGGAACACGCGGCACAACGAGGCGAACAGGCGATCGGCGTGCGCGCCCGCGGCGGCGCCCGGCGCGCCTGCATACACATACAGCTGGCGCGCGCAGGCCATGGCGCGATAGCGCTCGGCCGGCAGCGGCTCGCCGGTGGCGGCATCCAGGGATTCAAAGGGCAGACCCAGGGCGTCATTGAAGCCCCGCCCCATCCACATGGGCAGGATGACAGCGTTGAAATGCGCGTGAAGAGCGTTGATGTGCTCCGCCAGCGCGGAGTTGGTCTGTGCGGCAGTCATCTTGGAATGACGCAGGCCCGATGAGAGCCATTTATTTTGAAGCAGCGACGATAACCGAAATTTCCGCCGCCATCTCTGGAATGCCATTCTGAGCGTCATGCGCACACAGACCGGTACAGCCGTTCAGCTTCCTTCAAGCGCGGATGCGCCTAGCGGAAGATGTTTTCCTCGACCCAGTTCTGCGCGAATATTTCCGCGCGATCACGTGCTTCGTCCAACGAAGCGCAGTTGCCCAAGTGGGAAAACGCGGCATCCACCTCGGTGCCGCCCTCAGCCGTTACCGTCAGCAGTACGCCATATCCGCCGGTATCCATGGCCGCTGTGGAAACGTCGATCAGTACTTCCTGGTCACGATGCTGCATGTGCTACCTCCCAGTCGGTTACCTAAACGCGTGAACCACGCGTGACGTAGCGGGTGCAGAATTCCCGCGCAATGAATAGACCTGAATCCGTCACGCAAGTTCATCTTACCGGCGACACGCTACCGGCGATACGTCCGGACGCTGCCAAATCGAACAAACCGTCTCAGGAGATTCCCGTAGCCCATCGGAATGAGCCTCGGCGCACGCGATCGCGCGCGCAGACATTCGCAATAAATGCACTAATTCGTGACGAGTAAACCGCCGTCACAAACCTGCAGTGGAAATCGGGATCAACGCAGATGGAGGGCGCCGGGCTCTTCCATGCGCAGCGCCAGCTTGCCCTTTTCAGTGATCCGCCAGGCGCCATCGGGGCCGGGATCGATACAGCGCAACGTCTGCAAGGCTTCGGCCACGTGCGCGGGCACGGCGGTCTGGACGGCGCCCGGTTCCGAATTATCGGCAACGATGCGCAGCCAATGTCCCAGTTCGCCTTTCTCGAAACGATGCAATGCCATGCGTGACTCTCAGTTCAATACCGCAACGATAGCACGCCGCCCCTACGACGGCCGCAGCGCCAGGGGACGCTTCACCCGCGCCGCCGCGGCCGACGCGACCACGCTCAGCGCGATCAATCCCAGGCCCAGCATCAGGTCCGGCGAGAGGTGTTCATGGAACACCACCGACGACACGATCAGGCCGATGACCGGCACGCACAACATCGCGATCGAGGTCGCCACCGGCGGCAGTTTCTGCGTCATGCCCAGCACCACGATGAAGGTCAGCGCGGTGGCCAGCGGTCCGGTATACAGGATCACCGGCCAGGCGTCGGGCACGCCCAGGAACGCCGGGGCGCCATCGCGCAACCCCGCCAGCGTGGCCAGCGGCACGGTGGCGATCGCGGTCTGCCACGGGATCATGTCGGCGCCCAGGCGCACATGGCGATTGCCGCGCAACTGGATGATGTTGCAGGCCCAGGCGAACGAGGCGCCCAGCAGCATCACCAGGCCGATGACGGTATGCGCCTGCCACGGGCTGAAGGCCGGCGCCACGATCACGCCGATGCCGGCGTAGCTGAGCGCGGTGGCCAGCCACTGCGCTGGCGACAGCCGTTCCTTGAGCACCAGCGACGACAACGGAATGACCCAGATCGACGTGGCATAGGCGATCACCGACGCGCGCCCCGGCGCCACGTACTGCAACGCCCACAGCGCCAGCGCGGTGAACGCCCCCATCTGCAGCAGCGCCACGCCCGCCACCAGCGGCCATTCCTGGCGCGTTGGCAGCCGCAACCGTCCCAGCAACCCCAGCACCAGCGCGCTGATCAACGCGGCCGAGCCGAACCGGCTGGCCGCCAGCCACAACGGGCTCATGTGCGCCAGGCCCAGTTTCATGACGGGCCAGTTGCCGCCCCAGATCATGACCGCCCCGGCCAGGGGCAAGAACTTGCGCAACGTACTCTGCTGACTCATTACTACCGCGTCTACCGCTTGAATATTCCGTGCTTTGGCCGATTCGCCAAAGAAAGAAATAGTCTATAGGGTAAACCCCAGCATATTTCACCTCAATTTGCCGCCACACCATGCATACTCAGCACAAGTGCACGGTTCTCTCCACAATCACAGGTCGCTTATGCCGGATATCAACCTGGATGCCACCGACATCCGTATCCTCAACGAACTCCAGCGCGACGCGCGGCTCACCAATGTCGAGCTGGCCGCGCGCGTGAATCTGTCGGCCTCGCCCTGCCTGGCGCGCGTGCGGCGGCTGGAAACCGAAGGCCTGATCGACCGCCGCGTCACGCTGCTGAACGCCCGCAAGCTCGGCCTGAAGGTCAACGTGTTCATCCAGATCTCGCTGGACAAGCAGCGCAAGGCCGCGCTCGACGTGTTCGAACGCGAAATCGCCGTGCTGCCGGAGATCATGGAGTGCTATCTGATGTCGGGCGACGCCGACTACCTGATCCGCGCCCTGGTGCCCGACGTCGATGCGCTCGAGCGGCTGATCGTCGAACACATCACGCGCATTCCCGGCGTGGCCAGCATCCGCTCCAGCTTCGCCCTCAAGCAGGTGCTCTACACCACCGCGGTGCCGCTTGGTTGATGGCGCTTGCGGGATCGCGCCGGCCAGCCCAAAATGAAAATGTCCGCCGCCGGTTCCGGCCGGCGCCGGCGTCCCTCCATCGCTTAGCAAGGAGCACACCATGCCTGAAACCGAATGGTTCCCCGGCAGCACGCTACCCGATCGTCAGGGCTACTTCGAAGTGGCGTTCGACACCGGCGAAACCGAAATCACGCGCTACGGCATCCTGGGTTGGGAACCCGCCGAAGAACGCGGCCGCATCCTGCGGTGGCGCGGCCTGGATCCGAAGATCGAAGCCGCCGAAATCGAACGCGAGAGCGCAGTGCGCAATCACGGCGACGACATCCTGCGCTGACGCGCCAACCCCGGAAAAGAAAACGCCGCGGCTTGCACCGCGGCGTTTTTTCATCAGGCATCGGGATGGCCCGGACGCGAGGGTCCGGGCATCGATGGTCCTTACATATCGATCTTCGCGATCTTGGTGCCTTCCAGCGACACGCCCGCCATCAGGCCGCCGTTGTTGAGCACGAAGCCCACCACCGGCTGTTGCGCGGTGTTGGTGTCGATGCGGCCGTTGGCGCCGATGTTCACCACCGCCACCGTGGCGTCCGCGCCCACCGTCCAGCCATTGCTGTTGCGGAACTTGTTCAGGGCCTCGTCCGTCATGAACAGCACGAACATCGCCTTGGACTGCGCGCCGGCCTGGAAGCCGATCGAGCCCGCGGTGGTGCTGTAGTAGCCGGCATTGGCGCCGCCCACGCGCAGCACGCCCTTGCCGTGTTGCGCGCCGATGAAGAAGCTGCCGCTCAACACGTCAGGAAAGATCAGCACGCCCTTGGCGCGCGCGACCAGTTCCTTGGACTGCGGCGCGGCCTGGTAGAGCTTGCCCAGCGACGCGTTGGCCGCGCTGTTGATGGATTGCCGTTGCTCGGATGCCGTGGCATTGGACTGCGGCGAGGTGGTGGTGCAACCGGCGAACAACAGGCCGGCGACGCTGATTGTCGCGGCGGCCATGCCGACGCGGCGGAAACGAGGAAAAGTGTCGAACATGGAACTCTCCTTTTTGTTGTCATCCGTTAACCACTCTACCGACCCCTGACAGGGGCGCAAGGCACATGTTGTGATAAACGAAACAAAACCTAGCGCGCCCCAAACCCCTCGGAACGCGCCGGCTGCCGTGGCGCACATTCCAGCGCCCTACGGCGCCTCCCCTCATGCAGCAACATTTGGTATGCCAATCCGCGTCTCGATACGGGACTGCAAGCCAATCGACATCTGGCCACGGCGATGCCTAGAGAATGCCGTAGCGCGGCTCGCCCGTCGCCGGGTCGACCGACACGATGCCGGACAACACCAGTTCCGCGTGCCGCCGGGCAACACCGGCATCCACGAAGGTCACGAAACGCGGCAACGACCAACGCTGCTGGAAGTCGGTCTCGCCGGGCCGCGACACGCTGATTTCTATCGCCAGCACCCCGGCATCGAGACTGACCACCTCACACATCACTTCGAAGCCGTCAATGTGACGTTGCGGCCACGGGTTCATTCCTGTGCTCCTGAATCTGCTTTGCCCGGCCGCAATATAAAAAAAATAATTCGCCTTGAAAAGCCCTGTTTTCAAGGGGTTATGGCGTACTAGATGGACTGGTGCGAAGGCACCTGGACAAACACGAAAACCCCGCGGATTCGGGGTGATTCCGGGCATTTCAGGACTTGCGCGCCAACCGGCGCGCGGCATGCCAAGCGCGGCGCGTCAACGCGCCGGCGGATGAATCCACTGCGAATCCCACAAGGCCTCGCCGCGCTCCAGCGTCGCGGCCAGTTCCTTTTTACGGCGCAGCGCCACCGCCGCCAGCAACGCATTGCAGATCGACAGCGCCGCCACATGGGAATCGAACGGCGATGCGCTCGACGTGCGTGCCAGCAGCACATGGTGTGCCTGTGCGGCCGCGGGCGCGGCGGCGGAATCGGTGACCAGCACCACCTTGCCGCCGCGCTCGCGGAACACCTTGACGGCATTGGCCGCCGCCACCGAATAGCGCCGGAAGGTGAACGCCAGCAGCACGTCGTGCGGCTCCAGCCAGAGCAGCTGGTCTTCCAGGAACAACGGCCCCGACGCGGCCATCGCCTTGACGTCGGGCAGGCACAGGTTGAGATACAGCGCCATGTGGTTGGCCAGCGGCGCCGCCTGGCGCAAGCCCAGCACGTGCACGCGCGCGCGGCGCTGCGTCAGCAGCCGCACCGCCGCCTCGAACGCCGCCACGTCGATCGAGGCGAAGGTCGTCTCCAGGTTGTGCTGATCGTGCAGCAGCGCATTGCGCAGGCACGCCTGCGCCGACGGATTGTCGACGCTGACGGCGTCGGCGCGCTCGCCCGGCGAGGCCAGCAGCGCCGTGAGTTCGGCGCGCGCCTGCATCTGCGCCTGGGCATAGCTGTCGTAGCCGAGCTTGGCCAGCAGGCGCACTACCGTCGATGCGCTGGTGCCGACCTTGCGCGCCAGCGCGGTCGCGGATTCGAGCAGGCCCTGCGGGTAGCGCGCCTGCATGTCCTCGACCAGGCGCCGTTCGGTCTTGGTCAGTTTCCGGTCATAGGCGGCGATGCGTTGATGCAGATTCATGATGGCAAGGTCCCTGGGCCGGTTCCCACCCAGGCAGGCCTCGCGGCGGCCCTAGGTGATAACCCCAAATTCAACAACGTTCATTGCAGACTATATTTCGTTCTGCAACGTCCGTTGCAGAATAGACCGAACTGTCCGTCACCACAAGAGAGCGTCATGAAGCATCCCACCGAGGCCGCGTCGCCCGCCCGCCGCAATCTGCTCATCGCGGGCATGGCCGCCGCCCTGCTGCCGCTGTCCGCGCGCGCCGACGCCTATCCGTCGCGCCCCATCTCCCTGGTCGTGCCCTTCCCCGCCGGCGGCTCGGTCGACCTGGTCGGCCGCCTCTACGCCGAAGTGCTGGGCAAGATCCTGGGCGTGACCGTGGTGGTCGAGAACCGCGACGGCGCCGGCGGCGCGATCGGCAGCCAGCGCGTGGCGCGCGCCAAGCCCGATGGCTACACGCTGGTCGCGTCGTCGCAGAGCTCGCACCTGGCCAATCCGCTGATGCATCCCAACCTGGGCTACGACCCGATCAAGGATTTCACGTCCATCTCGCAGCTGGCGCGCACGCCCAATGTGCTGGTCACCAGCACCGCCCTGCCCGTCAAGGACTTCGCGGAATTCGTCGCCTACCTGAAGGCGCATCCGGACGACGTCCACTTCGCCACCGCGGGCGTCGGCAGCATGGGCCAGCTGAACGCCGAGCTGCTCAAGCACACCCTGCAACTGCGCGCGGTGCACGTGCCCTACCGCGGCGGCGCGCCGCTGCTGAACGCGCTGCTGGCCAACGAGGCCCAATTCGCGCTGGACAACCTGGCGCCCTTCCTGCCGCACATCCAGAGCGGCAAGATGCGCGCGCTGGCCGTGGCCGCGCCCACGCGCCAGGAAGCCCTGCCCGACATCCCCACCTTCGCCGAACTCGGCTATCCGGTGCTGAACGCGATGTCGTGGATCGGCCTGGCCGCCCCGGCTGGCACGCCACCCGAGATCACCAAAAAACTGCTGGAGGCCGTGCAGACCGCCGCGCGCCAGGACGGCACCGTGCAGTCCCTGGAGAAAAGCGGCGCGCTGCCGCCCGAACTGCAGACGCCCCAACAATTCACCGACATGATGTCGCAGCGCCTGGCCTTGTATAAAGACCTGATCGACCGCGCCGGCATCCGTCCGGAATAGGATCCCCGATATGACCAACCCCGCTTTCGCCCCCGACACCGCGCCGCTCGAAGTCCTGCCGCGCGATCTTTCCGCCTATCGCCAGGGCAATACCGGCATCGACTACGTGCACCGTTTCGAATCGGGCAAGCCCGGTCCGCACGTGCTGGTCAACGCCCTGACGCACGGCAACGAAATCTGCGGCATGGTGGCGGCCACCCATCTGCTCGATACGGGCGTGCGCCCGAAGATCGGCACGCTCACCGTGAGCTTTGCCAACATGGAGGCGTACAACGCCTTCGACATCGACAACCCCTACGAAAACCGCCAGCTGGTCCACAACCTGAACCGCATCTGGTCGCCCGAATGGCTCGACGGCAGCGAGCAGAGCCCGGAGCTGCGGCGCGCGCGCGAACTGCGCCCGGTGCTGGACGCGGCCGACTACGTGCTCGATATCCATTCGACGCGGGCGCCGGTGCAGCCGTTCTGGGTCTATCCCGAGATGGACCGCAATACCGCGCTGGCCGCCGCCGTCGGCGCCCCCGCGGTGCAACTGGTGATGCCGGCCGGCCGCTTCCCCGGCACCGGCGTGCTCAACTACGGCCGCCATGGCGATCCCGCCTCGAACAGCGGCGGCGCGCTGGTGGTCGAGTGCGGCCAGCATTTCGCGCAATCGGCCGCCCTGCTCGCCACCGACGTCACGCTGCGCTTCCTGGCGCACCTGGGCCTGATCGAGACCCCGGCCAACAGCGCGCCAGCAGCGCCCGCGCAGCCCTTCCGGCTACTGGAAGTGCACATGGTCAAGTCCGAGGACTTCACCTTCACGCGGCCGCTGCTGGGCTTCGAGGTCTTCAACAAGGGCGAGCTCATCGCCATCAACGCCGGCGAGGAAATCCGCTCGCCTTGCGACAACTGCACCATCTTCATGCCGACCCGCATGCCCATCGTCGGCCGTGAAGCGGTGTACCTGACCGAGCCGATGTAGATGTGGGAGCCCCGTCCCTGGGACCTGGACGACGCCGCCGCCGACATCCAGCGGCAGGGTTTCCATGTCCGCGGGATGGTGGCCGTCAGCTGGCAAAGCATCCCGTACGCCGACCTGCCGGCCGAAGGACTGTTCGGCCTGACCGCGGATCAGTTGCGCTCGGCCGAAGCCGTCTGCCATGCCACCGTGAAGGACGAGCATTGGGTGCTGACCCAACGGCTCTGGCATGGCTTTCCCGATCCGCCCGAATGGGGCCTGTGGACCCGGCCGCGGGACGCGAGCGGACAACCCTGGACATCCTGGGGCCAGTTCGCCCACCTTCCGCCGGCGTGGCGCCTGCCGCCCGGCATCGACTGAGCGCGCGGGGCGACGGGCTTTACTCCTCGGGGAACGCCGGCTCGGCGCCGGCCTCCTCCAGCAGGTCCGCCACCTCCTGCGCGCCCTTCTCGATGGCCCAGGCCCAGGCGTTCCAGCCTTCTTCGTCGCGGCGATCGGCCTCGGCGCCATGCGCCAGCAGCAACGCCGCGATGGCGGCATTGCCGCGCGCCGCGGCCGCCATCAAGGGCGTGCCGCCGTCGTCGGACGCCGCATCCACCTGCGCCCCCGATTCCAGCAACAAGGCCACCAGTTCCAGGTGCTCCCAGCCCGCGGCCTGATGCAGCGCGGTCAATCCATGCCCCGCCTGGCACGCCGTGTCCGCGCCCTGCGCCAGCAGCAGCCGCGCCGCCTCGGCCGCGCCGGCGGTCGCCGCGCAGAACAGCGGCGTGGCGCCGAACGCATTGCGCGTGTCCACCGCGGCGCCAAGCGCCAGCGCCTGCGCCACGCCCGGTGCGTCGCCGGCCGTCGCGGCCTGCAGCAGTTGGTCGTCTGGTGTCGTCATGAAAACCCGTCATCGGAAAAGAGTCGAAGGCGCCCATTAGACACCGCCTGGATCACAGATCGGGAATCAGGCGCTTGCCCAGGCTGATCACCTCGTCCTGCTGGAACCCCAGGCTGGCATAGAAGTCCTTCACCGCCACGTTGCCGGCGCGGATCAACAGGTTGATCTTGGGGCAGCCCATCTCCAGGAACTTGCGCTCCAGCGCCCGCATCAACGCCGACGCATAGCCGCGGCGCTGGTGCGCCGGCGACACCGCCAGGTAGTTGACCCAGCCGCGATGGCCGTCATAGCCGCCCATCAACGTGCCGACGATGGCGCCGTCCGCCTCGCCCACCAGGAACAGATCGGATTGCACGGTCAGCTTGCGCGCCACGTCCTTGCGCGGATCGTTCCAGGGACGCGTCAGCCCGCAGTCGATCCACAGCTGGATGATGGCGGATTCGTCCGCCGGATGAAAAGACCGGATGGCCAGTTCGGGATGCTTCATGCTTCGTTCCTCTTGAAGGGAAAACGAAGGCCGGGCGCTACGCCTCGATGGCTGAAAAGCAAAGCGCGCATGCCGCGCAAACAAAAAGGCCACGAGGGGTATCGTGGCCTTCTGGATGGAACACCGGGGATCCGGCGTTCGAACACGGCTTGCCACTCAACGCAGGCGTCGAGTGATTCGTCGGTTGTCTGCCCGGGCCGGCGCGGCCGGCGGGGCGATGAGAATGCGGTTCATGGCGGGCAGCATACACGACCCCGGCCCGCCACGACAAGCGCGCCGCTCAGGCCGCGGCGGGCGCCGGCAGCGTGCCTTCCATCACCACCACCGCCTGGCCCGCCACGCCGGCCCATACGCCGTCGGCGCGCACCTCGGCGTGCGCCAGCAGCAGGCTGGCCCGGCCCATGTCCACGCCCTGCCCCACCCGCAGGCGCAATTCACCCTGGCCGCGCAGGGCCGCCCGCAACGCCGTGGCGGCGCCGGTGGCGCTGCCGGTGGCGGGGTCCTCGGTCATGCGGCCGGTGAACATGCGCGCCTGGATGTCCGTCGGCCCCAGCGACGTCTCGGCGCCGCAATCGGTGGTGTAGGCATAGATGGAACGGGCGCCGTCCAGCGGCAGCAATGCCGCATAGCCGGCCGGATCCGGCCGGGCGCGGCGCAGCGCATCGCGGCTGGCCAATTGCACCACCAGGAAAATCAGGCCCACCGACACGACCTGCGGCGCATGCTCGGCCAGCAGGATATCGCCCGGCGCCAGGCCCAGGGCGCGCGCCGCGGCCTCGGCCGTCACCTGGCTGGCGCGCGTCAAGGGCTGCGGCGCGGCCAGCTCGGCGCCCACCAGGCGACCGTCCTCGCCATAGCGCAGGTCGATGCGCACCAGGCCCGCCTCCTCCTCGAACACGAAGCGCGCCGGCGCCGGCTGGCCGGCCGCGATCATCTCGCGCGCCAGCACCACCGCCGTCCCCACGTTCGGATGGCCGGCGAATGGCACCTCGCGGTCGGGCGTGAAGATGCGCACCCAGGCGGTGTGCGCGGCATCACGCGCCGGCAGCACGAAACTGGTTTCGGAATAATTGAATTCGCGGGCGATGCGCTGCATCTGCCCGGTGTCGAGGCCGTCGGCCTCCAGCACCACCGCCAGCGGGTTGCCCTGGTAGGCGTGCTCGGTGAAGACATCGGCGGTGACGTAGCGGTAGCGCATGCGGGTTCCTTCAAAGGGATGGCGGATGCGGAAAATTATCCGCGCCGCCCGCCTTGCGCGACAGACACAGAGCCATCGAAATCCAGGCATAACAGAGGCGCGCGGCCGAACCCGGCCCGCCGCGCGCCCGCGCTCAGTCGAACACGGGGCGGAAGAAGCTGCGCTCGTAGCTCAGGATGCAGCGCGTGTCCTCGGCGTACTTGAATGCCGCCTGGCATTGCGCGTCCTGCATCGACTGCTGGCGATAGCGTTCGTATTCGGCCAGGCTGGGAAACGTGAACAGGGCCAGCGCGATATTGTTGGCGCCTTCGGACGGCAGGAAATAGCCATGGTGCGTGCCGCCGAACTTCTCCACCAGCGGAATCCACATCTTGCCGTAGGCTTCGAATTCCTTGAGGCGGCTGGGGTCGATGACGTAACGCAGATAGCAGGTAACCATGAAGACTCCGTGAAGGGTGGATGAGGCGCGAACACGCCGCGGCATCCTAGCGCGCGGGACAAATCCGGGTCAATCCACCGAGCGCGGCGGCGGCAGGCCAAGCAAGCGCATGCGATCGTCGAAACGCCGCGCCACCTCATCGGACAGGCCGCAGACCGTCGCGACAAACTCGTGGTACCACGGGTTGGCATGCGAAGTCTCGAATTCGAAATCCAGCGGATACTGGCCCTCCCAGGTCGACACGTCTCGCAGCGCCTCGGCGATGCAGTCGCCGGCATCATCGAAATTTCCATGGCCGTATCGCGCCTCGATGTCCTGGCAGGCGAAGCGGTAATGACGCACGGCGGCATTCGGTTTCGGGAGGTGGGGCATGGCAAGGCTCGCATCGCGGCGGCGCAAGAACGCCGACTTCTTTGCGACAATCCCACAGCCCTCGCCGCGCGTCAATGCGGCGCCCCGACACATTTCGCCGATCCGCCCATGAACCTGATCCAGCACGTCGAAATTCCCGCCACCGACCTCGAACGCGCCATACGCTTCTACAGCCAGGTATTCGGCATCGCGTTCGAAGGCATCGTCGATCTGCATGACAGCAGATTCGCCTACTTCCCCTTCAAGGAAGGAGAGGACGGCGCCAGCGGTGCGTTGGCCCAGGGCCCCGCCTATCTCCCCACCCTGCACGGTCCCATTGTCTACTTCGGCGTGCGCGATCTCGACGTGGCCCTGCGGCAGGCCCAGGCGCTGGGCAGCGAGGTGCTGTTTCCCAAGACCCCGACCGGCTCCGGCTGGCAGGTGGCCGAAATCCGCGACAGCGAAGGCAACCGCATCGCGCTGCAATCCCGCCTCCCCTGACACCGGGCCGGCGCTCCCACGACAGTCATCCGATATTCGGTTAAAAACCGGTTTGCGTCCGCGCCTGCGCGGGCTTTCATCCTCCCGGAGCCCCAGCCCTTGTCATATTTTCTCGCCCAGGCCATGGCGCCTCGCCTGTGGGTTCTCACCTTGGCCGTGCTGCTGGCGCTGCGCTGCGTGCCGCTGCGCGGTTGGCGCGGGACGCTCGCCACCGGCTTCACCGCCGGCATGGTATTCGACAGCATCCAGTTCCGCGTCGGTCCGCCGCGACTGTGGGACAACATGGTGCTGGACTCGATGTTGGCGGCGCTCTGCATCGCCGTGGTCCTGCAACTCGGATTGTCCGCGGCGGCGAAGCTGCGGGCGCGCGGCTGAGGCGCAAGCGCCCCGATCCTGAAATCGCCGTTCACCGTGGCCCATGCGCCGGACGGCGCCATGCCTTAACACGCCGCCAGCGCGACGCCCGTGGCCGAGCCTGGCTGCCATGCCCGGCCGCGTTACATCCTGTCTGACCGCGCGCAAACGTCATTACATTGACCGCGCAATTTCCCACTATTCCTGGTCCCTCCACGACGCAGAATCCAGGCATTGCGCCCGGCCGCGCCTGCGGCGCCAATCCTCGCCGACGAATGCCATGAAGTGGTTGCTGGTATCCCTGCTGTGCCTGCCCTGTACCGGCTGCGGTCTCGCCGCAGCGCCCTGCCGAGTCACATCCGCGGTCATCAAGATCGTGCCGGTGGTGGGCGGCGTCGCCGCCGCACCGACCGACGCCTGCGCCGACATCATCGACTGAAAGCGCGATCCACGCCGCGCGTTCGCGCAGGGCTCGCCATGACGCCGTCATGCCCGCGCGGCCACTCCCATCAATCCGCTCAAGCCTGAATACGGCACCACCGCCAGGGAATATCCGCGTCCAATCGCCGCGTTTGCCTGACGGTTTTCTGAAGTTTTTCTGACGGTTGAAACCAATCCTTGCCAGGGCGGATTTTGCCTTCTCAAACGCAAGAAGCGGTGGCTATACTCGCCCACCCGATGCGCACCAACTGAGGCCACTAAATGCTAAAAAGCATCTGCCGAATTGCCCCCGCCGTCATCCTCCCGCTCACGCTTTCCGCGTGCATGGGACTGTCCGTCTACTCCCCCACCCGCAACAAGCTCGATGCCCAGGTCGGCAAGAACATCAACGAGATGTTGCCCGCCTGGCCGCCCGAGACCGGCGCCAAGCCGTTCGTGAACAAGGTGGATGACCAGACCACGAGCTACACCTACGTCTATGGCTACCACCCCGGCCACTACGAGGGCCGCGGCTATTCCACCAACGGCCCGATGGGCACGACGTACGGGTCGTACAGCGCCTACGTTCCCGAATACACCGACTGCGCCGTGATCTTCTACACCGACAAGGCCGGCACGGTGCTGCGCTACGACATGAAGACCAACGGGAAGATCAGCTACAACTCGTGCGGGGAATACATCAGCGGGTTCAAGTTCTGATTGCGTTGATTGATGGCAAGGCTCTGCAAGCTGGATCGCACAGCAAAGACAGGAGCAGAGATAATGTGACCTCCGCCATCACAGCACCCGATACGGAAAGGTTCACGAACCAATGGCCAACGTACTCTATTCCTACGTCGTTGATCACGACCACGGCAGGTCGCCGAATCCCGAAAGCGGGTTCTGCACCCTCGTGCACTGCATGCACAAAAAAAAAGGCGGCAAAGATAATATTGTCGAGAAAGCACAGGTAGGGGACTGGATCATGGGAACCGGTGGCTTGAGCAAAGACAGCGCCGGCCATGGAAAGATCATCTATTTGATGCGAGTGGACGAGAAGATCCCGTTCAAGGATTTCCTGGTCGATCCTCGCTTCAATGGCCGCTGGGATCAACGCGATGATCATCACGGCAATCAGTGGGCGCTGGTATCCAGCCATTTTCACTACTTCGGCCAGGATGCGTTGAGCATCGCCCAACTTCCCCGCTCACTGCGCACGCTACAGCTGGAGAAAAGAGGCCCTCGGTATCGACGCGATTTACCCGAAGACAAGGTTCTCGCATTGACGCAATGGATGGCGGAGAACCAGCCCTTTGGAAAATCCGGAGAGCCTTGCGCCCCCCTGTCCGCTCACAAGAATTGCGTGCCTACCTGCGTCACCCCGGGCTGCGATGACACGTGCCAGGCGACGCGGCCCACCTCGGTAGAAAAATCCCGATCAAGCTGCTGACTCGACCACGTACCTACTCCCTTCCAGGCCTCTGCAAATACGAGCACGACGCGCCTTCACGCAAACCACAGAACAATGAAAAAGGCCGTCAGTGATTTCTCACTGACGGCCTTTTGAACTACTGGTCGGGACGGCGGGATTCGAACTCGCGACCCCTTGCACCCCATGCAAGTGCGCTACCAGGCTGCGCTACGCCCCGAAAGAAAAAGAGTATAGCAGACCTAAAAATTGTTTGCACGCATTGGTGCAAAAAAAGTGCCGAATACCCAAAAAAATTTGCGTGCCCCGCGCGATGCCTGCATCGCTTTCATGCAAGGCTCGCGCATGGCACGCAAGGTACTGAATGTTGAACTGCTGCGCGCCGCTCAGGCCGTGGCGCTGGCGCTCACCGTGTTGCCGCCGGCCGTCGGCGCCGGCGAACCCAGCGCTTCGCCCAGCATCGCCGACACATTGCCCAGCTCGTTGCGCAGGGCCTGCATCTCGGCGCCGGTCAGGCGCACCGCGGCGTCTTGATCGTGCGGCGTGTCGCGCGCATCGCCCAGGCGGTTGCGCGCGCCGCTGATGGTGAAGCCCTGCTCGTACAGCAGGGAACGGATGCGGCGAATCAGCAGCACTTCGTGATGCTGGTAATAGCGACGGTTGCCGCGCCGCTTGACCGGCTTGAGCTGCGTGAACTCCTGTTCCCAATACCGCAGCACGTGCGGCTTGACGCCGCACAGGTCGCTGACCTCACCGATGGTGAAGTAACGCTTGGCGGGAATGGGCGGTAAGGTGACGGTGGATTCGGTACGTGTCATAAGAGAATTCTATGCCGCGATGCGTCGAGTGCCGATAACAATTACCGACAAAGCGTATCACTCCTCGGCATCTGGCGCTGCGGGAGTGGCCTGCTCCACCACGCTCTTGAGTTTCTGACTCGCGTGGAACGTGACCACGCGGCGTGCGGCGATGGGGATGGTCTCGCCGGTCTTGGGGTTGCGCCCCGGGCGCGGCGGCTTGTCGCGCACCTGGAAATTTCCGAAGCCCGAGAGCTTGACGGAGTCTCCGCGCGCCAAAGCGTCGCGGATTTCCTCGAAGAACGTATCGACGATGTCCTTGGCTTCGCGCTTGTTCAGGCCGACCCGCTCAAAGAGCAGTTCGGCCAGCTCGGCCTTGGTCAGGGTACGCGGCTCGGCAAGCATACTGTTCCCCATGGTTCAAGCGCGCTGGCGCGCGCCGTGGGCACTGACCAAAGCGTCCTTGATGCGCGCCAGGCAATCAGCCACCCGGGCTTCGTCCAGTGTGACCTCAGTGTCCTGTAGCCAGAAACGGAACGCAAGGCTTTTCTCGGCCACGGGCTGGTCGCCCTGGGGCTTTTCGCGCCAGACGTCGAACAGGCGCACGTCCTGCACCACGGCCAGCTGCGGATCGGCCTTGACCGTTGCCGCCACCGTGTCCAGCATGGATTGAGCGGTCACGGGGGCATCGACCCACAGGGCCAGGTCACGCACCACCACCGGCTGGCGCGACAGCTCGCGCACCTGCGGCAGTTCGCCTTCGGACAGGGCATCGACGTCCAGCTCGAACACCACCGGCGCGTGCGCCAGGTCGGCCTGCTGCGCCCAGCGCGGGTGCAGTTCACCGATCCAGCCAACCTGCTTGCCATCCAGCGTGACGCGGGCGCTGCGGCCCGGATGCAGCGCGGGATGGGACGCGGCTTCGAAGCGCAGGCGGGCGCCACGGGCGCCGAACAGCGCCTCGACGTCCATCTTCACGTCGTAGAAATCGACCTGGCGCGCGGGCACGCCCCACTGCTCTTCCACCGACGGGCCCCAGGCGGCGCCCGCCAGCTTGAGCGGCTGGCGCACGCCGGCCACTTGCAGCGGACCGTCCTGGGCGGCGTCGTCGCGCGCGAACACGCGGCCCAGCTCGAACAGGCGCACGCGCGTCTGCTTGCGGTTGGCGTTGTGGCGGATGTTGGCCACCAGGCCGGCGATCAGGCTCGAGCGCATCACCGACAGGTGGCTGGCGATCGGGTTGACCAGCTTGACCGGCGTGTCGTTGCCGGCGTAGTCGCGTTCCCACTCGGCTTCGACGAAGCTGTAGTTGACGACTTCCTGGTAGTCCTGCGCGGCGGCCAGGCGGCGCAGCGCGTGCGGGCCGCGGCGCACTTCGGGCTGCGAGAACATCTTGGCGCGCGCCATCGGCGGCACCGTGGGGATGTTCTCGAAACCGTAGATGCGGGCCACTTCCTCGATCAGGTCTTCCTCGATGACGAGGTCGAAGCGGTACGACGGCGGCGTGACGATGAAGTCGTCGCCATCGAGCGTGAATTCCAGGCCCAGGCTGCCGAAGATCTTGGCGACTTCGGCCTGCGTGACGGGCACGCCCAGCACGCGGTGGCAACGCGCCAGGCGCATGCGCACCGGCTCGCGTTTGGGCAGGTTGACGATCTGGTCGTCCAGCGGACCGGCCTGGCCGCCGCAGATGTCGACGATCAGGCGCGTGATGAATTCGATGTGCTGCGGAATCGTGGCGAAGTCCACGCCGCGCTCGCCGCGGTGGCTGGCCTCGGAGCTGAACTTGAAGCGGCGCGCGCGCCCGGCCAGCGATTGCGGCCACCAGAACGCGGCTTCCAGGTAGATGTTCTGCGTATCGAGCGTGACCGAGGTGGCCTCGCCGCCCATGATGCCGGCCAGGCTTTCGACCTGGTCGCCGGCCACCACCACGCCGACATTCGAATCCAGCGTGACGGTCTGGCCGTTCAGCAGCTCGAGCGTCTCGCCTTCGCGGGCCCAACGCACCGACAGGTCGCCGTGGATCTTGTCCAGGTCGAACACGTGCGAGGGGCGGCCCAATTCCAGCATGACGTAGTTGGAGATGTCCACCAGCGCCGACACCGAACGCTGGCCGGCGCGCTCCAGGCGCGTCTTCATCCACTCGGGGGTCTGCGCGCGGGCGTTCACGCCACGGATCACGCGGCCACCAAAGCGGCCGCACAGGTCGGGCGCCTCGACCTTGACGGGCAGGCGCTCGTCCAGCGTCACGGGCACGGCCTTGGCGGTCGGCACCGACAGCGGCGCGCCGGTCAGCGCGGCGACTTCGCGCGCCACGCCCAGGATCGACAGGCAGTCGGCGCGGTTGGGCGTCATCTTCAGCGTGAAGAGCGTGTCGTCCAGGTCCAGCGCTTCGCGGATCGACTGGCCCGGCGTCATCTCGGCCGGCAGTTCCAGCAGGCCCGCGTGGTCTTGCGACAGGCCCAGTTCGCGCGCCGAGCACAGCATGCCCGACGATTGCACGCCGCGCATCTTGGCCACGCCGATCTTCATGCCGCCGGGCAATTCCGCGCCGACGCGGGCCAGCGGCACCTTCAGGCCGGCGGCTGCGTTGGGCGCGCCGCAGACGATCTGCAGCAGCGTGCCGGAGCCGTCATCGACTTGGCAGACGCGCAGCTTGTCGGCGTCGGGGTGCGGGGCGATCTCGACGATGTGCGCGACCACCACGCCCGTGAACGCGGGCGCTGCCGGCACGGTGTCTTCGACTTCCAGGCCGGCCATGGTGAGCCGGTGCGCGAGTTCGTCGGTTGCGATCGGAGGATTGACCAGCGTACGCAGCCAGGATTCGGGAAATTGCATGATCTAGCCGTCTGTTATTCGTTGAACTGGCGCAGGAAGCGCAAATCGCCTTCGTAGAACTGGCGCAGGTCGTTGACGCCGTAACGCAGCATCGTCAGGCGCTCGAGTCCGGAGCCGAAGGCAAAGCCGATATAACGTTCAGGGTCCAGGCCGAAGTTGCGCACCACCTGCGGGTGCACCTGGCCCGAGCCGGAGATCTCCAGCCAGCGGCCGCGGTTCGGGCCCGACGTGAACATCATGTCGATTTCGGCCGACGGTTCGGTGAACGGGAAGAACGACGGGCGGAACCGCACGACGAGATCGTCGCTTTCGAAGAAGCAACGCAGGAAATCGGTATACACGCCCTTCAGGTCGGCGAACGAGATGTCCTCGGCGATCCAGAGCCCTTCCACCTGGTGGAACATGGGCGAGTGCGTGGCGTCGCTGTCGACGCGGTAGGTGCGCCCCGGCGCGATGACCTTGATAGGCGGCTTGTGCATGCGGGCGTAACGCACCTGCATGGGGCTGGTGTGCGTGCGCAGCAGCAGCGGCAGGCCGTCGGCGTCTTTCATGTCGACGTAGAACGTGTCCTGCATGGAACGCGCCGGATGGTCCAGCGGGTTGTTGAGCGCGGTGAAATTGGTCCAGTCGTTCTCGACTTCGGGGCCGTCCGCCACGTCGAAGCCGATGGAGCGGAAGATCTCTTCGACGCGCTCCCAGGTCCGGATGACCGGATGGATGCCGCCCGGCACGCGGCCACGGCCCGGCAACGATACGTCAATGGTTTCGGAAGCCAGTCGGGCATCCAGTTCCGCTTGCACCAGGGCGGCGCGGCGCAGGTTCAGGAGCTCTTCGACCTTCTGCTTGGCCTGATTGATCCGGGCGCCCATGTCGCGCTTCTGCTCGGGATCGAGCTTGCCCAGCCCCTTGAGCAGGACCGTCAGCGCGCCGTCCTTGCCCAGGAAACGGGCCTTTGCGTTTTCGAGCGCGGCGGCGTCGGTGGCCGCGGCGAACCGTTCTTGCGCCTGGGAAACCAGGTCGTCAACCGATTGAGTCATGAAATCCAGCCTTCAAAACGCAAACGGGGCCATTACAGCCCCGTTTGCAGCGATGCGCGATGAGTTAAAGCGCGCGATCAGGCAGCCAAGGCAGCCTTGGCTTGCTGCACGATGGCGGCAAAGCCGGCCTTGTCGCGCACGGCCAGATCGGCCAGGACCTTGCGGTCGAGTTCGATCGCAGCCTTCTTCAGGCCGGCGATGAACACGCTGTAGCTGACGCCATGTTCGCGGACGGCGGCGTTGATACGCGTGATCCACAGCGCGCGGAACGTGCGCTTCTTGTTGCGGCGGTCGCGGTAGGCGTATTGGCCAGCGCGCATGACCGCTTGCTTGGCGATACGGAACACATTACCGCGGCGGCCACGGTAACCCTTGGCGGCGGAAATGACTTTTTTGTGACGTGCGCGGGCAGTTACGCCGCGTTTGACGCGAGGCATAGTAGATCTCCCTTAGATCAAGCGAAAGGCATCATGGCTTTCACGGAAGCCACGTTGGATTCATGGACCGCTGCCGAACCGCGCAGCTGGCGCTTGGCCTTGGTCGTCTTCTTGGTCAGGATGTGACGCTTGAACGCCTGACCACGCTTGATGGATCCGCTGCCGCGAACCTGAAAGCGCTTTGCGGCGCTTTTCTTGGTTTTCATCTTGGGCATGATGATTCCCTAAACTGAACACTATTGTTGATTTACATGACGCGAGGTGCTTGTCGCAAGGCGGTTGGCGCCGCCCCAAGCCACGAAGGCGGGAGCGTTCGACCTACACCATTGCGGCAAAACTTGAGGACCTCTTGCCACTTCTGGGGGTACTTCGGGGGTACTTCAACTGCTGGGGTACTGCAACTTTCCCCGATGGCCCGGGCGAAAAAAATGGCCTGGATCCGGGAAAGCCTTTGATTATATGGTGATTTCCCTGGTTTTGTCGAGCCGGATCGGGGCTTGCGGGCAGACACGGGGAAACATGCAGGGACGGAACCTACCCACCCTGGCGGCGGCAACGGGCTCCGCCGCGCATCATGCCCCTGGGCGCCGGTACTGCACCGCCTGCGCCACATGGTGCGCCTCCAGCCCGTCCGCCTCGTCGAGATCGGCGATGGTCCGGGCCACCCGCAGGGCGCGGTGCATGGCCCGGCCCGAACCCGCCAGCCGGCGCATCGCCTGCAGCAACAGGTCGCGGGCCGGCGGCCGCAGCGGGCAGTGGCGCTCCAGCTCCGCGCCGGCCAACGCCGCGTTCGGCTTGCCCTGGCGCGCCAGCTGGCGTTCACGGCAACGCGCCACGCGCGCCCTGACCGGCTCGGACGCCTCGCCCGGCGGCCCCTGCAGGCTTTCCAGGTCGGTCGGCGGCAACGCCACATGCAGGTCGATCCGGTCGAGCAGCGGCCCCGAGACCTTGCCGGCGTAGCGCGCCACCTGGTCGGGCGTGCACTGGCAGGCCCGCCGTGGATGGCCGCGCCAGCCGCAGGGGCAAGGATTCATCGCGGCCACCAGCTGGAAGCGAGCGGGAAACTGCGCCGTCTGCAGCGCCCGGGCGATGACCACCCTGCCCGTCTCCAGCGGCTCGCGCAGCGCCTCCAGCGTGCGCCGGCTGAATTCCGGCAGCTCGTCGAGAAACAACACCCCATGATGGGCCAGGCTGATCTCCCCTGGCCGTGGCCGGCCGCCGCCGCCCACCAGGGCGATGGCGGACGCCGAGTGGTGCGGCGCGCGAAACGGCGGCGTGCCCATCCTGACCGGCGGCGCGCCCGCCAGCGCGGCCAGGGCCGCGACCTCCAGCGCCTGCGCGCGCGGCAGCGGCGGCAACAGGCCCGGCAGGCGCGCGGCCAGCATGCTCTTGCCGGCCCCGGGCGGCCCCACCATCAGCAGGCTGTGGCCACCCGCCGCCGCGACCTCCAGCGCGCGCCGCGCGCCAGGTTGCCCGCGCACGTCCGCCAGGCAGGGCATCGGCGGCGCCTCGGGCCAGGCGTCGGGCAACGCGTCCGGCAGGCGGCAATGGCCCGCCACGTGCGCCGCCACGTCCGCCAGGCTGCGCGCCGACAGCACCCGCAGCCCCTCGACCCAGGCCGCCTGTCCGGCGCTGCCAGCGGGCAGGATCAAGGTGGCGCCGGGGGATTCCCGCGCCACGCTCAACGCGATCACCAGGGCGGCCGCGACCGGCACCAGCGCGCCGGTCAGCGACAGCTCCCCGGCCAGCACCAGGCCGGCCAGCAGCGGATCCGGCGCTGGCGCGGCGGCGCCCTCGCCCCCGGTTGCCGCCCCTCGCCCTGTGGCGCCAGCTGCCCCGCCGCCAGCAGCAGGCCGACGGCGATGGGCAGGTCGAACCGGCCCGATTCCTTGGGGATGTCGGCGGGAGACAGGTTGACGGTGATGCGGCCGGCGGGAAAATTGAAGCCGCTGTTGATGATGGCCGCGCGCACCCGCTCGCGGCTTTCGCGCACCTCGGTGTCGGGCAGGCCGACCACGTTGAAGCTGGGCAGTCCCGGCCCCAGGTGGGTTTCGACCCGCACCGCGTGGGCATGCAGGCCGCTGAGGGTACGGCTGGCGATTACGGCTAGCGTCAAGACAGTCTCCGATGACAATCGAAGACGAGTATGGCGAAAACAGAAACGGCCGCGCAGGCGGCCGTGGCAAAAGTGTCCCGCGCGGATTACTTGTCCAGGGCGGACAGGCGCGACTCCAGCTGCTCGACGGTGGCGGCCAGCTGGTCGACGCGGGCACGCGTGCGCGCCAGCAGGTCGGCCTGCACATCGAATTCCTCGCGCGTGACCAGATCGAGCTTCGAGAACGCCTGCGTCATCATGGCGCGGACATTGCGCTCGACGTCCGCGGCCGGGCTGCGGGCGATCAGGTCGGAGATGTTCTTCTGGATGTCTTCCATCCACTGGGTGCGATTGTTCATAGCGGCCTCACGATGTTCTTGGTGCCTCAAGTGTAGTGCTTTCCACGGGCCTGGCCGCGGGCAAAAAAAAGGGCGGGCCGCATGCGGTGACCGCCCATCAAAGCACAGGAGAAAACCGGGCCGCCTTGGGGGCAGCCCCCTACCAACATCGTTACTGGCAGCCCATCTGCGTCGCCGACTGCGCGAACAGGTCGGCCGACTGCTTGCACTGGGACGCCAGCTGCGTCTTGTCGCTGATCGTGGCCCACTGCGTCTTGGCCGCGTCGAGCTGCTGCTTGAAGCTGGCCGCCGCGGGGTTGGACGCGCCCAGCTTGTCCATGCACGCGCTGACCTTGGTCAGATAGGCGTCGCATTCGGCGGGCAGGCCGGCGGTGGCGCCGGCGGCCGGGGCCGAGCTGGACGGCCCGGGGGTGGAAGCCGGCGGCGTGGTGGCCGCGGGCGGCGTGCCCGGCGTGGTGGTCGACGGCGCCGGCGTGGTCGATGCCGCGGGCGGCGCGGCCTTTTCATCGCTCTTGTTGCAGCCGGCCAGCGCGGCCAGCGCAGCGGTCAGCGCCAGCACGGCAAAGGTCTTGCGTTGGATCGTCATCATTCCTCTTTCCTTTCTTGCTTTTCGTCTTTGTTCAGAGAGCCGCGACGCCGGTGTCCCTTGCCGCGGCCCGGTCACGCCCAGATACCGCCATGAGCTGGACTTGATTCTTCTTCAGCCTACCTTTGGCAACAAGCTTATGCGTGTAAACCCTCGTATCACGCCCCGCCCCCGTTTTGACGGCCTGTCCGAACCGCTTTCAATCGCCTGACGCCAGGGCCATCCCCCACCCGAGGCCCGGCCAGCAACGTTCAGCGGCCTGTCGGGCAGTCAACGCCCAAGGCCGCCACGCCTGCGGCAAACGCGACAAAGGGCGACCGCCCCGGCATCAACTGGCAACAAATGGCGGCGGCGAAACATATTCCGTTGCATTCCTCACTTTGGCCCGCCATGCACCGGTTTGAGGCTGGCGCGTGGTGCATGACGCACTACATTGGTGCATACAGGCACAACAAACGCGCCTGCCTTTCCGCCTTCCGGGTACCGGCCCGCATGGCATGGAATTTGCTTGATTGACGATGCCAACGTGCAACCATGAGAGGAAATGCCATGAAACTCATCATCGCCATCATCAAGCCCTTCAAGCTCGACGAAGTGCGGGTGGCTCTATCCGGAATCGGCGTCCAGGGCCTCACCGTTACCGAAGTGAAAGGGTTCGGGCGCCAGAAAGGCCACACCGAGCTGTATCGCGGCGCGGAATACGCCGTCGACTTCCTGCCCAAGCTGCGTGTCGAGGCCGCCGTGCCCGACCACCTGGTCGACCAGGTCATCGAAGCCATCGAACAAGCCGCCCGCACCGGCAAGATCGGCGACGGCAAGATCTTCGCCGCCCCTCTTGAACAGGTGATCCGCATCCGGACGGGTGAAGCCGGCGAAGCTGCGCTGTAGAACAAATAAGAAAGACTCATTGGAGCCTGAAAATGGATAAAGCAGATATCTCCTGGTTGCTCGTCTCTACCCTCCTCGTATTGATGATGGCCGTACCCGGTCTGGCGATGTTCTATGGCGGCCTGGTACGCAGCAAGAACGTGCTGTCGGTGCTGCTGCAAGTGTTGTGCACGTTCGTGCTGGGCCTGGTCCTCTGGTTCATCTACGGTTATTCGCTCGCCTTCACCGAAGGCAATGCGTTCTTCGGCGGCCTCTCGCGCGCCTTCTTCTCCGGCATGTTCAATCCGGCCGACGGCAAGTACGCCATGTCGAACTCGCTGACCGAGCTGTTGTTCGCCTCGTTCCAGGCCACGTTCGCCGGCATCACCTGCGCGCTGATCGTCGGCAGCTTCGCCGAACGCGCCCGCTTCTCGGCGGTGCTGGTGTTCACGGTGATCTGGTTCACCTTCGCCTACATCCCCATCGCGCACATGGTGTGGTTCGCCTCGGAAACCGCGCCGGGCCTGCTCAACGCCAAGGGCGCGCTGGACTTCGCCGGCGGCACCGTGGTGCACATCAACGCCGGCGTGGCCGGCCTGGTGGGCGCCTATGTGGTCGGCAAGCGCGTCGGTTACGGCCGTGAAGCCATGCAGCCGCACAACCTGCCGATGACCTTCGTCGGCGCCGCCCTGCTGTGGGTGGGCTGGTTCGGCTTCAACGCCGGCTCGGCCCTGGCCGCCAACGAGAACGCCACCCTGGCTTTCTTCAACACCATGATCGCCACCGCTGGCGCCGTGCTGGCCTGGCTGTTCACGGAATGGGCCATCAAGGGCAAGCCCTCGATGCTGGGCGCCGCCTCCGGCGCCATCGCCGGCCTGGTGGGCATCACCCCGGCGGCCGGCCTGGTCGGCCCGGTGGGCGCGCTGATCATCGGCGTGATTGCCGGCGTGGTCTGCGTGTGGGGCGTCAATGGCCTGAAGCGCCTGCTGCGCGCCGATGACGCGCTGGACGTATTCGGCGTGCACGGCGTGGGCGGCATTGTCGGCGCCCTGCTGACCGGCATCTTCAACGCCCAGGTCCTTGGCGGTCCGGGCCTGGCGGAACCCGGCATGATCCTGGGCCAGTTGTGGGTGCAGCTCGAAGGCGTGCTGCTGACCATCGTCTGGTCCGGCGTGGTCGCCTGGATCGCCTACAAGATCGCCAATGCCCTGTGCGGCCTGCGCGTGCCGGAAGACCAGGAACGCGAAGGGCTGGACGTCACCAGCCACGGCGAATCGGCCTACCACAGCTGATCGTCACGCTCCCGCCCGCTGCCGGGCGGAGCGATGGAAAGCCCCCTCTTGTAGGGGGCTTTTCTACGCCCGGGCGTAAAAAAACCCGGCGCATGCGCCGGGCTTTTCTGGTCGCCGGAGCCATGCCCCGGCGCCAATGGCCGTCAGGCCAGATCGAGCGTGTCCAGATCGACCGGCAAGGCCCGGTTCAGGGCGCTGGCCACCTTCACGCGCAGCGCGTTGGTGTGCGCCCGCCGCACTTCCCGCTTCACGTCCAGCAGTTGCTGCGGATGCATGGAAAACTCGGTCAGGCCCAGGCCCAGCAACAGGCGCGTCATGCGCGAATCGCCGGCCATTTCGCCACATACCGCGACCGGTTTGCCGGCCCGCTCGCCCGCGTTGATAGTGTGGGCCACCAGCCGCAGCACGGCCGGATGCAGCGGATCGTACAGCGCGGCCACGTCGTGGTCGCCGCGGTCGATCGCCAGGGTGTACTGGATCAGGTCATTGGTGCCGATCGACAGGAAGTCCAGCGCCTGCGCGAAGGGCTCGATGGCGATCGCGATGGCGGGCACCTCGACCATGGCGCCGACTTCCATGTGCGGCGCGTAGGCCTGCCCGCGCGCATCCAGCTCGCGCCGGGCGGATTCGATGGCCGCGCGCGTCGCCACCACTTCATGCATGTGGGCGATCATCGGGATCAGCAGGCGCACCGGGCCGTGGGCCGAGGCCCGCAGGATGGCGCGCAACTGCGTCGCGAACATCTCCGGACGCGCCAGGCAGTAGCGGATGGCGCGCTGCCCCAGCGCCGGATTGGTGGCCACGGTGGCCTCGCCGTCCAGGGTCTTGTCCGAGCCGATGTCGAGCGTGCGGATGGTGACCGGGCGGCCCGCCATCACCTTCACGACCGATGCATACGCCTCGTATTGTTCTTCCTCGCCCGGCAGGTCCGGACGCCCCATGAACAGGAACTCGCTGCGGAACAGGCCGATGCCGTGCGCGCCCGAGGCCAGCGCCAGCGCCGCCTCTTCCGGCAGCTCGATGTTGGCATGCAGGACGATGTCGATGCCGTCCAGGGTGACCGACGGTTCGTCGCGCAACAGGCCCAGCTCGGCGCGCTCGTCGGCGTAGGCGGCCTGGCGGCGGCGGTATTCCTGCAGGATGCGGTCCGACGGGTTGACCACCACCGCGCCCGCGGCGCCGTCGATGATCAGCATGTCGCCGTCGCGCACCAGCTCGCGCACGTTGCCCATGGCCACCACGGCCGGCACGCCCATGCTGCGCGCCACGATCGCGGTATGCGAGGTCGGGCCGCCCAGGTCGGTGACGAAGGCCGCGAAACGGCCGCCGCGCAGGCGCAGCATGTCGGCCGGCGAAATGTCGTGCGCCACCACCACCAGCGCGTCGTCGCCGCCCATGTGCGACATGTCCGGCAAGGTGGCCGAGGTGCCCGCCAGCACGTGCAGCACCCGCTCGATCACCTGGCGCACATCGGCGCCGCGCTCGCGCAGGTACTCGTCTTCCATGGCGTCAAACTGCTGGCCCAGGATCTGGCCCTGCGTCGTCAGCGCCCATTCGGCGTTGTAGTGGCGTTCGGCGATCAGCGCCAGCGTCTGCTCGGCCAGCAGCGGGTCGCCCAGCAGCAGGCTGTGCACGTTCAGCATGGCGCCCAGCTCGCGCGGCGCATCGGCCGGCAAGGTGTCGGCCAGCAGCCGCAATTCCTGCTGCGCCGAGGCCAGCGCCTCGGTCAGGCGGCGGCTTTCGGCCGGCACGTCCTCGGGGGCAATGCGGTAGTGCGCGACTTCCAGCGCCGCCGCGCCCATGACCACCGCGCGGCCGATGGCGTAGCCACGCGCCACGCCCTTGCCGTACAAACAAATGACGGGGCTGGCAGAGCCAGCCCCGTCATGCGTCTGGACCGCGGCAGCGGCCGCGGACATGCCGGCCCCGACATCGTCAGGGCCGGTGGATTCGGAAACGCTGCTATTCCTGTTCACCGAATTTGCTATCGAACAGAGTTTCAATTTCGGAGAGCGCCTGGTCGGCATCGCTGCCCGAGGCCTCCAGCTTGACCGTCACGCCCAGGCCGGCGGCCAGCATCATGACCCCCATGATGCTCTTGGCGTTCACGCGCTGCGCGCCGCGCGAGATGAAGATCTCGCTCGAGAACTTGCTCGCCAGTTGCGTCAGTTTGGCGGCCGCCCGCGCATGCAAACCCAGTTTGTTGCTGATGACAATGTCTGTATTAGGCATAGTGAATATTATGACCACGGCATCACACCGCAGTTGGTGATTGCAGCAAATTGTCGAACCGCTCGTCGGCTTGAAATATTAGCCGAAATAACCGGACGAGTTCCTGTCCGTCAGTCTACTCGCAATACCCCTTGCACCCCGCCGGCGAGGGCCTTTTCGCGGGTCTCGGCCAGCGAAAGGCTACGGTAGGTCAGCGCGCGCAACAGCATCGGCGTGTTCAGCCCGGCCAGCACGCAGCACTGGATGCCCTGCGCCTGGGCGTCGGCCACGGCCCGCTTGGAGATATTGGCGGGCGTGGCGCCGATCAGGTCGGTCAGCACCAGCACGCCACCGCCGTGGTCCTGCTCGAGGATGTCCTTGAGCACCGCGGGCGCCAGGTCGTCCGGCCGGTCCTCGGGCAGGATGTCGTGGATCGCCAACATGCCGTCGAGGTTGCCCATGACGTGGCTGGCGCATTCGCGCATGGCGGCGCCCAGGGGCGCATGCACGACGATGACGATACCCGTGGTCATGACAGGTTCCAGGAGGATCAGGCCGCGGCCGGCACCGCGGCGCCGGCAGCCACCGCTTTCTCGAGCGCCTGCACGAACATGCCCGCGACGTCGAAGCCGGTCTGTTCGGCGATTTCCACGAAACAGGTGGGGCTGGTGACGTTGACTTCGGTGACGTAGTCGCCGATGACGTCCAGGCCGACCAGCAGCAGGCCGCGCGCGGCCAGCTTGGGCGCCACGGCCTCGGCGATCTCGCGGTCGCGCGGCGACAGCGGCTGCGCCACGCCCCGGCCGCCGGCGGCCAGGTTGCCGCGGGTCTCGCCGGCCAGCGGAATGCGCGCCAACGAATACGGCACCGGTTCGCCGCCGATCAGCAGGATGCGCTTGTCGCCCTTGACGATCTCGGGAATGTAACGCTGCGCCATGATGGTGCGCGCGCCGTTGTCGGTGAGCGTTTCCAGGATGGCGTTGAGGTTCGGGTCCTTGGGCTGCAGGCGGAACACGCCGGTGCCGCCCATGCCGTCCAGCGGCTTGACGATGACGTCGTGATGGGTGTCGTGGAACGCCTTCAGGCGCGCCATGTTGCGCGTCACCAGCGTCGGCGCGGTGAACTCGCTGATCTCGGTGATGGCCAGCTTTTCGGGATGGTTGCGGATCGCCGCGCCGCTGTTGAACACCTTGGCGCCCTGCGCCTGGGCGTATTCGAGCAGGTGGGTGGAATACACGTATTCCATGTCGAAAGGCGGGTCTTTGCGCATCACCACCGCGCCGAAATCGGCCAGCGGCAGGTCCCGGGACGCCGATTCGCGCCACCAGTCATGGCCGTGCAGGTCGGCGTCGGCCACCAGCTCGATGGGCGTGGTGACGGCCTTGACCGTGCCGGTCTCGATGTACAGGTCGCCCTGCATGGCCACGCTGAGCGTATGGCCGCGCGCCACCAGGGCACGCATCATGGCGACAGAACTGTCCTTGTACGCTTTCAAGAGCGGCAAGGGATCCAAAACGAACAAAACATGCATCGCGACACCCCGAACGTACGCCGCCTTCCCTTTCGGGAAGGCGGCTATCTATGACATCGTAGCGCAGAGCCGCCCAATAAGCGAACCCGCCGAACATGGGCTGGACGGCGGGTCGCGGGGAAGAGCGGCCAGGCCTTCCCGGACAGGAAGGCCGGCAGGAGCTTTATGCCGCCGATTCCGGCTTGCCCGCGGGGACAGCCTTCTTCTTCGGCGCCAGCACCATGACCATCTGACGGCCTTCGAGCTTCGGCATGGCTTCGACCTGGGCCAATTCCAGCAGATCGTCGCGCACACGCTCAAGTACCCGCATGCCCAGTTCCTGGTGGGCCATTTCACGGCCACGGAACCGCAGCGTCACCTTGGCCTTGTCGCCTTCCTCGAGGAAGCGGCGCAGGTTGCGCAGCTTGACCTGGTAGTCGCCCTCGTCGGTGGCCGGACGGAATTTGACTTCCTTGACCTGGATGACCTTCTGCTTCGAACGAGCTTCGGCTTGACGCTTCTGCTCTTGGTACTTGAACTTACCGTAGTCCATCAAACGGCAGACCGGCGGCTCGGCGTTCGGCGCGATTTCCACCAGATCCACGTCGCTTTGCTCGGAAAGACGGAACGCGTCGGCGATCTTGACGATGCCCAGCTGTTCTCCGTCCAGACCTATCAGGCGCACCTCGGGGACGCGGATTTCACCGTTGATGCGATTGGCTTTTTCAGTGGCGATGTTGAAAGCTCCTACAAATGTTAAGCAGCGCTGCCATCGGGTTGATTGACGTCGCGGCGGGTGGATACGTCTTCGGACAGGCGAGCGACGAAGTCGTCGAACGCGATGGCGCCGAGGTCCAGACCCCCCAGACCGCGTACGGCGACGGTACCGTTTTGCTTCTCCTTGTCGCCGACGACGAGGATGTACGGCACCTTCTGCAGGCTGTGCTCCCGAATTTTACGAGTGATTTTTTCACCGCGCAAATCGGACTCTACTCTAAAGCCTTGTTTTTTCAGGCTTTGCGTGATTTCAGCCGCATAATCGGCCGAAGGTTCGGAAATGCAGCACACCACGGCCTGCACCGGAGCCAGCCAGGGCGGCATCGCGCCGGCGTGGTTTTCGATCAGCATGCCGATGAAACGCTCGAGCGAACCCAGGATGGCGCGGTGCAGCATGACGGGCGGGCGGCGCTGGTCGTTCTGGTCCACGTACTCGGCGCCCAGGCGCACGGGCATGGAGAAGTCGACCTGGATCGTGCCGCACTGCCAGTGGCGGCCGATGGCGTCCTTCAGCGTGTACTCGACCTTGGGGCCGTAGAACGCGCCCTCTCCCGGGGAGATCTCGAATTCGCAGCCGGTGCGGCGCAGGCTTTCCATCAGGGCCTGTTCGGCCGTGTCCCAGACCTCGTCCGAGCCGATGCGCTTTTCAGGGCGCGTGGCGACCTTGTACAGCACTTCGGTGAAGCCGAAGTCGCGGTAGACCTTCTGCAGCAGGGCCGTGAAGTCGGCGCATTCGTCCTGGAGCTGTTCTTCGGTACAGAAGATGTGGCCGTCGTCCTGCGTGAAGCCGCGCACGCGCATCATGCCGTGCAGCGAGCCGGACGGTTCGTTGCGGTGGCACTGGCCGAATTCGCCGTAGCGCAGCGGCAGCTCGCGGTACGAGTGCAGGCCGGCGTTGAAGATCTGCACGTGGCCCGGGCAGTTCATCGGTTTCAGGCCGTAGACGCGGTTCTCGGACTCCGTCGTGAACATGTTTTCACGGTAGTTGTCCCAGTGGCCCGTCTTCTTCCAGAGCGAGATGTCGAGGATCTGCGGCGCCTTCACTTCCTGGTAGCCGTTGTCGCGGTAGACGGAGCGCATGTACTGCTCCACCTGCTGCCACAGGGCCCAGCCCTTGGGATGCCAGAAGATCAGGCCCGGCGCTTCGTCCTGGAAGTGGAACAGGTCGAGTTCGCGGCCGATCTTGCGATGGTCGCGACGCTCGGCCTCTTCCAGCATGTGCAGGTAGGCTTCCTGTTCTTCCTTGGTGGCCCAGGCCGTGCCGTAGATGCGCTGGAGCATCTCGTTCTTGCTGTCGCCGCGCCAGTAGGCGCCGGCCACCTTCATCAGCTTGAAGACCTTGAGCTTGCCCGTGGACGGCACGTGCGGGCCGCGGCACAGGTCGATGAACTCGCCTTCGCGATACAGGCTGAGCGGCTCGTTCGACGGGATCGAAGCGATGATCTCGGCCTTGTACTTTTCACCGATGCCCTTGAAGAACTCGACGGCGTCGTCGCGCGACCAGACTTCGCGCGTGACGATCTCGTCTTTCTTGGCCAGCTCGGCCATCTTCTTCTCGATGGCCGCCAGGTCTTCGGGCGTGAACGGGCGCTTGTACGAAAAGTCGTAGTAGAAGCCGTTGTCGATCACCGGGCCGATGGTGACCTGGGCGTCCGGGAACAGCTCCTTGACGGCGTAGGCCAGCAAGTGGGCCGTGGAATGGCGGATCATGTCCAGGCCGTCGGCGTCCTTGGCGGTCACGATGGCCAGGCGGGCGTCGCCTTCGATGCGGTAGCTGGTGTCGACCAGCGTGGAGTCGGCGCCGTCAAAGGTCACGCGGCCGCCCAACGCGGCTTTGGCCAACCCCGCGCCGATCGACTGCGCCACTTCGGCGACCGTGACCGGCCCCGGGTATTGGCGCTGCGAACCATCGGGCAATGTGATCTGTACCATCGGGAGTGCTTCCTGGGGTTCTTGGGAGAAAAAACGAAATTCAGAAACGACAAACGCGGCTGGTAGCCGCGTTCATTTGGTTGTCTTGCTGAGTCTTACCGCTGACCTGACACGGTGAAACCCGACGCACGAAAAACTAACGCGACATAGGGCGAAAGTTCCGGGTCGCAGTTCGTGCCAGCGGGAAAAACATGATGCTCGGGCCTTCGGGATTGACTTGCGGTGCGCAGCGCCGGGACAAAAGGCGCGCTTATCGTTGCCGATTGTAGCACCCTTTGGGCCCATTTCGTGACATTTACGCTACAAAAGGGGCGGATGCCGGAGCGCCGCCCGGCCCGCTGGCGGCGGATGACGGGACGACGGCGCCCCTCAGGCCAGGTTGCGGCTGTCGGCGATCGCGGCCAGCGCGTGCATCACGCCCTCTTCCCAGTGCGGCGCGCGCAGCCCGAAGGTGCGCTCCAGCAACCGGCTGTCCAATCGTGAATTCAGGGGCCGGCGCGCCGAGGTCGGATATTGGTCGGACGACACCGCCCGGATGTCGCCCGGCGTCAGCGTCACCGCCAGGCCCGCGCGCCGGGCCTGCTGCGCGATGAAGCAGGCATATTCGTGCCAGCTGGCGTCGCCGGTGGCCGCTAGGTGGTACAGGCCGAACGGAAACGCCACCCCGGCCGGCCGCGCCAGGTAGCGCGCCACGACCTGCGCGGTGGCATCCGCGATGTACGCGGCGCCAGTGGGCGCGCCGCGCTGGTCGCTCACCACGCGCAGCGCTTCCGGCTGGCGCAGCGCCATCAGCATGGTCTTCAGGAAGCTGTTGCCGAACACGCCGTAGACCCATGACGTGCGGAACACCAGGTGGGCCGGGTTCAGCGCCCGCACCGCCAGCTCGCCAGCCAGCTTGCTGTGGCCGTAGACGTTCAACGGCGCGGGTTCGTCCTGCTCGTCGTAGACGCCCGCCTTGGCGCCATTGAACACGTAGTCGGAGGAATAATGGACGATGAGCGCGCCGCGGTCGGCCGCCAGCGCGGCCAGTTCGCCCGCGGCCTCGGCGTTGATGCGCATGGCGCGCACCGTGTCTTCCTCGGCGCGCTCGACCGCGGTGTAGGCGGCCGCGTTGACGATGATGTCGGGTTTCTCGCGCCGCACCAGCCGCGCGATCTGCAACGGATAGGTCAGGTCGCAGTCGGTCCGCCCGACCGCCGTCACCACGCCCAGCGGGGCAAGGCTGCGCCGCAGCTCGAAGCCGAGCTGGCCGTCCCTGCCGATCACGAGAATTTTGCTGGGCATCCGCCGTCCGCCGCCTCGCCAGTCCTGCGCCATGGGCTGGCAACAGGCCGGCCCGGAAATGCTGCGATTTTATGCCTTGCGGGCAGTCCCTCGCGAGGCGGATTTAACGTCGCGCAATGCCACCCCGCTCATCGCTTAGTCTGATTCTCTCTTAGTTTTCGTCTATACGGTGCCGTAAGACCATAAGCTTCGCACTCGAATTTCGGACTGGTTACGGCGTGTGCGCGGCCCCGCCTCTTGGGCGCCCCTCTCCGCACCGATGTGTGCCTTTCCATTCTGTGGAGCCTAGATGAATACTCCCTCAGCGCCGGACAACGCCGTCTCGTCCGAGCCGCGATCCCCCGATGCGGTTGACCGCCCCAATTCCCGCAAGCACCTGCTGCTGTCACGACCGCCCCCCGTCATCCGGGTGGCGATCCTGGACGACCACCCCGTCGTGGCGCTGGGCCTGGGCGCCTACCTCGACGCCCGCCCCGGCTTCCGCGTCATCCACCAGGAAACCTCCGCCCGCCGGCTGCTCGACAAGCTGGCGATCACGCCATGCGACATCGCCCTGGTCGACTTCTATCTGCCGCAGGAACCGTGGGATGGCGTCAACTACCTGCGCCGGCTGCGACGCTATCACCCGAATCTGGCGATCATCACGTTCTCGGCCGGCAACCGCCAGGAAACCCAGTACGCCGCCTTCCGTGCCGGCGCCAACGGCTATCTGGCCAAGCAATGGGGCATGCTGCTGCTGCCCGAAATGATCCACGGCGTCCTCAGCAAGAAGAACCCATTCCTGTCGGTGCACGAAGGCAAGATCCGGCCGGTGTCGCCGCGGCCGCCGCACGCCTTGCTGACGACATCCGAGGTCGAAGTCCTGCGCCACATCAGCCAGGGCATGTCGGTCACGCAGATCGCGATGCGCCTCAAGCGCAGCAAGAAGACCGTCAGCACCCACAAGCGCCGCGCCATGCGCAAGCTGCAGCTATCGGATGACCTGGCGCTGGCCCTGTACCTGCGGGAAAAATTCGCCGAATAGCAACGTGGCCGACGCGCGGTCGGCCACCGTTTCACGGCGAGGCGGCGGGCGCCTCAGATGATGCGCGAATAGCTGGCGCCGGTGCTGACCGTGCGCAGATAGCCGTCGAACGCCATGGCCACGGCCCTGACGAAGTACCAGCCCAGGCCGGTCACGCGCAGTTCGCCGGCCCGCAGATTGACCAGGCCGAGTTCGGCCAGGTTGGCCACCTGCGACAGCTCGGGCCCGAAGTAGTCGCCAAACCGCAGGCCATGGCGCGCCTCGACCCGGGCGAAATCCACCCGCCCCTGGCACATGATGTCCATGATGACTTCGCGCCGCGCGAGGTCGTCGGCGCTGAGCGCCAGGCCCTTCTCGGTGGCGAAGCGGTCGGACTCGATGGCGGCGTAGTAACCATCCAGGTCCTTGGCGTTCTGGCTATAGGTATTGCCGATGCGGCCGATGGCCGATATGCCCAGCGCGATCAGGTCGCGGTCGGGCTGGGTGCTGTAGCCCTGGAAATTGCGGTGCAGCTCGCCGCGCTGCTTGGCGATGGCCAAGGCGTCGGTGTTGAGCGCGAAATGGTCCATGCCGATGTAGGTGTAGCCCTGCTTGAGGAAGCCTTCGATGGCGGCGCTCAAGAGGCCGACACGCGTGGCGCGGTCGGGCAGGTCCAGCGGATTGATGCGGCGCTGGGGCTTGAAGCGTTCGGGCAGGTGGGCGTAGGCATAGAGCGCGATGCGGTCGGGCCGCAGCGCGCTGACCTGCGCGATGGTGCGGGCGAACGATTCGGTGGTCTGCAGCGGCAGGCCATAGATCAGGTCGACGTTGATCGAGGCGTAGCCCAGCGCGCGGGCGCTTTGCATCAGGTCGCGCACGTCCTCGAACGACTGCACGCGATGGACCGCCACCTGCACCTTGGGATCAAAATCCTGCACCCCGAAGCTGAGCCGGTTGAAGCCCAGCTTGCGCAGCCGTTCCAGCCGCTGCGGCGTGGCGGTGCGGGGATCGACCTCGATGGAGATTTCGGCATCGGGCTCGAAGCGGAAGGCGCCGCGCAGGTCCGCCATCAGGCGGTCGAGTTCCTCGTCGGACAGGAACGTGGGGGTGCCGCCGCCGAAGTGCAACTGCGAGACCGGCACGTCCGGGCCCAGCTCGGCCACGTGCAGCGCGATTTCCCGCGCCAGCGCGTCCAGGTAGCGGGCGGCGCGGTCGTGATGGCGGGTCACGACCTTGTTACAGGCGCAGTAGTAGCAGACCGAATCGCAGAACGGGATGTGCACGTACAGCGACAGCGGCTCGGTGGTACAGGAATCGCGGCGCTGGCGCAGGGCCTGGCGGTACTGTTCGACGCCGAAATCGCCGCGGTAGCGATCCGCCGTGGGGTAGGAGGTGTAGCGCGGCCCGTTCTTGTCCAGGCGCGCCAGCAACTGCGGCGGAAAGAAGGGTTCGGCGGCGGAAGCCGCAGGGTCGGCGGAGGCTGGGCGTAGGGCGGCTTGCATACCTCGAATTATTCGCCTGTGCCGCCCCACCCGCCTTGATCTTGCGCAAACGCGCCGCCCCATCCCAAGCGGGGACGCAACCCGCGATAAGCTTGCGCGCACGGCGCTTGACCCTCACGTCGCGTCAGGTTCCACCATCAGCCCCGTCACGATTCGAACAGGAGCTCCGCATGTTGTTGAAAGTGGGTGAATTGGCCAGGCGCGCCGGCCTCACGGTGCGCACGCTGCACCATTACGACAGCATCGGGCTGCTGGTCGCGTCGGTACGCTCCGATGCCGGCTACCGCTTGTACAACCGCGACGACATCGCGCGGCTGCACCAGATCCAGGCGCTACGCCGCCTGGGCCTGCCGCTGGCGGACATCGGAGATCTCCTGGCAAGGCCGGACGTGTCGCTGGCGGGCGTGATCGACCAGCAGATCCACATGCTGGAACATCAGCTGGCGCAGACCGCGAGGTTGCGCGACCGGCTGCTGCGCCTGCGGACGCAGCACGCGAGCGGCGCCACGCCCGACCTTGCCGACTGGTTGCAAACTTTGGAGCTGATGACCATGTACGACAAGTACTTTACCGACCACGAACTGCGCACCCTGCCCTATTTCGCGCCCGACAGCGGGGTCCAGGAACGCTGGGCCGCGCTCGCGCGCGAAGCCGCCGCCGCGCTGGCCGCGGGCATGGCGCCCGCCGACGAACAGGCCCGGGACCTGGCGCGCCGCTGGATGCTGCAGCTCGAGCACGACACGGCGTCGAACCCGGAACTGGCGGCGCGGCTGGACCATATGTTCAGCAGCGAACCGGCGCTGCAGCAGGACCAGGGCGTCACGCCGGCCATGGTCGACTTCATCGTCGCGGCGTTCGCCGAGACCAAGATGCGCCTGTACGAAAAGTACCTGGCCGCCGATGAAATCGCCCATCTGCGCGCCAACTACGGCAAGCGCGTGAAGGAATGGATGCCGCTGGTGGCGCAGGTGCATCGCGCCATCGCCAATGGCGACGCGCCCGAGGCGCCCGCGTCGCGGGCCCTGGCGCGGCGCTGGCTGGAACTGTTCCGTTCGTACGCGGGCGACAACCCCGCCACGCACGAGAAATTCCGCCGCGCCATGGCCCAGGAACCCGAACTGCTGGCGGGCACCTGGGTCACGCCGGACACCCTGGCGTTCCTGCGGCAGGCAATGACGCCCGAGTAAGGTATCGCGCTCGGACCCGCGGGGCGCCGGCGCCGGCCGGCGCCCCGTAAAATGCCGGGATTCCTCCATTACAAGGACATCCCCGTGGAAACCGAACTCGACGGCCGCCTGCTCGCCTTGCGCCAGGCGATGGCGATCGCCATCGCCCTGTCCACCCGCGGCAGCCCCCAGGCCACCGACATGGCGCTGGAACTGCTGGACGACCTGAAAGCCAACCTGGACAACACGCCGTCGGACAGCCCCTTCGAAAAACCCGAATGGGCGCTTGGCGCGCACGACGAACTGGAAGGCATCGCGCGCCTGGTGCGGGCCTTCACGCAGACGCCCGAACCGGACGACGACGGCACGTAAGGCTCTGCCGGCGCGGCCATCGCCGCCCCACCTCGGCCCCGCTAGCGCGCGGGGCCGGCGTCGCAGGCCGTGGCAGGCGGTTTGACGCGCCAGTGCAGATTGGGAAATGCGGGCCCCACCGGCTCGAATCCGTCGGGCGCGACCCGCGCCTTGCTCAGCTCCAGCGCGCCGCAATCGGCCACCAGGTGGGCGCCGACCCACGGGCTGAATCGCGGCTGCCCGTTGATCAGCACCAGCGGCCTTTCGGGCAACCGCAGCGACAACGCGCCCGACTCTTCCCAGGGACCGGAAATGACCCGGACCGGCCCGCCCAGCGCGGTCACGGCGCGGGCATGCAGCGCGTCGGCCAACGCCTGCGCATCGAAATAGCGCCAGTCGGTCGGACGCCGCAACAGGCCCAGGCCATTGGGCGCCGTCAGTTCCACCCGCAGCATCAGCATCAGCTGGATGACGATGAATACCAGCAGCGCCCGGCGCGGCCGGAAAGGCGCGCTCCAGGCCGCGCGCGCCCATTCCATCGCGGCCGGCACGATGAACAGCAGGAACGGCGTGCCCCAGTGCAGCTGGATGTGCGATCCCGAGATCAGCGCCATGACGCTGACGAACACCAACGGCGTCAGGCCGAACGACAGCAGCAGGGTGCGCCCCGCGTCGCCGGCGGTGGCACAGGCGGTCGCGGTCGCCGTCGCGGTAGCGTTGAGTGACGCGGCAAGGCGCCGCCGTTCACGGCGGCCCAGCAGCCACAGCGCCGCCAGGAACAGCCAGGCCGGCAAGGCCCGGTTCAGCAATTGGTCGCCCCACCACCTGGCGACCTCATGCCACCGGGCAAGCCACGGCAGGCCGGCCGCCAACGATGACGACATGGCGTAGTTCAGCGGCTCGAAATCGTGCTGGATCAGCCAGACCAGGTGCGGCGAGAACACCGCCAGCGCGGTCAGGCCCGCCACCTGCAGGCCGAAGACGTGCATGGGATCGCGCCAGGCCCGGCGCACGCACCAGAACACCACCACCGCCAGCCCGGCGACCGCGATCTGGTACTTGGCCAGCGCCCCCAGCCCCAGGCACCCGCCCAGTACGACCCACCAGCCGATCTTGCGGGTCGTGTAGGCCTTCCAACAGGCCAGCGCGCAGCCTGCCACCAGCGGGATCAGGACGATCTCGTGGTTGTAGAAATACAGCCGGCCGTTATAGAAGGTGACACACAGGCCCGCCAGCGCTGCGATCGCGGCGTGAGCCTCGCCGCGCATGTCGCGCAGCAGACGCCACATCAGCGCGAACGCGCCCAGCGCGCAGGCCGCGCCCATGACATAGGTGGCCCAGGCGGTCCCGCCCAGCAGTTGCACCACCGGCCAGAGCAGCCAGGTTGGCAGGGGCGGATGCTTGTAGTAGCCCCATTCCAGGCTGCGTACCCAGATGAGTTGCTCGATGTTGTCGGTCGGCGGCGCCAGCACGGCCCGGTCCATCAGCCAGAGCCAGGCCACCGCGAACACCAGCATGCCGATGCCGACCCGCCATGGGTCCGGTTTCCAGCCCTCGTCGCCATCCCCTCGCACGCCACACTCCCAGTCTTGGCGTACGCAAAGCCCCGCCCGATTTCCCCGGATTCCGGGACGAAGGGATTATCGGGTTCGAACCATGTCACGACGTCGATGAATTTGTCCGGCAATTGTTCGAAAACTGTAAAGCGCGGCAGCCAGGGCAAGGCCGCCTAACTGGCCTGACCACTAGATAAGAAGAGGGGGAATCCCTCTGATCGTTTTCCCTCTATAGAGCGATTTTTACTTTTATTTCAAAGAGACGCTGCCTATATTAGTGGCCTGACCACCAGACCATACGTACCGTAATACCACGATGAACACCTTCCAAGCCGTTGCCGTCACCCGCCTCTATCGCATGATCGCCGACCAGATCGCCGGACGGATCCGCGCGGGCGATTTTCCGCGCGGCGGCCGGCTGCCGTCGGAGCGCGAACTGGCCGAACAGTTACAGGTCAGCCGGGCCTCGATCCGCGAGGCGCTGATCGCGCTGGAAATCGAAGGCTATGTCGAGGTGCGCGTCGGCACCGGCGTGTTCGTCACCGCCACCCGTGAAAGCGCAGCACCCTCCGTGGCCGGCCAGGCGGCGCCGCTGCAGGACGACATCGGCCCCTTCGACCTGCTGGAAGCGCGCATGCTGATCGAACCCGAATGCGCCGCGCTGGCGGCGCAGCAGGGTTCGGCTGCGCAGCTCGCCGCCATCCGCGCCGCCCACGAGGCCATGTCGCTGACGGACGCGCCGGGCTGGCATGACCGCGAATTCCACAGCGCCATCGCGGCCGCCTGCGGCAACGCGGCGCTGGCGGCCTCGGTGGCCCACCTGTGGAGCCTGAGCCTGGCCAGCCCGGTGTTCAGCCGCATGCAGGATTACTTCGTCAACACCAAGGTGTGGGCGGTTGCCCACGCCGAGCACCAGCGCATCCTGACCGCCATCCTGGCGCGGGATCCGATCCGCGCGCGCCATGCCATGCATGCGCACCTGATCGGCATCCTGGCCCGTCTGCGGGAAGACTTTGGCGACGACGACGGGAGCATCCGGCCCGATATCTAGGCCCCGCGCGCCAACCCACTGGCGGCGCCGTCCGCCCCCCCCCCTTGCCACGAACCCCAAGCCCGCGCCCGGCGCGGACAGCCCATCCCGGGAGTGTTTGCATGACGGTTGTATCCCCCCTGCCGCGCAACGGCGGCCAGATCCTGATGCAGCAGCTGCGCATCCACGGCACGCGCCGCATCTTCATGATTCCGGGCGAGAGCTACCTGCCCTGCATCGACGCGCTGAACGAGCACCGCGGCGCCATCGAGCCGGTGGTGTGCCGCCAGGAAAGCGGCGCCGCCTACATGGCCGAGGCCCATGGCAAGCTGACGGGCGAACCCGGCGTCTGCTTCGTCACCCGCGGCCCGGGCGCCACCAACGCCAGCATCGGCGTGCACACCGCGTTCCAGGATTCGACGCCAATGATCCTGTTCGTCGGCCAGGTCGGCAACGACTTCTACGAACGCGAAGCCTTCCAGGAGATCGACTACCGCCGCATGTTCGGCCAGATGGCCAAGTGGGTGGCGCAGATCGACCGCACCGACCGCATCCCGGAATTCGTGGCGCGCGCCTACGCCACCGCCACCAGCGGCCGCCCCGGCCCGGTGGTGCTGGCGCTGCCGGAAGACACGCTGTGGGGCACGGCCACGGTGGCCGACATGCCACGCTACCAGCGCGTCGCCGCCAGCCCCGGCCAACCCGACCTGGACCGCCTGCGCCAGTTGCTCGACCAGGCCGAGCGGCCCGTCATGGTGGTGGGCGGCAGCGGCTGGAACGCCGATGCGATCCAGCAGGTCGCCGCCTTCGCCGAACGCTTCGAGTTGCCAGTGGCCACCGCCTGGCGCCGGCTCGAGTGCTTCGACCAGCGCCACCCCAACGCCGCCGGCCAGATGGGCTGGGGCATGACCGAGGCGCTGCGGGCGCGCATCCAGACGGCCGACCTGATCCTGGCGGTGGGCACGCGCCTGGGCGAGGCCACCACCGAAGGCTATCAGCTGATCGAGAGCCCGCTGCCGCGCCAGGCGCTGATCCACGTCTACCCGGATCCGCAGGAGCCGGGCCGCGTCTACGCCCCGACCCAGGCGATCGCCGCCAGCGTGGCCGGCTTCGCGCAGGCGCTGGCCACGCTGCAACCGGCCCACGCCACGCCGCGCGGCGCGGCGGTGCGCGCGGCCCACGCCGAATACCTGGATTCGCTCAATCCATTGCCGTCACCCGGCCCGCTGGGCCTGGACGCCGTGGCCGCGCTGGTCAACCAGCGCCTGGCGCCGGACGCCTGCATCACGGTGGGCGCGGGCAACTACGCGCTGTATCCGCACCGCTACCGCCAGTTCACCGGCCTGGGCACCAGCCTGGCGCCGACCGTGGGGTCGATGGGCTACGGCCTGCCGGCGGCCGTGTCGGCCAAGCTCGAACACCCCGACCGGACCGTGGTCTGCTACGCCGGCGACGGCTGCTTCCAGATGAACCTGCAGGAACTGGGCGTGGCCCAGCAGTACAGGCTGGGCATCGTGGTGCTGGTGTTCAACAACGGCATGTGGGGCACGATCCGCGCGCACCAGGAACGCGAGTTCCCCGGCCGCCCGATCGCGCTGGATTTCGAGAACCCCGATTTCACCCAGATCGTGCGCGGCTACGGCGGCTACGGCGAGGCCGTCGAACGCACCGAGGACTTCGGCGCGGCATTCGACCGCGCGCTGGCCTACGCCGAGCGCGAGCACCGGCCCGCGCTGCTGGAAATCCGCTACGACGCCGACGGCATCGCCCCCGGCCAAACGCTCTCCGCCATCCGCGAGGCCGCCCTGGCGCGCCAGGCCGCGGCCTCCACCCACTAACACCGAACGAGGATCACCATGACTTCATCCCTGTCCGTCAACGGCAACCGGCTCTGGCAATCCCTGATGGATCTGGCCGAGATCGGCGCCACGCCCAAGGGCGGCAACTGCCGCCTGGCCCTGACCGCGCTCGACGGCCAGGGCCGCGACCTGGTCACCGGCTGGATGCGCGACGCCGGCCTGACGATCCGCGTGGACCAGGTGGGCAATATCTTCGCCCGCCGCGCCGGCCGCAACGACGCGCTGGCGCCGGTGATGACCGGCAGCCACATCGACACGCAACCCACCGGCGGCAAGTTCGACGGCTGCTTCGGCGTGCTGGCCGGCCTGGAAGTGATGCGCACGCTGAACGACGCCGGCGTGCAGACCGAAGCCCCGCTGGAACTGGCCATCTGGACCAACGAGGAAGGCTCGCGCTTCGTGCCGGTGATGATGGGGTCGGGCGTATTCGCCGGCAAGTTCTCGCTGGAGACGGCGCTGAGCGCGCGCGACGCCAAGGGCCTGGCGGTGCGCGATGAGCTGCAGGCGATCGGCTACGCCGGCGCCGAGCCGGTCGGCGGCCGCCCGGTGGATGCCTATTTCGAGGCCCACATCGAGCAGGGTCCGATCCTGGAGCACGAAGAGAAAGTGATCGGCGCGGTGACCGGTTCGCTCGGCCTGCGCTGGTACGACGTCACCGTGACCGGCATGGAAATGCACGCCGGCCCGACGCCCATGGGCATTCGCCGCGACGCGCTGTTCGCCGCCAGCTATCTGCTGCAGGCCGTGGTCAACATCGCCAACGCGCACCAGCCGCACGGGCGCGGCACGGTGGGCGAGATCCACGCGCACCCCGGCTCGCGCAACGTGATCCCGGGCCAGGTGCGCTTTACCACCGACCTGCGCCACGAAGACGAAGCCACCCTCACGCGCATGGACCAGGCCTGGCGCGACGCCTGCCGCGAGATCGCCGAAAAACACGGCGTGCAGGTGGACGTCAAAGACGTGCAGTACTTCCGCCCCACCCCGTTCGATCCGGACCTGATCGAAAAGGTGCGGCAAGGCGCCGCCCGCCGCGGCCTGCCGGCGATGGACATCGTCACCGGCGCCGGCCACGACGCCGTCTACATGGCCGCGGTGGCGCCCACCGCCATGATCTTCGTGCCGTGCAAGGACGGCATCAGCCACAACGAAATCGAGGACGCGCAGCCCGCGCACCTGGAAGCCGGCTGCAACGTGCTGCTGGACGCCATGGTGGCCCGCGCCAACGCCGCGCGCTGAACCGAGGACACGTCATGACCCTGCATACCCTCGAATACTGGCAAGCCCGCGCCGACGCGTTGACGCTGCGCGGCCAGGCCTACATCGACGGCGCCTACGCCGATGCCGCCGATGGCGCCACCTTCGCGGCCACCAGCCCGATCGACGGCCGCAAGCTGGCCGACGTGGCCGCCTGCGGCCAGGCCGACGTCGATCGCGCCGTGGCGGCCGCCCGCCGCGCCTTCGAAGCCGGCGTCTGGTCCGGCCTGGCGCCGCGCGAACGCAAGGCGCGCCTGGTGCGGCTGGCGCAGCTCATCACCGAACACAGCGAGGAACTGGCGCTGATCGAGACGCTGGACATGGGCAAGCCGATCCGCGACGCGCTGGCCTTCGACCTGCCCGAGACCGCGCATTGCTATGCCTGGTACGGCGAGGCCATCGACAAGCGCTACGACGAGATCGCGCCCACCGGCGGCAACGCGCTCGCCACCGTGACGCGCGAACCGCTCGGCGTGGTGGCGGCGGTGGTGCCGTGGAACTACCCGCTGCTGATGGCGGCGTGGAAAGTCGCGCCGGCGCTGGCCGCCGGCAACAGCGTCATCCTCAAGCCGGCCGAGCAGTCGTCGTTGAGCGCATTGCGGCTGGCGGCGCTGGCCGAGCAGGCCGGCATTCCCGCCGGCGTGTTCAACGTGGTGCCCGGCACCGGCCCGGTCGCCGGCAGCGCGCTGGGCCTGCATCCGGACGTCGACTGCGTGGCCTTCACCGGTTCCACCGCCACCGGCAAGCGCTTCATGAGCTATTCGGGCGAATCCAACCTGAAGCGCGTCTGGCTGGAATGCGGCGGCAAGTCGCCCCACATCGTCTTCGAGGACTGTCCCGACCTGGACCGCGCCGCGCAGATCGCCGCGCTGGCGATCTTCTCGAACCAGGGCGAAGTCTGCATCGCCGGCTCGCGCCTGTACGTGCACGACGCCATCTACGACACCTTCATGGAGAAGGTGGCCCGGCATGCGGCCGAGATGCGGCCGGGCAATCCGCTGGATCCGGCCACGGCGCTGGGCGCCATGGTCGACGAGCGCCAGACGCGTTCGGTGATGGCCCGCATCGCGGCCGGCCAGGCCGAGGGCGCGACGCTGCGCATCGGCGGACGGCAGGTGCGCACCGACAGCGGCGGCTTCTACATCGAGCCCACCATCTTCGATTGCGCCGATGCGTCCAGCGCGCTGATCCGCGAGGAGATCTTCGGCCCGGTGCTGGCGGCGCAGCGCTTCCATACGGAAGACGAAGCCATCGCATTGGCCAACGATTCCTCGTACGGCCTGGGCGCCGGGCTCTGGACCGCCAACCTGGGCCGCGCGCACCGCCTGTCGCGCCGCCTGCGCGCCGGCCTGGTGTGGATCAATTGCTATGCCGACGGCGACATCACCGTGCCGTTCGGCGGCGTCAAGCAATCGGGCTTCGGCCGCGACAAATCACTGCACGCGCTGGACAAGTACAGCGACCTGAAAACCACCTGGATCGACATCAGCCTGTAGCACCGCATGCACCTCGGCGTTCGCCGCATTGGTGCGCGGCGCCTTGCCTGCACCCATACGAAGCATTGTTGTAGCAGCTCCACCCCGCAGTTCCCCGAGAAACAGGTGGCACGAGGTTTGCTTGTCTTAAGCGGCACACGCCGCGTGACGCGCGGCCACCTGACAACCCTCTTCCAGCCCGGAGGCTCGCAGTGAAATCGAAGACTTGGTTCTCCCTCAGCATCGGCGCCCTGGTCCTGGCGGCCGCCTTGCCCGCCACGCAGGCCCTGGCCCAGACCAAGGGCGGCACGCTCAACATGATCGTCCAGCCCGAACCGCCCGTGATCGTCACGGCCATCAACCAGCAGGGGCCGACCCAGTTCGTCGCCGGCAAGATCTATGAAAGCCTGCTGACCTACACCACCGACCTCAAGCCGCAACCCGGCCTGGCCAAGTCGTGGGAAGCGGCGGCCGACGGCCTGACCTACACCTTCCACCTGCAGGACAACGTCAAGTGGCACGACGGCAAGCCGTTCACCGCCGACGACGTGGTCTTCACGCTGGCGGACATGCTGCCCAAGACCCATGCGCGGGCCCGCGTCATCCTGAACAAGTTCGTCGATTCGGTGCAGGCGCCCGACCCGAAGACCGTGGTCATCAAGCTGAAGTCGCCGTTCCCGGCCTTCATGCTGATGTTCGAGCCGGGCTTCGCGCCGATCATGCCCAAGCACATCTATGCCGGCACCGACTACATGGCCAATCCGGCCAACCAGAAGCCGATCGGCACCGGCCCGTTCATGTTCAAGGAATGGAAGCGCGGCGAGTACATCAAGCTGGTGCGCAACCCCGACTACTGGAAACCGGGCAAGCCCTACCTGGATGAGCTGGTGTTCAACGTGATCCCGGACGCGGCCTCGCGCGCGGTGGCGTTCGAGCGCGGCAGCGTCGACGTGCTGCGCGGCGGCGACGTCGACAACGTCGACATCAAGCGCCTGCGCGCCCTGCCGAAGGTCGAATACACGACGGCCGGCTGGGAAATGTTCTCGCCCCAGGCCTACTTGATCTTCAACATGCGCAAGCCGCCCTTCGACAACCTGAAGGTGCGCCAGGCGGTGATGGCCGCGATCAACCGCAACATGGTGGTCAACAACATCTTCTTCGGCCTGGGCAAGGTCTCGACCAGCCCGTTCGTGACCACCGAGATGTTCTACGACAAGAACATGCCGCCGATGCCGTTCGACATGAAGAAGGCGCGCGAGCTGATCAAGGAATCGGGCATCAAGCCCGGCGACTACACCATCCGCCAGTTGAGCTTCCCCTACGGCTCGACCTGGGACCGCCTGGGCGAATACACCAAGCAGGCGCTCGAACAGCTGGGCTTCAAGGTCAACCTGGAATCGACCGACGCCGGCGGCTGGGCCAGCCGCACCGGCAACTGGGACTTCGACCTGACCACCAACTTCACCTACCAGTACGGCGATCCGGCGCTGGGCGTGCAGCGCCTGTACATCTCGTCCAACATCGTCAAGGGGTCGCCGTTCGCCAACGTGCAGGGCTACAGCAACCCCGAGACCGACAAGCAGTGGGAAGCCGCCGCGTCCGAAGTCGATCCGGCCAAGCGCCAGGCGCTCTACACGCAGCTGCAGACCACGCTGGTCAATGAAGTCGCCAACGGCTTCCTGGTGGACATGGAGTTCCCCACGCTGTATCGCGCCAACGTCAAGAACCTCGTCAGGACGGCCATCGGCCTGAACGAGTCGTTCGACGACGTCTACATCGAGAAGTAAACGCCGCAAGCCGCGGGCGGCGCCATCCGGCCCGCCCGCGGCGCCCGGCCGCGCGACGGACGTCCGCGCCCGTCCACGGAGGACCCACAGCATGAAATTCCTGTCTTTCCTGGTTTCGCGCATCGGCAAGGCCCTGGTGGTCGTGCTGGGCGTGGTCATCATCAATTTCTTCCTGATCCGCCTGGCGCCCGGCGACCCCGCCGCCGTGCTGGCGGGGCAGGCCGGCGCGGGCGATGCCGCCTACGTCGAGCAACTGCGCGTCGCGTTCGGGCTGGACAAGCCGGTGCTGACGCAGCTGTTCCTGTACCTGAAGGGCGTGGTCCAGCTGGACCTGGGCTTTTCCTACCGCAACCACGTGCCGGTGCTGGACCTGATCGTCGAGCGCCTGCCCGCCACCTTCCTGCTGATGTCCTGCGCCTTCGTCTTCTCGATCGTGCTGGGCGTGCTGCTGGGCGTGGTCGCGGCCAAGGCGCGCTACCGCAACAAGCGCCGCTGGATCGACAGCTCGGTCATGACCGGCGCCCTGCTGCTATACGCCACGCCGCTGTTCTGGCTGTCGCTGATGGGCATCCTGCTGTTCTCGGTGGTGCTGGGCTGGCTGCCGGCGTTCGGCATGGAGACCGTGGGCGCCGGCCTGACCGGGTGGGCCCGTGCGGGCGACATCGCCCAGCACCTGATCCTGCCGACGGTGACGCTGGGCTGCTTCTTCATGGCGGTGTACGTGCGCCTGACGCGGGCCTCGATGCTGGAAGTGATCGGCATGGACTTCGTCAAGACGGCGCGCGCCAAGGGCGTCAGCCCCAGCCGAGTGATCCGCGCCCACGTGCTGCGCAACGCGCTCTTGCCGGTGATCACCTTCGCCGGCATCCAGCTGGGCCAGATGGCCGGCGGCGCGGTGCTGACCGAAACCGTGTTCGCCTGGCCGGGCATCGGCCGGCTGATGTTCGATGCGCTGCTGCAGCGCGACTACCAGCTGCTGCTGGGCATTTTCCTGGTGACCTCGATCATGGTGGTGGTGTTCAACCTGTTGACCGACGTGCTGTACCGCCTGATCGATCCGCGTATCGGCGCGGGCGCGCAACAAGGAGCCTCGGCATGAAGCAATTCGCCCGACGCTATATGCGCAACTACGGCGCGGTGGCCGGACTGGCCATCGTGCTGGCCGTGGTCATCGTGGCGCTGGCCGCGCCGCTGCTGTACCAGGATTCGCCCTGGATGATGGTGGCCGATCCGCTGATCCCGCCCTTCACCGACGCCGCCTACCCGTTCGGCACCGACATGCTGGGCCGCGACATCACCGCCGGCCTGGTGTGGGGCGCGCGCGTCTCGCTGATGGTGGGCCTGCTGTCGACCGCGGTGGCGCTGGTGTTCGGCATCGTCGTCGGCGCCATCGCCGGCTACTGCGGCGGCCGCGTCGATGACCTGCTGATGCGCTTCACCGAGTTCTTCCAGACCATTCCGCAGCTGGCGATGGCGGTGGTGCTGGTGGCCATCCTGAGCCCCTCGATGTATTCGATCATGGGCGCGATCGCGGTGGTGTCGTGGCCGCCCGCGGCGCGCCTGGTGCGCTCCGAGTTCATGACGCTCAAGCAGCGCGAGTTCGTGCAGGCGGCCATCGTCATCGGCCAGACGCCGGCACGCATCGTCGGCACGCAGATCCTGCCGAACGCCATGTCGCCCATCATCGTCTCGGCCTCGTTCATGGTGGCCACCGCCATCCTGACCGAATCGTCGCTGTCCTTCCTGGGGCTGGGCGATCGCAACGAGATGAGCTGGGGCTTCATGATCGGCGCCGCGCGCACCATGATCCGCGAAGCCTGGTGGATGAGCGTGTGGCCGGGCGTGGCGATCCTGCTGACCGTGCTGGCCATCAACCTGATCGGCGAAGGCCTGAACGACGCCCTCAACCCGCAACTGCGCAAGCGCGGCGAATAGGAGACCGGCATGAACGCTTCCCCGCCCCTGCTGTCCATCCAGAACCTCAGCATCGCCCTGCCCCGCGGCGGCGACCGCCCGTTCGCGGTGCAGGACGTCTCGTATGACATCCACGCCGGCGAGATCCTCTGCATCGTCGGCGAATCGGGCTCGGGCAAGTCCATGAGCGCCAACGCCATCATGGGCCTGCTGCCCGACTACCTGACGCCGCAACAGGGCCGCATCCTGTTCCGCGGCGCCGACCTGCTGCGCCAGGACGAAGCCACGCTGCAAGGCATGCGCGGCAAGGACATGGCGATGATCTTCCAGGAACCGCTGTCGGCGCTGAACCCGCTGATGACCGTGGGCGAACAGATCAACGAGGTCATGCGGGTCCACAACGCCTACCCCGGCCCGGAACGCATGCTGCGCACACTGGAACTACTGGCCTTCGTCGGCCTGCCCGATCCGGCCACGCTCTACCACGTCTACCCGTTCCGCCTGTCGGGCGGCCAGCGCCAGCGGGTCATGATCGCGATGGCGCTGGCGCTGGAACCGGCGCTGCTGATCGCCGACGAGCCGACCACCGCGCTCGACGTCACCACCCAGGCGCAGATCCTGGCGCTGATCGCCCGCATCCAGAAGGAAAAGGGCATGGGCGTGATGTTCGTCACCCATGACTTCGGCGTGGTCGCCGAGATCGCGCACCGGGTGGCGGTGATGGAGAAAGGCGTGCTGGTCGAACAGGGCCCGGCCGAGGAAGTGCTGAACCGTCCGCGCCATCCCTACACCCAGCGCCTGATCGCGGCGGTGCCGCATCGCCGCGGCGAGGAACGCGCCGCCGCCGAGCAGGAACGGCCGGTGCTGGAAGTGAAGGACCTGAAGAAGACCTACGTCATCGGCCACGGCTGGCTGGGCGGCAAGCGCGAGGTGCACGCGGTCGACGGCGTCAGCTTCAGCGTGCGCCGCGGCGAGACGCTGGGCATCGTCGGCGAGTCCGGCTCGGGCAAGTCGACCATCGGCAAGTGCCTGCTCAAGCTGGTCGGCATCAACGGCGGCCAGCTGATCTTCAACGGCCAGGACATCGCCGCCATGCCGGAGTCGCGCTTCCGGCCGCTGCGCAAGGACATCCAGATGATCTTCCAGGATCCCTTCGCCTCGCTCAACCCGCGCCATACCGTGGGCCGCATCATCAGCGACGGCCCGGTCGCCAACGGCGTGCCGCGCGCGCAGGCCGAGGCCCGGGTGCGCGAGCTGCTGTCGCTGGTGGGGCTGGACCCGTCCGCCTTCGACCGCTACCCCAACCAGTTCTCGGGCGGCCAGCGCCAGCGCATCGGCATCGCCCGCGCCCTGGCGCTGGAGCCCAAGGTGCTGGTGGCCGACGAATCGGTGTCGGCGCTGGACGTGTCGGTGCAGGCCCAGGTGCTGCAGCTGCTGCACGACCTGCAGCAGCGCCTGAAGATCGCGCTGGTGTTCATCACCCACGACCTGCGCGTGGCCGCGCAGATCTGCAATTCCGTGCTGGTCATGCACCGGGGCAAAGTGGTGGAATACGGATCGCCCAGCCAGATTTTCGACAACCCGCAGCACGCCTACACGCAACAACTCATCGCCGCCGTGCCCGGCCAGCACTGGGATCCGACCCAGGCGCAGGCCGCGGCCTGAAGCGGCCATCACCACCAGGAGACTCGCATGCAACGCCCCCCCGCCGTGCCCACCGTCCAGATCGACAACGACCAGGTCACCGTCACCGAATGGCGCTTTCCGCCCGGCGGGGAAACCGGCTGGCACCGTCACGGCATGAACTACGTGGTGGTGCCGCAGACCACCGGCCCGCTGCTGCTGGACACCCCCAACGGCCAGGTCACCAGCCAGCTCACCACCGGCGTGTCCTACTACCGGCCGGTGGGCGTGGAGCACAACGTCATCAACCCGGGCGACACCGAGTTCGTGTTCGTCGAGATCGAGATCAAGCAGCCAGGGCAGGCCCCGGACTCCGGCTGTTCGCACTGACGCGCAAAGGAACACCATGAAGGCGTTTTTCTCGGAAGAACAACTGCTGCACACGCCCCAGCAGTTCATGCGGCTGGGACGCATCAGCGCCCCCACCGACCTGCCCTCGCGCGCCCACAGCCTGCAAGGCGCGCTGGCCGCCCGCGGCATCGCGGTCGAGGCGCCGCCCGACTACGGCCGTCAGCCGCTGGAAGCCATCCACAGCGCGGACTACCTGGACTACCTGGAAACCGCGTTCACCCGCTGGCAGGCGCTCAAGGCCCCGGGCGTCGATCCCGGCCCCGAAGTGCTGCCGAACCTGTCGCCCTACTACAGCGGCCGCGTCGAAACGGCGGGGCGCGGCCCCTGCCCGTCGCCGTCGATCGTGGCGCAGACCGGCTACTACCTGAGCGACCTGTCCTGCCCCATCGGCCCGCATACCTGGCGCTCGGCGCTGCGCTCGACCCATAGCGCGGTGGCCGCGGCCGAACACGTGGCCGCCACCGGCGGCTCGGCCTATGCGCTGTGCCGGCCATCGGGCCACCATGCCCACCGCGACCGCGCCGGCGGCTTCTGCTACCTGAACAGCAGCGCGGCCGCCGCCGCCCGGCTGTTGCAGACCTGGTCCAAGGTGGCGGTGCTGGACGTCGACGCGCACCATGGCGACGGCACCCAGAACATCTTCTACCAGCGCGCCGACGTCATGACGGTGTCGCTGCACGCCGACCCCACCGGCTACTACCCGTTCTACACCGGCTATGCGCACGAACGCGGCCACGGCGCCGGCGAGGGCGGCAACCTGAATCTGCCGCTGCCGCACGGCGCCGGCAACGACCCGTTCCTGCGGGCGCTGGACTCGGCGCTGGCGGCGCTGGCCGGCTATGGCCCGCAGGCGCTGGTGCTGGCGCTGGGCTTCGACACCTACAAGGACGATCCCATCAGCGTGCTGAAGCTGGACATCGACGCCTACCGCGACATCGGCGCGCGCGTCGCCAGCCTGGGCCTGCCCACGGTGGTTGTGCAGGAAGGCGGCTACATGGTGCAGGCCATCGGCCCGGCGCTGGACGCGTTCCTGCAAGGCCTGGCCCGCGCCTGAGCCACGCCATGGCCACCTCCTCCGCCACGGCGCCCGGCGCCATCCCGGCCGCCGGTTCGCGCCAGGCCGGCATCCTGCTGTTCTTCGCGGCGCTGGTGGCCTTCGCCACCTTCGACGCCGGTTCCAAGCAGATGCTGATGCGCTACCCGGCGCCGTTCCTGAACATCATGCGCTATCTCGCCGTGGCGACGCTGGCGCTGGGGCTGCTGTGGCGCCACGGCTGGCCGGACCTGCGCGGCGCGCCGCAAAAACCCCTGCTGATCCTGCGCGGCCTGATGCTGGCAACGGTCGGCACCTGCTTCATGACGGCGCTGATCTGGATGCCGCTGTCCGAGGCCACGGCCATCTACTTCACCTCGCCGCTCATCATGGTCGCGCTGTCGCCCTGGCTGCTGGGCGAACGGGTGCGGCCGGTGCAATGGGCGGCGGTGGCGGCCGGCTTTGCCGGCATGCTGCTGATCGTGCGGCCGGGCGCCGACCTGCCGGCGCTGGGCACGCTGCTGATGGCGGTCTCGGCGGTCAGCTACGCCATTTTCCAGGTGCTGACCCGCAAGCTGTCGGGCAAGGTGGCCGGCCCGGTGCAATACGCCTACACCGCCTTCATCTGCCTGATCGTCACGGCCCTGCCCGCGCCCTTCTTCCTGCCGGATCCCTGGCCGGACCTGACGGACATGGCCTTGATCGTGGGCCTGGGCGCCTGCAGCGGGCTGGCGCAGATCCTGTTGATCGCCGCCTTCCAGCGCGTCTCGGCGGCCACGCTGGCGCCGCTGAACTACTTCCAGCTGCTGCTGGCGGTGGCTTTCAGCACCTTCTGGTTCCAGCGTCCGCCCGACGGGCTGGCGCTGACCGGCATCGCCATGATCATGGCGTCCGGCGTGTTCCTGGCGCTGCGGCGCGCCGGCTGACGCCGGGATCAGGTGGTTTCGCGCCGCACCAGCGTGAAGCCCAGGTCGACGTGGCGTTGCGCGATAGGCTGGCCGGCCAGGTGGCGCATCAGCAATTGCGCCGCCTCCCGGCCGATCTCGTAGCGTGGCGTGGCGATGGTGGACAGTGGCGGCGTGGTCCAGGCGGTGCCCGCGAAGTCATGGAACCCCACCAATGCCACCTGGCCGGGAACGCTCACGCCCAGGCGGCCGCACTGGAACACCGCCCCTTGCGCCAGGTCGTCATTGCAAAAGAAGACGGCGTCGCAGTCCGGATGCCGCGCCAGCAGCGTTTCCAGCAACGTCGCGCCCAACGCGATCGAGGACTTCTCGGGCGTCATGATTTCCAGCGCGGGATCGTACAGGCCGGCCTCGCGCAGCGACTGCCGGCATCCATCGCAGCGGCGCAGCGACCGCGGATCGAGCTGCGCGCCGACGATGCCGATGCGCCGATGGCCGCGCTCCACCAGATGGCGGCCGGCGGCATAGCCGGACTCGAACTGCGAGAAACCGACGCTCATGCCCTCGTTGCCCGTCAGCGTCTCGATCGTGTGCACCGTAGGCATGGCTTGCGCCCGCAGCAGTTCCCAGACGCCGGGATTGTGGTCGATGCCGGTCAGGATCAGGCCATCGGGCAGATGCTGCAGGTACTTGCGCAGCAACGCCTCTTCGGCGTCGGGCGAATACCCGGTGACGCCGATCAGCAAGTGGTAGCCCTGCTCGTCCAGCACGTCCTTGATGCCGGTGATGATATCCACGAACACCACATTGCTCAGCGACGGGATCAGCACCACGATGGTCTGCGACCGCGCCGACGCCAGCGCGCTGGCGGCGTGGTTGGGCACGTAGCCCAGTTCGCGGCAGACCTCGGCGATGCGCAGGCGCACCGCCTCGGCCACCTTGTCGGGCGTGCGCAGGGCGCGCGACACCGTGATCGCGCTGACCCCGGCGCGGTCGGCGACCTCTTGCATGGTCACCCGTCCGGCGCGGGTGCTGCGGGGCTTGCGGATGGACATCGAGCTGACTGGGCGGTTGGCGAGCACGTAGTCTGACCTAAAGATCAGGGCTTGCCAAACCAAAAATGTTAGCGCTAACATTACCCTCGCGATATCCATAAGAATTCCGGAAAACGGAAAAGAGGAGACAAGCATGCAAGGATCCCCAAAGGGGCGGCCTGGCGGCGGCGCGCTGGCGCGCGCGGCCGACTGGTGCGCCCGGTTGCAGACCTGGCTGATGGTGGCCTGTCTGGTGGTCATGGTGGTGCTGCTGTTCGGCAACGTCGCCATGCGCTACCTGTTCAACTCCGGCATCAACGCCTCCGACGAGGTCTCGCGCCTTGCCTTCGTCTGGCTGATCTTCCTGGGCTCGGTGCTGGCGTTGCGCGATCACCAGCACATCGGCGTGACGATGCTGGTGGAACGCTTCGGCCCCGCCGCGCGCCGCGTCTCGCACATCTTCTGCCAGCTGCTGGTGTTGTGGGTGCTGTGGCTGATGGCCGACGGCAGCTGGACGCAGACCCTGATCGGGCTCGACACGCGCCTGCCGGTGACGTCGATGCCGCTGGCGGTCTTCAACGCCGCCGCGCTCTATGCCGCCGTCGCCATGGGCCTGCTGACCCTGTTCGACCTGATCCGCGTGCTGGCGGGCGGCCCCCTGCCCGCCGAATCCAGTCCCGAAGACCCGCTGGTCTGACCCGCCCGCCCCTCTGCTCGGACCCGCCCCATGATCCTGACCGTCTTCCTGCTGGTGCTGCTGGGCTTCATCGCCCTGGGCATGCCGATCGCGTTCGCGCTGCTGTTGAGCGCGATCGCCATGATGTTCCAACTCGATTTCTTCGATACCCAGATCCTGGCGCAGAACATGCTGTCCGGCGCCAACAGCTTCACGCTGATGGCGGTGCCGCTGTTCATGCTGGCCGGCGAACTGATGAACGCGGGCGGCATTTCGCGCCGCATCGTCAACCTGGCCAGCATGTTCGTCGGCCACATCCAGGGCGGACTGGGCTACGTCGCCATCTTCGCCAGCGTGCTGCTGGCGGCGCTGTCCGGCTCGGCCGTGGCCGACGCGGCCGCGCTCGGCTCGCTGCTGATTCCGATGCTGCGCGAAAAAGGTTACGACGCCGGCCAGGCCTCGGGCCTGATCGCCGCCGGCGGCATCATCGCCCCGATCATCCCGCCGTCGATCTCGTTCATCATCTTCGGCGTCGCCACCAACGTCTCCATCACCAAGCTGTTCTTCGCCGGCATCGCGCCCGGCCTGATGATGGGCCTGACGCTGGTGGCGGTATGGACCTGGGTGGCGCGCAAGCACGGCGCCATCAAGCCGATGCCGCGCCAGCCGTGGCGCGCCCGGCTGCGGGCGCTGCGCGAATCGGCCTGGGCGCTGATGCTGCCGGTCATCATCATCGGCGGCCTGCGCGGCGGCATCTTCACGCCGACCGAGGCGGCGGTGGTCGCCGCCGTCTACGCGCTCATCGTCAGCCTGTTCGTCTACCGCGAGATCGGCCTGCGCCACCTGCTGCCGCTGTTCATCAACGCCGCCCGCACCACCGCCGTGGTCATGTTCCTGGTGGCCGCCGCCATGGTGTCGTCCTACATGATCACGCTGGCCGATATGCCGCAGGACCTGATCGCGCTGCTGGAGCCGGTGCTGGACCAGCCCAAGCTGCTGATGTTCGCGCTGCTGGTGCTGCTGACGCTGGTCGGCACCGTCATGGACCTGACGCCCACCATCCTGATCCTGGCGCCGGTGCTCATGCCGGTCGTCACCCAGGCCGGCATCGACCCCGTCTATTTCGGCGTCATGTTCGTCATGGTCGGCTGCGTCGGCCTGCTCACGCCCCCGGTCGGCACCGTACTCAACGTGGTCTGCGGCGTCGCCCGCATCAACATGGAAACCATCTGCAAGGGCGTCTGGCGCTATGTCGTGGCCTACACGCTGCTGCTGGTACTGCTGGTGATCTTCCCGGAACTGATCACCGTCCCCGCGAGCTGGATGCACTGAGGCCCGCCAACAGCGGCGTCGGCACGACGCCACACAGAAGAAGCCAAGGAGGAACACCATGAACAAGCCTTTCAAGACCCGCCTCATCCTGCTGGCCGCGGCCCTGTCCTGCGCCTTCGCCGGCGTGGCCGCGGCCGCCGACGTCAAGCCGCGGCTGATCCGCTTCGGCTACGGCCTGAACGACGACAGCGTGCAGGGCCGCGCCGCGCGCCACCTGGCGCAGGAGCTGGAGAAGCTCAGCGGCGGCAAGCTCAAGATGAAGACCTTCGGCTCGGCCAACCTCGGCTCCGACGAGCAGATGCAGAGCGCGCTGGTCGGCGGCGTGCAGGAAATGATGGTCGGGTCCACCGCGCCGCTGGCCGGCATGGTCAAGGAATTCGGCGTCTTCGACCTGCCGTTCCTGTTCAACAGCGAGAAGGAAGCCGACGCCGTGCTCGACGGCCAACTGGGCCAGGACCTGCTCAAGAAGCTCGAAGCCCGGGGCCTGATCGGCCTGGTGTATTGGGAAAACGGCTTTCGCAACATGACCAACTCCAAGCGCCCCATCGTGCGCGCCGAGGACATGCAGGGCATCAAGCTGCGCGTGATGCAGAACCAGATCGCGCTGGGCGTGTTCAACACCCTGGGCGCGAATGCCGTGCCGATGCCGTTCTCGGAACTGTTCACGGCGCTGGAAACCCGCACCGTCGACGGCCAGGAAAACCCCATCACCACGATCCAGAGCAGCAAGTTCTACGAAGTGCAGCCCTACCTGACGATCACCCGCCACGTCTACACGCCCTGGGTGGTGCTGGCCTCCAAGAAGTGGTGGGACAAGCTCTCGCCCGACGAGCAGCAGCTGGTGCGCCAGGCCGCCGAGGCCTCGCGCGACTTCGAACGCAAGGACAGCCGCGCCGACTCGCTCAAGGCGATGGGCACGCTGGAGCAGGCCGGCATGAAGATCAACACCGTGTCGCCCGAAGAAGTCGCCCGCATGCGCGAAAAAGTGCAGCCCGTGGTCGACAAGTACACCCAGGAGCTGGGCCCGGAACTCATCCAGCAACTGAACGCCGAGATCGGCAAGGCACGCAATTAGGCCCGGCCAAGGCCGGCGGCCGAAGCACCGAGAGCACAGGAAGCACGAGAGGCACCCATGACCGACACTCCCCGCAAGCTGCGCAGCCAGAAATGGTTCGACGATCCCGCCCACGCCGACATGACGGCGATCTACGTCGAGCGCTATCTCAACTACGGCCTGACGCGGCAGGAGCTGCAATCGGGCCGCCCCATCATCGGCATCGCCCAGACCGGCAGCGACCTGGCGCCCTGCAACCGGCACCACCTGGCGCTGGCCGAGCGCGTCAAGGCCGGCATCCGCGACGCCGGCGGCATCCCGATGGAATTCCCCGTGCATCCGCTGGCCGAGCAGGGTCGCCGCCCGACCGCCGCGCTGGACCGCAACCTGGCCTACCTGGGCCTGGTCGAGATCCTGCACGGCTATCCGCTGGACGGCGTGGTGCTGACCACCGGCTGTGACAAGACCACGCCCGCCTGCCTGATGGCGGCGGCCACCGTCGACATCCCCGCCATCGTGCTGTCGGGCGGCCCGATGCTGGACGGCTGGCACGATGGCCAGCGGGTCGGTTCCGGCACCGTCATCTGGCACGCCCGCAACCTCATGGCCGCGGGCAAGCTCGACTACGAAGGCTTCATGACGCTGGCCACGGCCTCCTCGCCGTCGGTCGGCCACTGCAACACCATGGGCACCGCGCTGTCGATGAACTCGCTGGCCGAGGCGCTGGGCATGTCGCTGCCGACCTGCGCCAGCATCCCCGCGCCCTACCGCGAGCGCGGACAGATGGCTTACGCCACCGGCATGCGCATCTGCGACATGGTGCGCGAAGACCTGCGCCCGTCACGCATCCTGACGCGCGAGGCGTTCGAGAACGCCATCGTCGTCGCCTCGGCGCTGGGCGCCTCCAGCAACTGTCCGCCGCACCTGATCGCCATGGCCCGCCACGCCGGCATCGATCTCAGCCTGGACGATTGGCAGCGGCTGGGCGAGGACGTGCCGCTGCTGGTGAACTGCGTGCCCGCCGGCGAACACCTGGGTGAAGGCTTCCACCGCGCTGGCGGCGTCCCGGCTGTGATGCACGAACTGCTCGTCGCCGGCCGGCTGCACGCCGGCTGCGCCACCGTGTCCGGCAAGACCATCGGCGAGATCGCGGCCGCCGCCAAGACCCGCGACGCCGACGTCATCCGCGGCTGCGACGCGCCACTCAAGCACCGCGCCGGCTTCATCGTGCTGTCGGGCAACTTCTTCGACAGCGCGGTCATCAAGATGTCGGTGGTGGGCGAATCCTTCCGCCGCGCCTATCTGTCGGCGCCCGGCGACGAGAACGCCTTCGAGGCGCGCGCCATCGTGTTCGAGGGTCCGGAGGACTACCACGCGCGCATCGACGATCCCGCGCTGAACATCGACGAACACTGCATCCTGGTCATTCGCGGCGCCGGCACCGTCGGCTATCCGGGCAGCGCCGAGGTCGTCAACATGGCGCCGCCGGCGCACCTGATCAAGCGCGGCATCGACTCGCTGCCGTGCCTGGGCGACGGCCGCCAGAGCGGCACGTCGGCCAGCCCGTCGATCCTGAACATGTCGCCCGAGGCCGCAGTGGGCGGCGGCCTGGCGCTGCTGCGCACCGGCGACCGCATCCGCGTCGACCTGAACCAGCGCAGCGTGATCGCGCTGGTGGACGAGGCCGAGATGGAACGGCGCCGGCAGGACCCGCCCTACCAGCCGCCAGCGGCGCAGACGCCGTGGCAGGAACTCTACCGGCAACTGGTGGGACAGCTGTCCACCGGCGGCTGCCTGGAGCCCGCGACGCTGTACCTGAAGGTGGTCGAGACCCGCGGCGACCCGCGCCACTCGCACTGACGGCGGGGCCTCAGGCCTTGAAGAACTGATTGAACGCGGCCCATTGCGTGAACAGGCCGGGCCACGCATGCACCAGCGAGTCCGGCTTGCCCATGCCCCAGCCATGCTTGCCGGCCGCGAAGATATGCATCTCGGCCGGCACGCCCAGGCGCCGCAGCGCGCCGAACATCAGCAGGCTGTTGTCCACCGGCGAGATCGGATCGTCCTGCGCCTGCGCCAGGAAGGTCGGCGGCATCTGTGCCGTCGCCAGATGGTCGACCGAGAACGCCGCGCTCTCCTCGGCGGAGGGGTGCTCGCCGACGATCGAACGGCGGGCATGGGTGTGGTCGAACGGCGGCATGAAGGTCAGCACCGGATAGATCAGCCCGGCGAAGTCCGGCCGCGACGACAGCTTGTCGGCCTCATCGACCGGCTGGTAGCGCGCCACGCCCGGGGTGGCGGCGGTCATGCCCGCCAGATGCCCGCCCGCGGAAAACCCCAGCACGCCGATGTGTCCGGTATCCAGGCCGAACGCCTGCGCCGACGCGCGGATCACGCGCATGGCGCGCTGGCCGTCCTGCAGCGGCGCCACCGCGGGCCAATGCTCGCCCGGCAGGCGGTACACCAGTTCAAAGGCGGTCACGCCCTGCGACTGCAGCCACAGGCTGGCGGGCGTGCTTTCCGTGCCGCGCTCGATGTGGGCATAGCCGCCGCCGGCGATCACCAACATCGCGCTGCCGTTGGGACGCTCCGGCCGGTACACCACCAGGCGCGGCCGCGACACCCGCGTGACCGAGCCCTTGGCGCTGACCTTCTCGGCCTCTTGCGGACCAGGGCCGCCGGGCGCGCGATTGTCCGGCCACAGGTCGATGCTCTGCTGGCCGCTGGGCGCGGCGATGGCCATCGCCGGCTCCGTCATCATGCCCAGCGCGGCGCTCGAGAGGCCGGCGAACAGGAGTTCTCGTCGTTTGATATGCATGGTTCTTCCTCGCGGGCCCGCAGCGCCGGGCGGGCGACACACCCGCCGGCCGAGCCGCGCTGCAGGCCATTTAAGCAGAGAAAGACGCCCGCCAAGGCAAGCGGCAAAGTCACGTTGGTTTCGACGCGTTACGCGCGCCGCAGCCGTTCGATCAGGCTTCAGGCGCCTGCCGCCGGACCGTCCCGATCAGGCCGGATTTTCGTTTCGGAATCAAGCGGTTGCGGGCTGGGACGCGTCAGCACATAAGCGGCGCTTGCAAGGAAAAACAGCCCCACGCCAGATGCAAGCAAAAGCGACGGCTTCGCCCCCCACCAGAACAGGCCGTAGCCCACCGCCATGCCCAGCGACGCATAGCACTTGCCCTTGCGCGACACCGCGCCCTGCTCGCGCCAGGCGCGCAGCGACGGCCCGTAGGTCGGACTGTCCAGCAGCCAGCGCTCCAGCCGCGGCGACGAACGCGAAAAGCAGCCCACCGCCAGGATCAGGAAAATCGTCGTCGGCATCACCGGCAGGAAGGCGCCGATCACGCCCAGCGCCAGCATCAGGCAACCCAGGATCAGCCACAGTGCTCTCATCATGATGGGGTGCAGGATAACGCAGTTGCATGGGCCCGCCGTGAATCGGGACAGCCCGCCG